>NZ_RHNY01000001.1 GCF_003946345.1 Levilactobacillus tongjiangensis
ACACGGAAGTTAAGCTTCAGCACGCTGATAGTAGTTGGGGGATCGCCCCCTGCGAGGATAGGACGTCGCTACGCGAAGAGTAAGGAATCCAGAGATGGATTCCTTTTTTTATACCATAAAATATACAAAAATCGTAATAGCGTACATTAATATACGAATATTAGAAGAATATACGGTTGAGGTGGTTTTCCAAACGGAAGGCTTGTGCTATTATAGTTGTTATTACAAGATTTAGGGCAACTTGAATTATTAGTCAACTCGTAAGATCTTACATAAGAGAGAATAGGTGGAATGGGAATGAAAAGATATCGACAATATCGTCTTAGCCTAGGTTGGCAGATTTTAATTGGTTTGATTTTAGGGATTATTCTTGGTGTGGTCTTTTATCAAAACAAGATGGCTATCACCGCCATGCAAAACATTGGGAACATGTTCATTGGGTTGATTCAAATGATCGTTCTACCCATCGTGGTGTCCTGTTTAACCGTCGGAATCGCCAACATGGGTGATATTAAGCAGTTAGGTCGAATTGGCGGTAAAACGCTGATTTATTTCGAAGTAATGACTACCATTGCAATTGCTCTGGGGTTGCTGGTTGGGAACATCTTCCAACCTGGTTCCTTCATTGATATTCACCAACTGCAAAGTACCGATATCAGCCAGTACGTATCTTCTGCTAAATCAGCTAAGGATTCGGGTATTTGGGCAACGTTGATGGGAATTATTCCAACTAACATTTTCAAGTCCCTGGCAGAGGGCGACATGATGCCTGTCATCTTCTTCTCCGTCTTCTTTGGGTTAGGAACTGCAGCCATTGGTAAACAGGGGCAAGTCATCACGCAAGCGTTAGACGCCGTTTCCCAGGTAATGTTCCGGGTAACCAACTGGGTCATGCATACCGCACCAATCGGTGTCTGTGCATTGATTGGGGTTACCGTGGCCCAAATGGGGTTATCTGCGCTAGCACCTTTGGGGTATTTCATCCTGTTGGCATATGCCACCATGGTAGTGTTTGTCTTGGTTGTAATGGGGATTGCAGCTAGAATCTTTAAATTTAGTCTCAAGGACCTGTTATTTGTGATTAAGGACGAAGCGGTCTTGGCTTTCTCGACCGCTAGTTCCGAAGCTACACTGCCACGGTTGATTGATAAAATGGATAAATTCGGGGTCAGCAAGGGAATTGTCTCCTTCGTTATTCCAACCGGATATACCTTTAACCTGGATGGTTCGGCTATCTACCAATCCTTGGCGGCACTCTTCTTAGCGCAGGCCTACCATATTCATCTGAGTCTTGGTCAACAGATTACGTTGCTGGTGGTGTTGATGATTACCAGTAAAGGAATGGCCGGTGTGCCTGGTGCCTCATTTGTAGTGTTACTAGCAACGATTTCAACGATTGGGGTCCCAATGAGTGGACTGACCTTTATTGCTGGGATCGACCGTCTCGTTGATATGGGTCGGACGGCGGTTAACGTTGTTGGGAACTCGCTGGCAACGGTTATTATTGCCAAGTCTGAACATGAATTTGATGAGGACAAGAGTCAAAAGTTCTTAGAACATATGAAAAATCGACGGGCTAAAGCCTAATAAATAAAAGCAGCCGTTCAATTCATCAAGAATTGAACGGCTGCTTTTTTGCGTATTGGAACGCTTTGGAATACCAGCTCATCAATAACGCGGGACAACGCGTGCGGGGTGATTCCCATCAGCCCATGGGCAATTGACAGTTGCTATTGATAACCAGTGATTGGTTTGGTATTGGGTTATTCGTATCGACCATTAGAAGTTAAAAACCAACTTATTTGAAACGGCGTCAGTTACTAGTTATTTTCCTCCCCACAGGGTTCCCCCAGCGGTGAAGCGTCGTTACGAGTGGTAACGCTATTCGGACTAGCACGTCAATGCATTGTAGTTGAATAGTGCCGAGAAAAAGACGTAACTCAAGCTTGTGTTTTCCAGGTAAGAGGCTTGAATCCGACTAGCTCACGAACGAGTTCAGAGAAGGCCAAACGAGTTACGGTCGGTTGCAACGCCGACAGCGTTTGGGATAAAGTGGCTAGTCGATTCTGTTTAAAGTCCATTAGTCGAACCTCCGCATCAAGCTACGGGGTCCGGGAAAGGGAAAGCTAAAGTATTGTCCTCCTCAAAGCGTCAACCAAGAGGTGTGAACAGACTGTAACTCTCCCACCGGCGAGTAATAACACGCTCCGGGATCATCTAAAAGTTGCGTTGTCATGTTCAATCACCTCCTTAATGTATTGACGACAGTGACAACTGACGATAAATTAAAAGCGCTTAGCCATAACTAGCTAAGCGCACACCGAAAGACATTTTGTGAACGAATTTAGCTAGTCGTTGAGTTTTAGCACTATACGGCGTAGTTAGTTGTTCATAACAGCTACATTAGAGCAGGCCTTAATTTGACCTGACCAGCTGACTCATTGGCGTTTCTCGACGTTTCTGAGCAGTAGCATTTTCCGTATAGGAGCCTCACCTAACAGCTTCTAATTTATCTATGACTCTAGTCTAACGTATTTTTTTACCAGACGCAAGCAAAACCGTTCATACCCATTAAATAATAATTATTATAACTAACTAATCGCCCAATCCACCAAGATATTTGAGGTTTTAATCTCTAGTTTAGAATGGTTATTGATAAAGATGCTTAAAACAGTTATGCTAAGAGTGTACCGCAACGACATAACTGAAGGGAGTCGTTCATATGAATTTCATTGGTTCAGCATTACCAGATTTTTCGGTCCAAGCGTTTCAAAACGGGGAGGTTACGACCCTAACCCCGGCTGATTTAAAAGGACACTGGTCAGTTTTGTTCTTCTATCCCGCAGACTTTTCATTTGTTTGTCCAACGGAGCTGGGGGATCTAGCCGAACACTATGCTGCCTTTCAAGCACAGAATGCAGAAATTTATAGTATTTCAGAGGATACAGAATTTGTTCATCAAGCTTGGCACGAACAGAGTCCAGAGGTGGGCCAGGTAGCCTACCCTATGATTGCCGATCCAGCCGGTCAATTAGCGCGGCACTACGAAGTGTTAGATGAGTCTGCCGGTCAGGCGTACCGCGGGGTCTTCATCCTAGATCCACAGGGGGAAGTCCGGTCATACACCATCAATGACATGGGAATTGGCCGCAATGCTAGTGAAATTCTGCGGACGCTAACGGCAGCACAATTTGTTGCTGAGCATGGTGACCGGGTTTGTCCAGCTAACTGGCATCCTGGTGATGAAACCTTAAAGCCAGGAACGAACCTCGTTGGTAAAATTTAACTGTTAATAAAAAAGGATTGTCCTTTGGAGGCAATCCTTTTCACGTATATAGCGTTATTTTCCTTCTGGAATCCCAACGTATTGCTGTTTGTACCAACCGTCCCAAGTGAGGTCCTTGAGGGCACCACTGGCGCTGTACGCCAAGTTAACGGTCTTAAGAATTGTGAGGAATAAGTCTGACTTATTCGCCAGTACACCAGCAACTAACTCATCGGGTGAAAAATATTTATTAGAATAAAGGTACATGTTAATGTCGTTCATGGCATAGTCAACCTTGAACTGAGATAAGATTTCCAAATCATTGGTCCGGTAATGCCGAATGTAAAAGTGAGCAAAGTCACTCAGTGCTGTCTGCCGGGCGTTCTCATCTAGGTCGGTAATCGTTAAATCTTCGTTTTGCAAAATTGGAGACCTCCTCAAAAATTCTAAACTGCGTCGAGTATCGGTCAAAGTCGGTCGGTGCCCTTAAGTCCATTATGGCACATTTTTTTGATTCATGATGAGTTGCGGCGTATTTTTTTAGTGTTTAACGGCTAAGCTAGACAAATTCCTAGTGTATAATGTTTAAGTGATGATTGAGAAGGGAGTTACTGACAAATGCGGGTATTGATTGTTGGTGCCAACGGCCAAGTGGGACGCTTGCTAGTCACTCAGCTTTTGGCAAAGGGGGATGAACCCATTGCCGGGCTACGGCCTGATGAGGATGGCGAAGACTGGGAGGATTTAGGCGTTGCGGTACGCCGCTTAGACTTGTTAACGAAGCCGGAACACATTGCGAGTGCTTTAATGGGCGTCGATGCCGTGGTATTTGCGGCAGGGTCTGGTGGTCGAACGAAGGATGACATGACGTTGCTGATCGATTTAGATGGCGCAGTCAAGACGATGCAGGCTGCTGAAATTGCTGGTGTTCATCGATTTATTATGATCAGCATGCTGTTTGCTGAGGATCGTAACCGGTGGGCTGATCCCCTGAAATCACTCTACGTTGCGAAATTTTATGCCGATAACTGGCTAGTCCATCAAACTAATTTAGCGTACACCATTGTGCAACCTGGCGCGCTATCCTTCCATCCAGCGACTGGCAAAATTCAGAGTGATCCACTAGCGGTTGGGAGTATTCCCCGCGCGGATTTAGCAGCCTTCATGGTGGCTGCTCTCCACGCGCCTCAAACCATAGGCAAAACGATTCCACTGTTGAGCGGTACGCAGTCAATCAATCAGGTTATTAATCAACTGTAGGCATAATTGTTGCATACTATGGACGACTTTGCTAAACTATAAATAGTTAGAAATGCCCCTCAGATTTTTGCTAAGGAGGTTACGGTTATGACTGAGAACATGGTATTGGCCCCGCCGCAAGCCCTGGAACTAGCGAAACACCTTGATGAATGGGCGAAATGGCGACAGACGGTTGACCGGACGACGGCGGACTTAGATTGGAACCAGTTTATTGAAAAAAGTCGGGAGAAGGCAGAGTGGGAAGCCGGCTTAGCAGCTGAAATTGCCCACTGGGAGAGCCTCCACGCGATTCAAATGGCATTGACGGATAACTTAGCTGGTGTGACCCACGGCGGCCACACACGGCAATAATTATCCAATAAACAGTAAAGAAAAATAAAAAATGCTAACCGGTTGGTTAGCATTTTTTGGTGGGCAATTTAGATCATGGCGCTAACTTTTTAGGAATGCGCAGGCCTACTTCCGTTTGGCCGACTGCTTTTCTAATTCTTTGAGAGGACCGATTCTGTTCGTTACCCAAAGAGGAACCAGACAGGCCTAGCCAACGATTGCGGTAGAGAATAGGTTGTGAGTAGCAGTTGACGAATTGGCCCACCAGGGGTTAGCAATTAGAGCGCCAATGGTAATAACGTTGCATAGTAGTGTCGGTAACTAAGTTGGGTGAATTACTGTGCTGAGCGTGCTTGCAGAGTTGGCTGACCAGCATTCTGGATTCCTGAATTAAGTTCAGTTACAAAAAAGCTCACGACCGAGATGGTCGTGAGCTTTTCAAGCTTACATTTAAAATTGATTCTATTGTTCTTCGTACCAGCTGTAATGGAAGTTTCCATCGCGGTCGTTACGTTCGTAGGTGTGGGCACCAAAGTAGTCCCGTTGTGCTTGTAACAAGTTAGCAGGCAAGACTTCAGCACGGAAGCTATCGTAGTAAGTGATAGCAGCTGACAGACTAGGAACGGGGATGCCGGCTTGAACAGCCATAGCAACCACGTCACGAATGGATTGTTGGTACTTAGTGGCAATATCCTTGAAGTAGCTGTCGAACAATAAGTTGGTCAGCTTAGGATCCTTGTCAAAAGCATCGGTGATGTTTTGCAGGAATTGGGCACGGATAATGCAACCGCCACGCCAGATTTGTGCTAATTCACCGAACTTCAAGTCCCAATCGTTAGCTTCAGAAGCGAACCGAAGTTGTTCGAATCCTTGGGCATAACTCATCAACTTACCAAAGAAGAGGGCTTGACGAACTTCTTCAACAAACTTGTCCTTGTCACCAACGTCAACGTTGCTTTGCTTTTCAGCAGCTGGCAAGTACTTAGAAGCCTTGACACGTTCGTCTTTTAACATCGAGATGTAACGGGCGTAAACGGCTTCGGTGATAACTGATTGTGGAACCTGAACGTCTAAGGCGTCTTCGGAACTCCACTTACCAGTCCCTTTGTTGTTCCCACGGTCCTTGATAGCGTCGACGATTGGTAAGTTCTTGTCGTCGCCCAAGTCATCTTTACGGGAGAGGATATCGGCAGTGATTTCAACTAAGTAGCTGTCCAATTCACCCTTGTTCCATTCTTTAAAGATGTCGGCCATGTCATCAACGGAGATACCGGCAACGTTACGCATGATGTTGTAGCTTTCATCGATCAGCTCTTCATCACCGTATTCGATACCGTTGTGGACCATCTTAACGTAGTGACCAGCACCGTTAGGGCCAATGTAAGTAACACATGATTTGCCATCTTGAGGGGCCTTAGCTGCAATCTTAGTTAAGATTGGTTCAACTAAGTCGTAAGCTTCTTTTTGGCCACCAGGCATCAGTGAAGGACCTTGTAAGGCACCTAATTCACCACCGGAAACCCCCATACCAATGAAGTTGATCCCGGATTTGTCGAGTTCTGCGTTCCGCGCCATCGTGTCGTGGAAGTTGGTGTTCCCACCATCGATCAGGACGTCACCTTTGTCTAACAGTGGAAGTAATTCATGAATAACGGCGTCGGTTGGCTTACCAGCCTTAACCATCAAGAGAATCCGCCGTGGCGTTTCCAGTGATTTGACGAAGTCCTCAACTGTGTAGCTAGGAACCAACTTCTTTTCGCTGTGGTCTGCCATAACTTTTTCCGTCTTGTTAGATGAACGGTTGTAAATACCAACGGTGTAACCGCGGCTTTCAATGTTCAGGGCTAAGTTTTTGCCCATAACCGCCATACCAACAACACCAATATTTGCTTTTTGATCTGCCATTAGTAACCTTCCTTTGTGTTTAAAATTAGGAACGACTTTCCATCCATTAGTGTAGCATTGAACAATATAAAAGGAAAATCATTTGACCCCATTCTTGAAAGAAATTTTTCTTTTTCAAAAGTCCATTTACAAATGACAGCGGTTACTTAACGATGGCCCTAGTGGTGGGCTAAGTCAGTAAATTATGGGCATCACGGCGCTACTTTTGTTCATGCTGGAAGTTACGAATATTTGCGGCCACTTTACCCAGTAGTTCTTCGAGGAGGGCTTTTTCTCCAGTGGATAAACCAGCGGTCCCGGCGGTAAGGATGGATTGCTCGTATTTCCTGAGGGCGGGATACATGGCCTGGCCCTTAGCGGTGGCCTTGAGTAAGCGTAATTTCTTATTGTGGCTGTCGAGTTGACGTTCAACAAAGTCGTTGGTGGTCAACTTACGAACGGTTCGCAGACAGGTGGAAGGGTCAACGTGTAATTGATCAGCTAACTCAGTTTGGGTGATGCCGGGGTTCTCAACGATTCGCATTAAATAGATAAATTGGTTGCTTTGCAAGTCGTCAGGCTTAAATACCCGATTCCCGATAACGGCGTTGGCCCGGGCAATCAATCCGATGCTTCTAAAATAATTTTGCATAAGTTTTCCTCCGATAGTTGCGTTTGCAATTAAAAGGTGTCATAATATAGCTATATTATAACACAAAGTGAGTCTTATATTATGATTAAATGGTTAACTTACGGCTTGGAAGATATGTCCGCCATGGATTTATATAAAGTTGCATATGAACGTATTGAGACTTTTGTAGTCGCGCAAAAACGTATTTATCAAGAAATTGATGACGTTGACCCCGTGGCTCGTCATATTCTGGGCTATCAGGATGGGGAATTGGTAGCTTACGCCCGGGTCTTTATGGACGGGGATCACGTCACCTTTGGTCGGGTTTTGACGGCACCGGAACATCGTGGCGAAGGGTTAGGTCGTCAATTGATGGCTCAGATTGAGGCCGAAATCAAGCGGAGCTTCCCAGGCGAGCCAATCAGTATTGAAGCCCAGGTCGACAAGCAACATTTTTATGAAAAATTTGGTTATCAAGTTGAAGGGGATATGTTCCTGTTTAACAGCACGCCGCATTTGCAAATGATTAAAGCGGCATTGGTTTAAAGTGATAGTCGCCCATCGCTGCCTAGAGTTCTGGCCGAGATTGTACCCAGAGCAATGGCGGCCGGTATTGTGGGCAGCGAATAAATAGATTTGTTAAGACGCTGGCTGCTGGCTGACGTCTTTTTTTGGCCGAAAATTATAGCAAAATTAGATTGCGGACAATTAAATTTCACGTGACGTAGGATTCGGTTTATTTTATGGGCAAATGGCCACTTTCTCGGTGGTATCAGGTACAATGCGGGGGTCAGTGGGGGACTGAATGGCAGTTCCCACGGTAATGCTTTAGGGGGAGGATATTATGAATAAGAGAAGTGACATGAAGGTTCATTATAAGATGTTTAAGAGCGGGAAGGCGTGGGTGTTCGCGAGCATCACGGCTGGAATTTTGGCCGTCAGTTTTGGGAATGTGACTGCCCAGGCGAATGAGCAGAACATTTCAAAGGCTACCACGGAGGTTGAAGTTACCCAGACGGTTGCCGCTGAGCAAGCCGATGCGGCTGAATCGGAAACGGCCGTCACTGGAAATGAGGCAACGCCTGAAGTACCAGCGACAACGATGACCGTTGAATCCACCGCCAGTAGTGAGCCAGGGGATGCTGCCATGTCCGAGGCGCAACCAGCTGTAGCAGCACCGGCGACATCGACTGCTGTTCCCGCATCGTCAGTGGCAGATCAGCAGCCCGATACTGTAGCGCCAGCAGCCACGACGCGACCAGCTCAGGCAATGACGGTCGTTGAATCCGCGGCTCCGGCCAGCGCCACACCAGAACCAACGACGCGCCCCGCAAATGTAACCGCTTCATCCGTGGCAAATCACTCGGGGGCTGACCATACGATTGCTGCTGTACCGCTAGTGCAGGCTGAATTAGCTAAGCCCGCGACAATTCAATTAGCCCATAGTAAGGACACGGCGACGATTGATTTATGGATGCCTAATAAAACGTTGCAGCAGGTTATTTTATTAACCCTGCAGGGGTTGAATGGTGTGGACAAGACCTGGGATAGTGTTGCCGACATCACGCAGAAAGATTTGGCGTTGTTGAAATCATTAAATATTCGTGGTTTTAAAGGGTATTCGACCTATATTGACGGTAAGACAGAATTTTCGATTGAGGGGCTCGAGTACGCAGTTAACTTGGAAAGTATTGATATGGGGAATGACTTTAACGCATCGCCAGGCGCCTATTTTGGGGACTTAGTGGACATCAAACCGTTGGCCAACTTGCAACACCTGACAACGGTGGCATTACAGGGAAATCGGATTAAAGACGTGACACCGCTAGCGAACCTACAGAACGTGACGTCATTGACCATTTATTACAACCACATTCGGGATTTTTCATCGTTGAAGGGTAAGCACTACGACGAGTTTAAAAACTTTAGTCAGTTTATTTTGCTGGACCAGGTAATGATCGATCAGGCGACTCAGACTGGTCATCTGCAGATCCAATGTTTAAACGCCGATGGCTCTGTGGCGCCCTTGGCGGTTTACGGGAGTGTGGTTGGTGAGCCGGTCTTCAATGACCCAGAGGCCGATGAACCGCTCTATCACTTTTATTATGTGGGCGGGAATGCCGTAGCGGATGGTAACGGGGGGCTGAACTACTCATATATTCAGCCACAAAAGCCAGGCGTGACGGAATCGCCAGCTCCAGGCTTTGGAGTGGCACCGCTGGCAGATTATTATTATTTGACGGGGGTAAACCGCCCTGCTGGTAGTAGTATTCCCAATTTTGTTGTGATTCAACCTTATGCAATGTCGCATACCGGGGCAAACGTAGTCGTTCACCATCAGGATACGGCGGGCAACCAGCTGGCACCGGATGAAACCTTGACGGCCGGATTGGTGGGTGAGAACTACAACACGGCGGCGGTAACCATTCCCGGGTATACGTTGACGGCGACACCAGACAATGCGACGGGCCAGTTTGGCGAAACGACCATTGATGTAACTTATGTGTACGCTCAGGACAATGGGGGAACGCAGGTTAAGCCACCAGTGGTGACGCCACCAGCGACTCAAACGACAGTCACGGTTCACCACCAAACGGCGACTGGACAGACGGTGGCGGCTGATCAAGTTTATGCGGGGAAACCGGGGATGGCTTACACCACCCAGGCAGCCCAGCCGACGGGGTACGTCCTGCTGACAACGCCCGCCAACGCACAAGGGACGTTTGGTGACACGAATATTACCGTGACCTACATTTACGCACCTTTGCAAACGGATGGTGGTGGCGACCAGGTAAATCCAGGGGAGACGCCGGGAACTCCCAATCCGGATGGGGGTCAGCAACCGCAACCGGGCGACCAGGGCAATCCAGCGGGGCCATCAACTGGCACTACGGGGGATACTGGTGACCATGTACCAGGAGCTGATAACGTCGCGATTGGTGGCGGTAGTGCTGGCGTAACGAGTGAAACGACAGGGTCGGTACAACTGGCACACCAGCATTCATCGACAGCGATGACTGGTTCCGCAGCTACTACTTTACCGGATCACCAGGCCACAACGTTGCCGCAAACAGGAAATCGACAATCACCGGCAATTTGGGGAGTTGCTTTATTAATCAGTGTACTAGGGCTATTTGGACTGAAGCGTCGGGTTAAATAAATAAAAAAATCGTGGCTCTTCAAATTGATGAAGGTCGCGATTTTTTTATTTATTGGTGTTTTTTGAGAATGACCTGGCGGATATCTTTCAAGACGTTATCGGCCGCGTCGCCAAAATATTGTGCAGTCAGCATGTATAGGCAATCATTTATCGCCAACTGTGATGTTAATGATAAGAGCGCTTCTGATCGATAGCGAGAATCTTCGGAGATTGAAAAGAAATTTACGTTACCAAAGTCAGCTAAAGGTGAGTTGGGGAAGCTAGTGATGACGATAATGGGGACATGTTTATGTTTTAAAGCTCGTGCAATATCTAAGGTGTCGGTGTCGTTACCAGTATGGGAGATGACAACGGCACAATCATCTTTGGTTAGTCTTGAGGCTTGCATGAGAGCTAGGTGATATTCGTCATCGTGTAGAACTGTTAGTGGTACTCGTAGAAATTTATGATAAGCGTCAAGAGCAACGATATTAGAGCCACCAAGTCCAAAAAATTCAAGTCGGTCTGAATGGACGATGTAATGAATAGCCCGCTTAAGATCGTCTTCGTTCATCAAGTCAAACGTGCCATTCAAGGTTTCAATATTTGCATCTAGCGTTTTTTTGGCAACCATCATAGGCGTATCGGTGTCTGATATTTCCTGAATAATTGGCGTATCTTCCTCCATCTGATTGGAGAGCGCCCATTTTAATTGGGAATAGTTTGTGTATCCAAGTTGCTTGGCAAAACGGGAGATGGTGGCAACAGACACGTGACAATCAGTTGCCATTTCGGTAACTGTCTTCGAAGAAGCGTTGGTCCCGTTGATAATGATGTAATCGGCTATCCGTTTACTGCTTCGACCCAGTTCTGGATATATTTTTTTGATACGTTCGATAATGCTAAGTTCCATATTTAATTCTCCCTTAAGTATTCGCCAGTGAGTTTGTGTCATAACCTTAACATTTGAATTTCTGTTTTTCCACCTTGCAATGAAAGCGCTTATGAGTATAATCGAAAATGTAAAAAAGAATCAAATAATTTGTTTTAATAATGACGAATATTTACATAACGTTTCGGCTTTTATTCATGTAAGGGGGACTTATAGATGGCTACAAATCCAAATTTATCGATTGACCAAGTCCAGTTAAAGGTTCATGCCGATGATTGGGAAGATGCGATTAAGGTTGCAGCACAGCCGTTAGTAGATAGTGACAATATTACGGATGGTTATGTGAACGCAATGATTCAATCGGTTAAGAAATTGGGACCGTATATTGTTATTGCACCGGGATTAGCTTTAGGTCATGCTAGACCTTCAGCCGATGTTCATCGGACCGGCTTTGCCATTGCAACGCTGCGTGATCCCGTGAAGTTTGGGAACAAAGATAATGACCCCGTTGATTTAGTCGTTATTTTAGCCTCCGTTAGTGATACGGATCATTTGGCCTTATTACAAAAAATTGTGGCATTTCTTAATGAACCAAGTAATTTGAAGGTTTTGAGAAATGCAACGACCTCTGTTGAAGCACAGAAAATCGTCAATCAAATTAATGGGGGGAACTAGACATGCAAGTGATAAATTTTTTGGTTTACCAGGTTCTTAGCAACGAAACGATTTTTCTAGGCTTAGTTGCTCTGGTTGGTTTGCTATTACAACGAAAAAAATTCCCGCAGGTGATTGATGGCACCGTAAAAACTGTCATTGGTTTGACAGTCCTTTCTTCTGGTGCTGGTATTCTAATTTCTTCATTGTCGCCAGTGGTTACGAAGCTGAATTCAACACTACATGTTAAGGGTGTTTTGCCAACTAACGATGCTGTGTTTGGAGTCGTGTTACGGTTTAGTACGATTGCAAAAGATACGGTTATTACGTTTTTGCTGGCGTTCTTCCTACACTTGATTTTAGTTAGAGTTACCCCAGGTAAGGACTTTAAAAACGCATATTTAACAGCTCACCTGATGCTTTATCATGCAGCCTTTATGAACGTTACGTTACCAGTGGTTTTACACACAAATGGTTTTTGGACCGTGGTGGTTGGAACAATTTTAAACGCCATTTACTACACATATTCACCTGCAATTCCACGAATCATTTCTCGTCCGTGGATGCATGATGTTTCAACGTTAGGGTTTATGGACCAAGTGGGGTCGATTCTTGCCCACTTTATTGGTAAGTGGTTTGGTAGCTCAAAGCCAGAGCAAGATGCTGATAATATGAAGCTCCCTAAGTGGGCCTCAATGTTTCGTGACAACACCATTGTTCTATTCTTCTTGATGCCAATTATCTTTATTGGTATTGGGTTAGCTGTTGGCCAGAGTGGGATTCAATCCTTAGCTGGAACTGGTCCTGATGCGACCAACTGGATCATGTGGCTGATTATTCAAGGATTTACGTTTACTGCTGGGATTGTTATCTTACTGTCTGGGGTTCGGATGTTCATCGGTTCAATTGTCCCAGCGTTTAAAGGAATCTCTGACAAATTCTTGCCAGGCGCCATTCCAGCTTTGGATGCACCAACGATTTTTCCTTACTCACCAATGGGTGGTATGTTTGGTTTCTTAGGTTCCACGGTTGGTTGTATTATTGTTACTTTTGCGACAATCCTGCTCCATTCACCAGTGATTGTTTTTCCAAGTCCTATCATTATGTATTTTGATGGTAATGTCATGGGGGTATTTGGTAACAAGGCTGGTGGTTGGCGTGGTGCAATTATGGCTGGGTTTATCACAGGTATTATTTCTTCAGCCGCAGTCATTTTGTTCTACCCACTGACCGGTGCCGTTTACGGTAGTGGATTAACTTGGTCAAACATTGACTACGCCGTTGTTTGGATGCCATTGATGTACTTATTGAAGTTGATTCGGACGTTAGTTGTTGGCATGATTCTTTAAAAAATATCTCAGAATAAAATTTGGAGGGTTCTATCATGAAAATTATTGCGGTATGTGGTTTAGGTGTTGGTTCCAGTGTTATTGCTAAGATGAATATTGAAAGTATTGTCTCGGATGAGGGGAAAGACGATGTCACTGTTGATACGATTGACTTGGGAAGCATTCGTAGCGCACCTGCAGATATTTACGTTACGACGCGTGAACTTTTTGATAACTTTCCAGAAGAGTACAAGGCTAAAACGATTGTTCTGACTAATTTTGTAGATAAGAACGATATTAAAGCACACTTGGACCCTAAGATGGCAGAACTTCAAAAGTAACGCTTTTACGTGAGGAGCATGAATAAACAATGACAGTAGATAACGTAAATGATGTGACTGAGCAGACTTGGAAAGATGAAGTTTTTCCCGAGTGGGGAACGTGGCTAAACGAAGAAATTGACCGAACTAAGGTTGCTCAGGGTAAGTTTGCAATGTGGTGGCTGGTCAACATGGGAATCTGGATTAAGTCTGATCATCAGACTAGCATTGCTATCGATTTGTGGTGTGGTACTGGTAAAACGACACATGATAAGCCGGATATGTCTCCGCGCCATCAATGGTCCCGACTGACTGGTGGTCGTAAAATTCAGCCCAATTTGCGGGCACAACCGATGGTAATTAATCCGTTTGCGATTCATAACTTGGATGCATATCTAGTTACCCATTTTCACCATGACCACATTGATATGAACGTTGCGGCAGCGATTCTGCAAAACGTTGAAGAACCGATTCCCTTCATCGGACCCAAGGATGTGGTTGATCAGTGGTTAGATTGGGGAGTGCCAGCGGATAGATGCCAGGTGGTCAAACCAGGCGACGTCGTTAAAATTAAGGATGTTGAAATTGACGTAACCGATTCTTTCGACCGTTCTGTCTTGATTACTGATCCGGATGAAAAGAATTTACCGGATGATAGTCAGGTGCCAGACATGGATGAGCGAGCCGTTAACTACGTCATCAAGACGAGTGCCGGCAATATTTATGATGCTGCCGACTCGCACTACTCATCCTACTTTGCCAAACACGGACAGGATTTTGATGTCGATGTTGCTGTGGTAGCATATGGAGAGAATCCAATCGGTGTTCAAGATAAGATGACCTCAGTAGATGTTTTGAGAGCTGCAGAAGCCCTACAAACAAATGTTGTTATTCCTTTACACTGGGACGTTTGGTCGAACATGCTTGGTGATCCCACAGAGGTTGAACAAGTTTGGAAGATGCGCAAGGAACGTTTCAATTATAAGTTCCATCCATTTTCATGGTTACCAGGTGGACACTTCATCTACCCGGACGATAAGGATAAGCTCGAATACTATCATGAACGTGGTTTTGAAGATTGCTACACACACGACATTAACTTACCGTATAAGTCATTCCTATAATTAGCAAAAAACCGCTCATCGAAATTTCGATGAGCGGTTTTTGCTTTTATGATTAGTTGTTCAAACGGTAGATCCATTCACGGTGGTCGCGTTGAATTAATTCTTCAGCAGCGGCTGGTCCCATTGAATGTGGCGTGTAGTTAGGGAATTGTGGTTCTTGTAAGTCCCAAACACGACGGATTTGGTCAACGAACTTCCATGCGTAGGAAACTTCTGGCCAACTGGAGAAGTTGGTCCCATCGCCGTTCAAGACGTCATGAATCAGACGTTCGTATGGTTCTGGCGTATCCTTGGACTTTTCAGCATCAACCAAGTAATCCAACTTGATTGGTTCCGTTGAGAAGCCAGTGTCGTTCGTCTTGGCGTTCAATTGTAGTGAGAACCCTGCGTGTGGTTCAACAAAGATCGTCAAAACGTTGGCAGCCAATGGCGTGTTTTGTGATTGTGGGAAGGCAAAGATATCAACTAATGGACGCTTGAAGACAACGTCAACTCGTGTGAACTTGTCAGCTAACATCTTACCAGTCCGGACGTAGAATGGGGTACCTGACCAACGGTAGTTATCAAATAATAACTTACCAGCAACGAAGGTTTCAGTCGTTGAATCAACTGGAACGTTGTCTTCGTGACGGTAGTCTGGTTGGTCGTTAACGGCACCGTATTGGCCACGAACGAAGTTAGTTGCGGCGTCAGCAACGTTGTAGACCCGCAGGCTCCGTAAAGCTTTCACCTTTTCAGCCCGGATATCAGTATCCGTGAAGGCAACTGGTTGTTCCATGGCTAACAGAGAAACGATTTGCATGATATGGTTTTGAACCATATCACGTAAGGCACCACTGTTGTCATAGTAGGAAGCCCGTTCTTCAACCCCTAATTTTTCGGACAACGTTACTTGGATGTTATCGATGTAACGGTTGTTCCAAAGGGATTCAACTAAGGTGTTCCCAAAGCGCAAGGCTTCAATGTTTTGAATCATTTCCTTACCTAAGTAGTGGTCGATCCGGAAGATTTGGTCTTCTTCGAAGGACTTGCTTAAGGCATCGTTTAATTCTTTAGCAGAGTCGTAGTCACGGCCAAATGGCTTTTCAATGACCAGACGGTTGAAGGCGTCTTTGTTCGTGGACATCAGACCTTGTGTCTTCAAGTCTTGGGCAATAGTACCGAAGAATTGTGGTGCCATGGACAGGTAGAAGATCCGGTTGCCGTCTAATTTGTACTTCTTATCAAGCTTGTCAGCGGCGTCCTTTAAGACGGAGTAGTGAGCAACGTTCGTAACGTCATGTGCTTGGTAGTAGAAGTGAGAAATGAAGTCAGTTGCTTCCTTAGAATCTGACCGGTTACCGCTATCAGCCAAAGACTTCTTGATAGCTGCCCGGAACTTTTCGTCGTCGAGTGTTTGACGAGAAGTCCCGATAACTGCGAAATGGGACCGCAAGTTACCCTTCCGATAGAGGTTGAACAGACTTGGGTAGAGTTTCCGGTAAGCTAAGTCACCAGTACCACCGAAGAATACGAATAAAGCTTTACGTTCAGTTGCCACGAGATCGTCACTCCTTAAATTTTAAGTACGTTATATGAGTAGCATCTACAAATAGAAAAAACAATGATTAATCGGTTAGTCAGTGTGGGAGCAAAACCACACTGAGTCCGCGAGTTATCTAAACGACTGTCTAGACCACTTCAAAAAGGAATTATACACTACTTCACCGTGAAAAGCTAACTTTTTAAAGCAAGAATTTTAAATTTGGACAACCGGTTGCAACGCTGAAGAAACAACGTTTTCAGTAAAAATTCATTTTCATGAAAACAAATCATTTTATGTGAATTGCAATGGAAACGCCTTTCGCCAATCGCTTAAAATGAAATCGCTAACACTTGTAGTCTAGCAGAAAACCCCGTCACTGCAAGTGTAACGGGGCGGAATGCTGAAATTAATTTCTTTTAACGTAGGTCTTGCCGAGCCAAGAGAGACTGAGCAAGCTAGCTAACCCTAATAAAACCAAGAATGAGGTTGATCGGTCACTCGTCTGGGGTAGCGTTGTTTGGGCCTTTGTGGTGCGCTTGGGATTTGAACGAGTGGGGGATTTCTGAGTAATGGGTAATTGAACGACTGGCGATTGAGCAGTCTGAACATTGGCTGCCAAGGCAACACGGTTTTGCTTGGAAACCGACTGCTCTGGACTGAGGGCTGCTTGGGTATCGTCGATTGCGTCGGCTGAGCCACCATTGACGACGATTGTTGCAATTTCCTGTTGTTGGGGGTGGCTCACTGGCTGTGTTTGAGCAGCAGGCGCTGTTGCGGCAGTTGCTGCTATTGTTTGTGTGGTGATCTGTTGAGCGATGGTTGCGGCTGTCGTGGTGCCATGGTCGTCTGTACTATCGGTGTCCTCGACTGGCGGCGTCGGGAGATTACCCGTAATATCAAAGCCAGCGATTGGTGAGGTCGGTGTTGTTGGGGTAAGCGCCTGCTTCTTAAAGACCAGTGTGACTGCTTGAGGATCAAGCGTGTAGACTCCTCTTAATTTAGCTGCTTGACCGGCGACTAGTTGGTAGTCCTTAAGTTGCGTGAGGGCGGTTAAATCATAAGTTTCGCCCAATTTGGCAGCTGCACCAAGGCTAACGTCGTTCTGCAAAACGCTTCCAGCTTCATCTGTAAAGGAGATAGTCACAGTTGGTGAGGCCTGCCAGTTGGCTAAGCGGAAGATCCGGGTATCGTAAATCAGCTCAGCTCCTCCTGCATACGTAGCTTTAATGTACGCAATATTTGGCGAGGTAGTTCCCCGAATAAAGCCAAGCTGACCGTATGTGATGTATTTAGAGAAGCTAGCACTCGTAATTTGCTGAGGATTATCAAAATAGATTTGACCATTGTTGAGGTTAGTAATTGGCGTATAGGTTCCTACGTCAGCGGTATTAAAGGAGTAGGTTTTGCCGTTCGCTAAAAGTTGTCCATCCAAACCGTAAGATTCGTCGGGGATAAGCGTCACTGGCTGACCAATAACAACGTTCACTTGATGATTACTGTAGAAGGATTCGCCGATTGCCAAGATTTGTGTGTCGGCTTTGATACCGCCTAGTGGAGAGAAGTCGGACAGGTTATTTCCAGAGAGATCGATTTGACTGAGCGGTGTCATACCTAGTTGATAGCCATTATTGCCAATGATGGTTAGCCAGGGTGCTAACAAGGCTAACTGACGATTCTGTAAGGCTTGATAATCATTGGAATAGATATTGCCTCTGAGAGCAAAGCGGGCAATTTTAGTGGGATCGATTCGGGTGAGCTGGTTCAGCATGTCGTCACTAAGGTAGCCGGAATAGTAGTCAGTGATTGAGAGGTTAGTGAACCGTAGATTAGTTAGCGGTGTGAGATCAAAGTAAGGAGAAGCAGTTCCGTCAGACTTAATTGGAGAGTATGTCAGGGTTAGATCAATCAGTGCAGTTGAGGGTAGGTACTGAAGGGCGTCTAATCCACTCATGTCGTTGATAGTAGCCAGATTTAAGGTTAAGGTGGTTCCTTTGAATTGCCGAATAGCACCAACGGTTAGGCTACCGGTTGTTGTTAAGCCTAACGCAGACTTAACGGCTGCGGTTAAACTGGCATCCTTAATTGTTACGATCTGATCATCAGCGGGAGTTGCCGCTTTCAGCAATGCTGACCGGTTAGGCTGGCGGATGGTGTTTTCTGCTGTGACAGGAGCTGGCGTATCAGAATTGACGGGATTTTTTGGTGTGATTGGTGGTGTGGTCCCTTTGTGACTGTCGCTGGTTGTTTCGTCATTAGTCACTGGCTCAGTCTTAGGCTTGTTAGTTGAATCGTCAATCTGGTTATCCGAATTGGTGTTTCTTAAATCGCTACTTGAGTTGCTAGGAGTTGATGAGGTCAGCACTGCTGATTTAGTTGGAGCTGAACTAGTGTCCTCTTTAGGAGAACTAGTCTCACTGTCTTGGTTATCTGGGATTGAATCTGCATGGCCAACGGTGACCGTTCCGCCTCCTAGCAGGATTCCACTGGCTATTGCAGCAAGTACCCAATGTGTTTTTAGAGATAAAGGTTTAATATATCCATGATTACTGCTGACTATCATGCTGATCCCTCCCATAAGTTATTTACATGATTAGCATACCCTGGTCGTAGAGTGGTTACTACACCAGAATATCCATTATATAACCATATTAAATTGCTACAGAATTAACAGCGCAAATAATTTTGATATCTAAATAAGCAGGCGTGCTAAAATAGGCGTAATTTAGAAAAGAGGAATGCCTATGAAACAGCCTTGGTATCAACAGCCAATTACCACAGTGACCACCTATACTGATTTAATGACCCTCTTCCAAGAGTTGGGTTTACAAGAACAGGATACTTGTCTCGTACATACGTCGTTAAGTGCTTTTGGATTTATTCCGGGTGGTGAACAGACACTAATTGCGGCTTTGAAAGCTGGTCTGGCGAAAGGCAATATTGCCATGCCGGCTCAGTCATCTGATTTATCTGACCCCCATGAGTGGATCAATCCACCGGTTCAAACGGCGCATCAGGATCAAGTGATGGCGGCACTGCCAGGCTTTGACCGACAGCTCACGCCGTGTCATTTGATTGGCGCGTTACCGGAGTATTTTCGCAGCTTACCGGGTACGCAACGAAGCGGCCATCCAACCTGTTCGATGACCGCTTGGGGTGTTCAGGCACAACATATTTGTGAAACAACAACCTATGATCTGCCCTTCGGTGCCCAGGGACCGCTTCAAAAGTTATACGACTTGAACGCGAAAGTCCTCTTCTTAGGGACTGATTTTGAAACGGGAACGGCGATTCACTTGGCTGAATCCACGTTGCCGCGGCCGGTTTTTGAAGAACGAGCGCCGATTCAAACGGCCGGTCAAAAGCAATGGGTGTCCTTTAAAATGGTGGAGTTGGAGCCCTATGATGATTTCAATGAAATGGGTGCGCAGTTCATGGCAGCTAAGCCGGAGAGTGTGCGGCAGGCAGCCATTGGAAATGATCGGACGGCGCTGGCCTTTTCAATGCGCGATCTAGTCGACTTCGCCCGTGAATACTACCGGCAGCGGGACTTAGCTGAGGGCTTGAATTAGGTGGGCTTCGGCGTTGAATTAGGGACAATCGGTAGTGATTAATTCGACAGCAATTTATTATGATGGCTAACTGTTTTCTTCATTAAAGGGGAGTTAGCTTCGTCAGGTAACTATTAGCGAATACTTAGGGCCATTAGCCATGTATATTAAAGATAGTGTTAAGCCTTATTAAAAAACTGTAAACTCCTGTTCGGTACGGGCACTAATTTATACAAAATCTGTTATACTACTAGTCGGTTATAAAAATAAATACCGGCTGGAAATCGCCGGTAGATTAAGGGGTCAGGAATAATGAAGAAATTTATGGTTGCATTGACCGGGTTGGTCACGTTAGCCACGGTAGGCGCTACGGTCCCAGCTACGGCGATCACTCCAGCAGCAACAACTACGGCACACGCTGCGACGAAGCACATCGGTCCCAGCCTGAGTGTTAAGGCTATCTCTACGTCTTCCAGCAAGGTTGCGGGGACGGCTACTAAGGGTTCTAAGGTTACTGTTAAGGCAACCAAGAATGCTAAGAAGAACCTTGCTAGTGGGACTGCTTCAAAGACGACGGGGAAGTTCTCCATTAAGTTATCTAAGAAGTTGAAGAAGAACGCTAACGTTTACGTTTACGCAACGAATCCAAAGACGAAGGCTTACTTCTACCGGATCATCCGGGTCCAAGCTGCTTCGACTAAGGCTGCTACGACTAAGAAGACAACCACTAAGAAGACGACCACTAAAAAGGCCGCTACTAAGAAGACAACTACCAAGAAAGCTACGACTTCAACCAAGAAGAGTACGGCTAGCTTTTCCGTGAAGACACCAACTGGTACTTGGAAGTCCAACACGGCTAACAAGTATTCACAAAAGATGGTCTTCAGCCAAAAGACTGGTTTTAACCAATACCTCTACAAGAATGGTAAGAAGGTTAAGACGTTAGTTTCTTACGCTAAGTACAGTGTAGATGCTAAGACCCCAACGTTCTGGAAGATTTCATACACCCCTAAGGGTTCTAAGTCCTCTAAGACGCTTTACCTGCGCTTCACTTCTGCTAAGAAGTTCAAGATCGTTAACAGCAAGAACAAGGTCGTTGCCGTTAAGGCCGGCGTTGCTCCAGCTGCTAAGTGGACTTTCACGAAGTAGGCTTTAAAATTCAAACTTAACTTGTGAGACTGGTAACTCAGTAATGGGGTGCCAGTCTTTTTTCGTAAAACTAATGGATACAAATAGCGGCCACCCTCTAGGAAGAGTGACCGCTATTTGTGAGTTGTTAGAAGCAAGGATTAGTTCGTTGCGAGTTGTTGGGCAACTGGCTTAGCATCCTTGGTACCGCGAGGATGGTAACCAATCAACCGCATGGCGTTGAAGATGACGACCAGGATAGAGGCTTCGTGGACGAACATACCACTGGCCATGTAGATGTAGCCGTAAACCAGGCCAATTAGCAGGAAGGCTACTGTTAAGATGGCAATCGTAATGTTTTCCTTCGTGTTGGCAGAGGTCTTTTTAGCTAAGCCAACGGCGTGGTTCAAAGCTGTGAAGCTGGATTGCATCAAGACGACGTCGGCCGTTTCAATTGCCACGTCGGTCCCGCCACCCATGGCGATGCCGACACTAGCCGTGGCTAGGGAAGGACTATCGTTGATCCCGTCACCAACGAAGGCAACGTTACGACCCATATCTTGAAACTTTTTAACGAAGGTGACCTTGTCAGCTGGGAGTAAGTCGGCGTGAACTTCGTCGATACTGAGAGATTCAGCAACGGCTTGAGCAGTGGCTTGGTTGTCACCAGTTAACATGACCAGGTGCTTGATACCTTGCCGCTTGAGGGCGGCTAAAGCTTCTGGAACTTCAGGACGAACGGTATCAGCGACGCCTAAGATAAAGGCTAGTTTGCCTTGGTAGCCAACCAGAACGGTGGATTGACCGTCGTCTTGCATGGTGTGGAGATCATTCAGCTGGTCTGCTGTCAACTCGATACCGTTATCGTTTAACAGAGCAGCGTTACCAACAAATAACTGATTGTCATGCCAGTTGCCGGCCATGCCACGACCTTTGATAGTTTCAGTTTCTAAAGTAGCAGTATCTGCTGGTAAATGAGCGGATAGGTGGGCCACAATGGCCTGAGCCAAGGGGTGATCGGAGGTCTTTTCAATTTGAGCGACACCGGCTAGGAGCGTTTTATCGTCAGTGTAGGATTTCGTATCAGCTACCGTCATTTTGCCAGTAGTTAACGTCCCAGTCTTATCAAACACAATGGTGTCGACTTTAGCTAAACTTTCAACGACGTCTCCACCCTTGATAAGGATACCGTTCTTAGCACCGTTACCGATACCAGCTACGTTGGAAACCGGTGCACCGATAACTAAGGCCCCAGGGCAACCGAGTACCAGCACGGTGATGGCCAAGCGAAGGTCGCGGGAGAAGACAAAGACTAAGATGGCGATGATTAAAACGGCTGGTGTATAGTATTGAGCGAATTTATCAATAAACTTTTCAGCGGGAGACTTGGTATCTTGGGCTTCTTCAACCAATTCAATGATCTTAGAGAAGGTGGTCTCGTCACCAACCTGGGTGGCTTCAATCGTTAAGGTGCCACTTTCAACCATGGCACCGGAGAAGACACCGTCACCATCAGCTTTGTTGATAGGCCGGGATTCACCGGTGATGGAGGCTTCGTTAACGTAACCGGAGCCACTAACAACTTTACCATCGACGGGGACTTGCCCACCGGCTTTGACAAGAACGACGTTGCCTTCTTCTAGGTCATCGACATCGACTTCTTCAAGGGAGCCGTCGTCTTGGACCAGTTCGGCAGTGGTGGGGGCCATTTCAGTCAGGGATTGAATGGCGCCACGGGTCTTGGCCAACGTTTTCTGTTCCAGGTAGGAACCGAAGAGAAATAGGAAAGTCACAATAGCAGATTCTTCAAATTCACCAATCGCGAATGCCCCAATAACGGCGATTCCGACTAGCAGTTCAATGCTAAAAACTTTGGCCTTCAGGGCGCTGATTGCTCTCAAGACAATTGGTGCTGCGGCAATCACGGAAGCGACGATCCAGGCAACGTCGGTAACATAAGGAACGTGAGTAAACCAGGTGTTCAGGAAGCCGAGAATGATTAAGCCAGCTGACCAGAAGGTAATGGGATTCGTATGTGCGTAGATAAACCGTTGAAATTTCATGGGAAGCATCCTTTCTTGGTGTCTGTTTAAATTGTTCTATCCTTGTTGATGTCTTTATTATGCCGCGGAACCTGCGACATTAACTTGATGTGAATCAAGTTAGCGAAATTCTTTTGTATAACGTTTCGATTTTTCAGTCATGATAGAATAATTGGCTTAAATTAATCGCTCTCCGGCGGCCAGAGACGGGGCCTGCTGTGGGGACGCTTCAGGCAAAGAGCGGGCTTCTCGCTCGATTTGAAGCTACGAAAACCACGTATCTTCAAAGTCGCCCATGGCCTAGGTTGGCTAAGATCGCCAACCAATGCCATTTTCACGGCTGGCCCCGTCCCTGGCCGCCTCCGGCTGGGATTATTTGTGGCCTAAGTTGAACTTGAAGCTCAGGGTGTAGATCAGAGCCGTGAGGTCGGCAGATATGGGCTCAGGCGCGAAGTTATTCTTAGTCAGCGGGTGATTTTCCGCTGGCTTAGAATAAGACCAAGCTTGTAGACTCGTGTTTTTCGAGGCTTCAAGTTGTGTCCGCACCGTTCCAGCCCATATCTGCCGGCCGGTAAGGCGGACTCACTATTTGGGTTTATGTACAAAAAAGATTCGGGAGGATTGGTCCCGAATCTTTTTAATCGCTGCAAGCGCAGTGGAAATGGCGGGCAGTTTATGCCTGATAACTCGCTGTGGCGGCATCGTAGTGAAGCAGAAGCTGGTGGTCAGCGAGGTCTAGTTGAATGGTTTGATAAACCGGTTCGAAGCCATGATGGGTTAGACGAACCTGTACCTGTCCGTCCGTTACGCTGATAGTATAGCGGTTATAGTGGCCATCCTGGTAGGCGAAGTCAGTCCCATTGTCCTGATAATGCTGGTAGGTGGTTGTGTTGCCGTAAAGCTTGAAGGTCATAGTTGTATCAGGTTCATCTGAAATATAGGAAACGGCTGGCCCCCAAGGAAGCACCGTCCCTTTTTTCACGAATAATGGTAACTTATCCAGTGGCGCGGCGACGACAATGTCTTGTTCGCCGCGATACTCTTGATTATTCCAGAAGTCGATCCAGTCCCCAGCTGGGAGGTAGACCAGCCGCTTGGTCTGAGACTTTTGAACGATGGGCGCTACGAGCAGACTGTCACCCACCATGAATTCATCATCCAGGTTGCGGACACGCTGGTCGGCAGGATAATTCAACACAAGGGGCCGCATGATTGGCAGACCAGTCTGCGTTTCGTCAGCGAAAAGATCGTAAAGGAAGGGGATGAACCGGTAACGTAGTTTTAGATAGCGCCGGTAAATGCTAAGGGTGGGTTCCCCAAAGCTCCAGGGTTCTTGGTGTCGCGTTCCCATGGCCGCGTGATTCCGTAACAGTGGGCTGAAGATGGCCGCTTCGATCCAACGAGTCAGGAGTTCAGCGGACGAATCGGAAGCGAAGCCACCAATGTCGGTACCGGCAAAGCTGAATCCGCTCAGTCCCAAGTTACAGAGCTGGGGAATCATCATTTGTAGATGTGGCCACATACTGCGGTTATCACCAGTCCAGACAGTCGAATACTTCTGAGTACCGGCATAGGCAGCTCGGGTGATGACGAAGGGCCGTGTGCCTTGATGTTCCTTGAGTCCGGCGTACGTGGCGCGCGCCATGTTATGGCCGTAAACGTTGTGCATTTTTTTATGGGTCGCGGGGGTGTCCTGGTCGCTAAACACTGTATCCAGAGGGATTTCACCGTCAAACGATGCGGGTTCGTTCATATCGTTCCAAATACCCGCCACGCCGGTATCCGTGAGAACTTTCGTATTTTGTGCCCACCAGTGGCGAACGGCCGGGCGACCAAAGTCTGGAAAGGCCGAATTACCGGGCCAAACTTTGTTGATGTAGGTTTCACCGGCCGGGGTCTTCACAAAGTAGTCGTGTTGCAGGCCCTCTTGGTAGATGGTGTAATCGGGGTCCTGCTTAACGCCCGGATCAATGATGGGGACGACCTTAAATCCTTGCTGCTTCAGGTGGGCAACAAACTTAGCCGGGTCCGCGTACTTGGCGCGATCCCAAGTGAAGACGCGATAGCCGCGCATGTAGTCGACGTCAAAGTGAATGGCGTCGCAAGGCAGATTCTTTTCCCGCAGATTATCAGCAATGGCTTGCACCTCGGCCTGGCTAGCACTGTACCCCCAACGGGATTGTTGGTAGCCTAAAGTCCATTTCTGAGGCAGTGGTGTGCGACCAGTGAGGTAGGTGTAGTTGGTCACGATAGCTTTCAAGGTGGCACCACCTAGAATGTAGTAATCCAGGTTGCCGGCCACCGCGCTGTAGAAGTAGTAGTGGTTGCTTTCCTTGCCCAAATCCAAGTGACTCTTATAGGGGTTGTCGAAGAAGAGGCCGTAAGGGTGGCCGTTCTTAAGGCCTAGTAGCACGGGAATCGATTTATAAATATTGGGCAGAATTTCTAGTTGGGGGTCGGGGTAATCAATATTCCAGTTATCATATTCAAACCCCCGTTTGTCGAGGTAGCCGGTCTTGTCGCCGAGGCCGTAGAGGTGTTCATCTGCGGCTAGTTCTTTGACGACCTGGTAGTAACTTGCATGATCATCAATGGTGACGTTGGTCACGCTGTGCCCTTCCGCTTCAACTAGTTTTTGGTGAACTTTATCGACCCCTTTATCAAGGAGGTGGCGCTCACCACGAAAATCAGTGATGAGTGCGTGACCAGCTGCATCGTAAACGTCAACGTGACCGTCAGCGTCGAGCTTGACGGTAAGGTCACTGGTAGTGAGTACATATTGGTGAGCAACGACCGTCAAGTCATAGTCGGTTGGCTGCTGTTTGTCATCTTCAATGGCATAAGACTGGCCGGTTTCACCGCGGTTGGCAAAGACCCGAATGATACTAGGGGTCAGGATGCTTAATTGTAGCGGTCGGTGAGGGTAATCAAAGGTAATCGTTTGTTGATTTTGCTGATACTTGGGTAAGGTAGACATGTGGGTAAGACTCCTTTTGACTGTTTCTCTTCTATAATAAACGGTTACCCCCGGACAATGCAAACGGTTGCAAAATGTGATGGCCACTTTAACCGGTTCAGTTTGGCGACAAAAAAAGTGTTAGCACCTCGCAGTGTGCTAACACTATTCTTAACGCTGATTAATCATCGTCGTCATCATCGTCTTCTTCATCCAAACCATCACGAGCATCGTTACCCAGCAGAGCTTGAAGTTCGCGAATGATGTGGTTGTTCGTTCCACGTAAGTCGGTTAGGAAACTAGCTAAGGCAGGACGTTCTTCCTTTTCAGCTAGTTTAATGGCCCGGTCGACAAATAAGTTATGGGTGTCGGTGTCGTGGACTAACTCGCTAATTTGTTCTTCAGCGGGTAAGTACTTCTTGTCGCCGCCTTCTTGTAGCATGTTGTAGTTGTGGAATTCCTTAGTCGTGGTTGACACGATTTCGCCTTCATCTAAAAGCAATTCACCCAGTGCATCGAACTGTTGACGGTAGGTGGCGATGTACCCGTTGAGCAGTTGACGGACGCTCAGAGCCAGCGGACCCTTGACGGACCAGCGAACCTGATGAAATTTTACGATAGAAATATGCAGGTTGGAGAGAATGTGGTTGGTCATGGCACCAGCGGTGGGAACGTGGTGGTCGTGTTCAGTTTGGGCTTGTTCGGCAGCGTAACGGTCTTCAATAGTAGTAGTCATTGGATGAACTTCCTTTCGGTGAGTAGGGATTAGAGAGCTTTAACTTTAGAGCTTTGAACAGCATAGCCTAGGTCGGTGACGGTATTTTCGAGGTCATCGGCAGATACGGCTGCGTCATCAAACTCGGCTTTAACCTTGCTGGCGTTGAACAGAACCTTGACGTTCTTCACGCCATCCTTTTTGCTCAAAGCGCCTTCGATTTTAGTCATGCAAGATGGGCAGGTCAGCGCGTCTAATTTCATGGTTACTTTACTCATAATGAATACCTCCTAGGTTTTCGTTTGTCTTGATTACATAAGTTAGTATACGGTCAGTGGCGACAAAAGAACTTGACTCAAATCAAGTTCACCCATTTATTTGAAGAAAATCGAAAATTATTGGGTACATTAGCGTCTAGGTCTTTGTGTTTCGCAATAAAGCTAAGTATGCGACAATGGATGCAGAGTGAAAATTAAGTGAGGGACTATAATGGGAAAAACAAAAAAAGAAGTGAGTATGGCCGGTATTGTATCGGCGACCCTTCTATTGAACGCTGCAGCAGCGTGTATGTGGCCGTTGACGACGGTCTACATGCATAATCAACTCCATCAAAGTCTGACGTTGGCGGGGATTGCCTTGCTGGGGATGTCGTTGTGCATGATTCTGGGGAATTGGCTGGGTGGCCGAATGTTTGACCGCTGGTCGCCATTTTGGTCGGCAATTGTGGGAACACTCTGTTCTTTGGTACCAATGATGACGCTGATCTTTGTCCACGGGTGGCCAATCTTTGGCATCATGCTCCTGTTCATTGGGTTAGGCGACGGCATCGTGATGACCGTGGTCAATTCCTTTGCGGCGACCGTGAAGTCTGTTGAAAGTCGCAAGGTTTTCAATTACCTCTATATTGGGATGAACTTAGGGGTCGTTGTCGGCACACTGATGGTGGGGGTCTTGATGGCTCACGGGGTCACATTAGTCTTTATCGTGGCAGCGTTGAGCTATCTGGCCCTCTTACTGATCTTTTTGTTTGATTTCCGGGCGAACATTGAGCAGAGGAGCTTCGAACATAGTCGGGGGCCCGCAAAGCCAGCCCAGTTGAATCTGATTTGGCTAATTGCTTTTCTAGTCTTCTGCCTCTATATGAGCTATTCCCTGTGGGAAAGTGTGATTTCGGTTCATATGACGGGCCTAGGGATTTCATTTGAAAAATACAGTCTTCTCTGGACGTTGAATGGTCTCATGATCGTCTTTGGCCAACCAATCGTCAATCGGTTGGCGGCACGTTTCCGGTTGAGTTCTCAAATTTGGGTAGGAACCCTGATTTTTATCCTCTCCTTCCTATTGTTAGTGTTTGCTAAGAGCTATGCCATGTTTGTCCTGACCATGGTTATCTTAACGTTTGGTGAGATGACCGGCTTTCCAGGAATCCCCGCGTGGATCGATGGTCTGGCTGGTGATAATGACAAGGGAAAGTTCCAAGGCATCTACAATATGGCCATTTCATTTGGTCGGGCAGTGGGTCCCTTGTACGGTGGCTTGATTATTGAATACGGTAGTTATCAATCCCTATTCTGGTCAGTAACGGGCCTGATGTTGCTGGCACTGGCTGGTGTGATGGGCCGTAACCGGCTGAATCGTCGGAGAGGGTAACACCTTTAAATAGCAGTGTGGGTGGCTTTTGCTGAACCTTTAGGGGGACAGTAAAAGCCTTTTTTGGTGGTGCAATCTCCGCATAAACCGGTGTGGGCCGGGGGATCCAGGCTTAAAACAATTTTTTTTGGTGCCCAGAAGAATAATTTGGCTAGTGAGAAGGTCGACTTTGTGAATTGGTATACCTATAACGGGAGATACGGGTATACCGCTTTTCCGAAATGAAAACAAGGCCTTCATAGTTGAGCGATAATGAGAAAACTCTAATGATATTCCGCCTGGTTACAGTTTAAATGGATAAATTTAGTCGGACACAACTGAAAGACACTGCTTATTATTTTATTTGGTCACTTTACAAACAAGCAAATGGCCCTTCACAAAGGGGTTTGGTAGGCCTAGTCTTATGCGAAATCCTATAATGAAGCTTGTGTATTATGTAATTAATACGAGCAGTTCATTAAAAAATCTTTTGTAAAAATATTCGCATGCAACGTTTTCAGTAAAAGCGACCAAATCCGGCGCCACTAAAGGGGAAAGCGCTTCCAATCACGTGATAATTGACTTCCGTTTTTGAAAAAAATTCGACGAAATTCCATGAAATCCTTGCCAATTCCATGTGAAAGGTATAGCATAATAGTCGTAGTTAAATAACTTACAAGGAAGTGTTTTTACATGCAAATTGCCGTTATTAAAGAGCAAAAGGAAGGCGAAGGCCGTGTGGCCGCAACACCTGAAAATGTTCGCAAGATGGTAGAAGCAGGTAATGAAGTACTGGTTGAAAAAGACGCTGGTGTCGGTGCTGGTTTCAGTAACGATGAATTCGTCGAAGCTGGTGGGAAACTCGTTAGCCATGCTGAAGGTTGGAAAGCTGACCTGATCATCAAGGTTAAGGAACCAGATCCAGAAGAATACCAATACTTCTCCAAGGGCAAGATTGTTTGGGGCTTTCAACATTTAGCTTCATCTAAGCCTACTGTAGAAGCAATGATGAAGGCTGGTACGACCGCAATTGGTGGCGAAACTATCGTTGAAGATGGCAAGCTGGCATTGCTTTCCCCTATGAGTCAAATCGCAGGGCGTCGTTCAGTTATCATGGGTGCTTACTACTTGGAAGCACAACACCAAGGCGAAGGTATCTTACTTCCAGGTATCCCTGTTCCTGGTATCCACGCTGGTAACGTTGTTATCTTTGGTGGTGGTCACGCTGCTATTGGTGCCACAGATATGGCTTTAGGTTTGGGTTGCTCCGTAGTTATCATTGAATTAAATGACGACCGGATCAAAGAACTTGAAACACAATTTGCTGGCAAGAACGTACGTGTTGTTAAGTCCAACGAAGAAAACTTGGCTAAGGAAATCAAGGATGCTGATATCTTTGTATCAACTATTCTTATTCCTGGTTCTCGTCCACCGAAGTTGGTCAAGGAATACATGGTTAAGTCAATGAAGAAGGGCTCCGTTATCGTCGATGTTGCCATCGACCAAGGTGGGACCGTTGAAACGATTGACAAGCCTACGACTATTGATGACCCTGTATTCATCAAAGACGGCGTTATTCACTATGCTGTTCCTAACCAACCAGGTGCTGTTCCACGTACCGCTACGATGGCACTTGCTGCAGGAAACTTGAAGTACTTATTGGAAATCGCTGACAAGGGCATCGATGATGCTATCAAGTCCGATCCAGCCTTAGCTTCAGGGGTCAACCTGTACGAAGGTAAAGTTACTAATGAAGGTTTGGCTAAGTCACTCGACTTACCATACACTGAATTACAAAACGCTTAATAATCGCTTATCTTACTTAGGTTTCAAAACTTAAAAGTTTGAGTTTCAAACACAATTGAGGAGTGAAAATAATGGCTGCAAATGATGTAGTATTAAAGACGAACGACCTGCTCAACATTCAAGATATCGAAGAAGCAAGAAGTATTGTTTCGAAGTATGCTCGGAGAACGCCATTGGTTAAGTCCATGTTCCTGAGTAACAACGTTGTTGGTGGGGATGTTTACCTCAAATTGGAAAACATGCAATTAACCGGTTCTTTCAAGTTCCGTGGTGCTAACAACAAGATCAACCACTTGACCGACGCTGAAAAGGCTCGTGGTGTTATCACTGCTTCTGCTGGTAACCATGCTCAAGGTGTTGCCTTGACCAGTAAGTTACTTGGCATTGACGCAACTGTTGTTATGCCTGACGAAGCTCCACAAATGAAGCGTGACGCAACTGCCGGCTACGGTGCCGAAGTTGATATTCACGGTGCATTGTTCGACGATGCTCACAAGTGGATGGCAGAACGTGGTAAAAAAGAAGGCAAGACCATTGTCGATCCATTTAACGACAAGTACGTTATGGCTGGACAAGGGACTATCGGTCTTGAAATCCTTGATGACCTATGGGATGTTGACACTGTCATCGTACCATGTGGTGGTGGGGGCTTAATCGGTGGTATTGCTACCGCTTTGAAGTCATTCAACCCATCAATCCACGTTGTCGGTGTACAATCTGAAAACGTTCATGGTATGAAGGCATCTATCGATGCTGGTAAGATCGTTACCCACCATAAAGACTTAACTCTTGCTGATGGTACCGATGTTTCCACTCCTGGTGACATTACGTTCCCAGTTGTTTCAAACTTGGTTGACGAAATTGTCTTAGTTTCCGAAGAAGACATTGCTAAGGCTATGAAGGACTTACTGCAACGGACCAAAGTTGTTGCTGAAGGTGCTGGTGCCTTACCAACTGCTGCCCTCGAAGCTCACAAGATCGACGACAAGTGGTTAAAGGACAAGAAGGTTGTTGCCATGGTATCTGGTGGTAACGTTGACCTTGAACGTGTATCAAACATCATCGACCACTTCTTCTCACCAGTTAAAACTGAAGGCGGAATTGGCTAGAGATTAAATAAATAAGCATTAATGTAACGTATGTTGAACATCAGGGATGTTACAGTTGACTATGTAACAGTTGACTATGTAACATCCCTTTTGTTCCGAAGAGGATTGAGTTAAGTATGAATGATGATCAACAATTATCGCGATCGCTAAAGAATAGACATATTCAATTAATCGCCATTGGAGGAGCAATTGGGACCGGACTGTTCTTAGGCTCAGGGACTGCAATCCATGAAGCCGGACCGTCCATTATCCTGTCATATCTGATTACTGGTATCATTTGCTTCTTTTTGATGCGCAGTGTCGGGGAATTGTTGCTTTCGGATACGCGTCTCCACTCGTTTATCGACTTCGTGGGACGTTACTTAGGGAACAGATTTGAGTTTGTCTTAGGTTGGACGTATTGGTTCTGTTGGATCAGTATCGCCATGGCTGATTTAACGGCGTCTGGAATTTATATCCGGTTTTGGTTCCCACATTTTCCACAGTGGGCGACCCCCTTACTCATCATCGTGTTGTTATTACTGGTCAACTTGGCCAACGTTGATTTGTTTGGGGAAATGGAATCTTGGTTTTCAATGATCAAGGTCGTTGCCATACTGTTGTTAATTGTGATTGGGCTTTACCTTATCGGTACGAATTTTACAACGCCGAATACAGTTGCTAGTTTTAGTAACTTGTACAGCCATGGTGGGGTCTTCCCAACTGGTATTAAAGGATTCATGGCCTCGTTCCAGATGATTGTGTTTGCCTTCGTCGGGATTGAAATGGTCGGGATCACTGCTGGTGAAACGGAAAGTCCCGAGAAGAACTTGCCCAAAGCGGTTAACAGTTTGCCGCTGCGGATTGGGTTGTTCTACATTGGTTCAATGATCATTATCATGTCCGTTTATCCTTGGAACAAATTAGCTCAAACGCAAAGTCCATTTGTCCAAATGTTTGCTGATATTGGTATCAATGCAGCTGCTGGTGTCGTTAACTTTGTTGTGTTGACTGCAGCCTTGTCTGCCTGCAATTCTGCCATTTTCACCACTAGTCGTACGCTATGGTCATTAGCAAAGGGTCACAACGCTTCACAACGGTTCAAGCACGTGAATAAAAATCACGTTCCACAAAACGCGCTACTACTGTCCTCAGCAGCCTTGCTGATTGTGGTTGTGTTGAACTATGTGATGCCGAAGGATGTCTTTAGTTTAATTTCCGGTGTGGCCACGGTTAGTTTCCTATTCGTTTGGTCCGTCTTGATCATCACTCACTTAGTCTATAGACGTAAGAATAAAGAAAGCGCTGAACATAATATTTTTCCAGCACCATTCTATCCTTACGCCGACTACATTGCGCTTGCATTTTATGCGATTATCTTTGTCATCCTGTTTTTCAGCTCTAGCATGCGTCTTTCACTGTACGTTTCTGTATTGTGGATCATATGCCTGTTCCTTATTTATGAGGTTGTCAAAAAAGTTAGGAGGACTTGATCATGGCTGATAAAGCAAATTCTGGGGGAATGAAGAAGTCGATTGGTTTCTTCGCCGCCTTATCAACTGTTATGGGTACGGTTATTGGTACCGGGGTGTTCTTTAAAGCCGCCGCTGTTACCGACTCAACTGGAACCATCAGTTTAGCATTACTCGTTTGGTTCTTAGGTGGGGTTATTACCATCTGTGCCGGGTTAACGGGGGCCGAACTGGCCGCTGCTTGGCCTGAAACCGGTGGGTTGACCAAGTACATCGAACACTCATACGGTGGTTTCTGGGGTTTCTTAGCCGGCTGGGCACAAGCAATTATTTATTTCCCGGCTAACGTTGCCGCCATTGCCATTGCCTTCGGGACGCAATTTGCGAACCTGTTTGGCTTAGCACAAAGCTGGATTGTTCCAGTTGGGTTAATCACTGCCTTCTCCTTAGTTCTGATCAACTGGATCAGTGCTAAGGCTGGTGGTTGGGTAACTTCAGTTGCCTTGGTTGTTAAGTTGATTCCATTGGCAGTTATCGTGCTGCTTGGTTTCTTCCACTCAACCAGCGTTGATTTCTCTCTGTTCCCAGTTGTTGCCGGACCACACCGTGAATTCTGGTCTGCATTAGGTAACGGGCTGCTTGCCACTATGTTCGCATACGATGGCTGGCTGCACGTTGGGAACATTGCCGGTGAAATGAAGAACCCTAAGAAGGACTTACCAAAGGCTATTGCTTTAGGTATTGCCCTCATCATGGTTGTTTACTTACTGGTTAACGCTGTGTTCCTGTACATCGAACCAGTTGACCACGTTGCTGGTAACTTGAACGTTGCCTCCGATGTTGCTAAGGTATTGTTCGGTGGTGTTGGTGGTAAGTTCATCACGATTGGTATCCTGATCTCCGTATTTGGTGGGTTGAACGGTTATACCATGACTGGTATGCGGATTCCTTATGCCATGGGTAAAGAACACAAATTACCATTTGGTGATGTCTTTGCTAAATTGAACAAAGCTGGTGTCCCTTGGGCTGCTGGTTTGATTCAATACATCATTGCCTTCATCATGATCTTATCTGGGCAATTTGATGCGATTACCAACATGTTGATCTTCGTTATCTGGGTATTCTACTGCATGGCCTTCGCTGCTGTTATTTTCTTACGGAAGACACAGCCTAACTTGAACCGGCCATACAAGGTTCCACTATTCCCAGTTATTCCGTTGATTGCCTTGGTTGGTGGTATCTTCATTCTGGTTTCCACGATCATCCAACAATTTACGACTACGATGATTGGTGTCGTTGCTACGGCAATTGGTATTCCAATCTACATGTACCTGAAGAAGAAGTGGAAGTACGACGAACCTAAGACTAAGGAAGACTAAGCGTTAGGTGCGTTAAAATTCTAAAAATAAAGAGTTACGTGTCAATTCGATTGTGAATTGATGCGCAACTCTTTTTTTGTTTTGATTAAATTAGTTATGAAATCGTTCGCTGTCAAATTTGGAAGGGATATTAATATTGTAATAGGAGATTTCGTTGTTTGCAGAGCTGATGATTGTATCTAAGTTTGAGAGGCGTAAGATGCAAAGAAAAGGGAGGTTACGCCATGTTAATTGATTTTACGCTGACAAATTTCCGTTCATTCAAGAATCCAGTAACGTTGTCGTTAGTGGCCACCAACGCTGGTGGGGCGGAACGCTCATTGCCATTAACTGGAACGAAGCGCGGACTGAAGTGTGCTGCCTTATGTGGCACGAACGGTGTTGGCAAGAGTAATGTTTTAGCTGGTTTATTACGGATGCAACAGATGGTCGTAACCCCAACGGAAGAAATTACAGATGATTTGCCCTTTGAGCCATTCCAATTGGATGGTGGTTCTAGCCAACGACCCACCACTTTTGCGGTAACGTTTAAACGAGCGGGAATCGCCTACCGATATGCTTTTAGTTATCAAGCAAATCAAGTATTGGATGAGTCACTTCAGGCGACGATTCCTGGTGAGAATCCCAAGGTCTTATTCTCGCGAGAAGGTGGCCAATTCGTTCAGGTACCAGTTGGCCAGCATACAGCAATTAATAATACACGGCCGAATGCATTGATGCTGTTTGCGCTACAGAAATGGAATTACGCACCGGCTATCGAGGTGTTTCGCTGGTTCAGTGATGATTTGGTCAGTTTGGATAGTCAGCCAAGGGTTAACGGGCGCTTAAACGAGGATGTTGTAGCTCAGCTGACGCAATTTCTACACGCTGTGGGGTGCGAGGTGGCTGGCGTAATTCAGCATCAAGTAGCAGTTCAATTTTTAGATGGGTCACGTTATGACCGACCCGACCTCTACTTGCGTTATGAAAAGTACGATGATGCGGGCGAGGTTGTAGACGTTGTCGAACTACCCTTATCACGAGTTTCAGTCGGGACCCAGCAACTAGTCGCGTTTGGTCTTGCCCTGATTCAGGCACAAACGGCGGCTCATCCACAGACATTACTAGCCGATGAATTTGCCAGTGCGTTGCACCCGGAAGTGGCCCTAGCTTTGCTAGCCTTAGTGAATTCAACGGCCATGCACAGTCAGATTGTGCTCGTAACGCCGCAATTTGGTCTATTGGGTGGTCAGCTACGTCCTGATCAGTTGTACCTGGTCACTAAGAATTATCGCGGGGAAAGCCACTTGACCCAACAATTGGCTCCCGAGATGGCTGCCCGGCAGGTGGCCATGCAATCACAACCTAACGTGGATATGGGTATCTTGCGGGCGACCTTTACCTTATGATGCCCAAAAAGGGTGGGAAAGCTTCCCACCCTCCAGATCATCTAATTAATGTAACCATCCCTGCTGATGAATACTAGTTAAGATTCCAGCACGTTGCTGTGGATCTCGGGATAGTTCGGTAGCAATGTGGTGAGTAAAGGTTTCATCACGCTGATGGGTGCCGCGTTGATGGTAATAGTCAGTGACGAGTTGATCATAGCTTTGTAGCACCTGATCAGCGGGTGACAGAACGTGGTAACCGTTAGTGAAGTGCATTAGCTGTTGTGGCAGACGAGGTTTCTGTTCCGGCTGCTCGGCTGGATGGCCAATGGCAATTCCAAGAACGGGCAAAGTTAGTTCCGGTAAATCTAGGAGGCTAATTAGACGTGGGACGTCATTTAAAATGCTGCCCATGATGGTGCTGCCTAGACCCAAGCTTTCACCAGCAGTCACAATGGCTTCAGTGGCAATAGTGGCATCAAAAATACCAGCAAGTAACTTATCCAGACTATGCAAGTTAGCTTGGGTGGTGTCATCGTTGGGTGCTAGGCTCTGGTTCCGGTACTGATCAGCAATCATCACAAAGTAGTGGCCCGCACTTTCTAGCCAGTGGTGGCCAGTTATGTCGGCTAACACGGCCAACTTAGCTGGGTCGGTGATACTGATGATACTATATTGTTGAGAGAACGTGCTGGTGGCCGCATGTTGCGCGGCATCAATTAAAGTTGCGACTTCGGCTTCTGTGAGTGGCTCAGACGTAAATTTACGAACGCTCCGATGGTTTTGCAGGGTTGTTAGGGTTGGGCTAGCCATGAGCAGTCACCTCCCGTGAGCGAGCTACGAGAGCGTCATAGACGCGGGTCTCATCGCGGGGGACACCACGTAATTCATAGTTGGCGACAAACGGGACTGAGTATTTTTGCGCGTAACGTTTAGCAGTCAGACAATACTGTTCGTTGAAATTGCGGTTACCACTGCCAACCACCCCTATCAATGCCTTAGCGTTATCTTGGTAATCAATGTATTCACCTAGAATATTCGTCATGAGTTCTTTGACGCCGTTATCAATACCGTTACCGCCGTCCAGGTAGGTGGGAACGAAGCAAAAGTAAGGGGCTGTTTCAGACTTGAAATCGGTCATCTCATCGATTTCGGTTGCGTTGATTTCCGGAAGGTCAGGGTCCGCCGCGTGTTTTTTAGCGGCGTACGCCGTGAGATTCTTGACGAAATTACGCGTGTTACCTTCGATAGATATAAATAAAATACGTAAAGGTTGCATAGTTTTCCCTCCGGTTTTCTGAGTTATTGGTTTCAGTGTACACGATTTTGAATCGAAATGCTGGTGATAGGGGGACTTGTCAAACAAAAAACAGTATGCTATTCTTTTGGTAATCTAAGAAAGAACGAGGTATTCAGCCGATGCGTAACTAATTAATCCACAAATGTCAGTCAACTTTCACCGCTAGACGGGTGGAGTGGGCTTGTGATTTGGGGTTGATGGTTACGCCGGCTGAGTGGCTAAGGACATTCAGTGGGCGCCATTTCCGAACGGAAAGCGGCCACTTTTTTAGTACCATCAATCCCTGCTATTAAAGGGGGACGAACTTTTGACACAAATAAATTTAGCGAATATTGAAAAGACAGTTGCTGGTACGACTTTGTTTACAGTTCAACGGTTGTCGGCTACGGATGGTGCCCGGGTAGGAATTATCGGAGCAAATGGGACGGGTAAAACAACCCTGGCCAAGATTATTGCTGGGGTCGATACGCAGTTTAGCGGTGAGCGGCACGTGACGGCGCCGGTGACGTTGGTCCCACAGATTGCACCGGCGATGGGGCAATCGGGTGGTCAGAGTATGTTGGCGCGAGTGCGGGTGGCCCTGGCGCAACGACCAGCGATTTTAATTTTAGATGAACCTTCCGCTAATCTAGACGATGAGCATCAGCGCTGGTTACAGGAACAGTTATTGCGGTTTAAGGGGATTCTAATTGTCATCTCGCATGACCGGTCACTCCTGACGGCAATTACAACGCAGGTTTGGTCGTTAGAAGAACAGACGTATACACCATATAATGGCAACTTTGCAAAGTTCACCACGTATCGTGAACAGCGACGAGAAAATACTTTGTCGCAATATCACCACGAACAACGTGAGCAACGTGACTTACGTGAAGCTGTTCAAGCACGACATGAAAAGGCTGCGCGTATTCGCAAGGGGAGTCGGCAGATGAGTGCTGGCGAACGTGCAAATTCCCAGTCGGTTCGGGAACAGAATGCCGGTAAGATGGAACGTGGTGCCCGGGCCTTAAAGGATCGCGCCAACCGGCAGACAGTGACGGTTAAACCACATGAGACGGCACCGTTAAAATTAGTTGCCACCGATCTACCACCAGTTCGCGGTAAGTTCTTAGTGACCGTCAATGAACTTGATTTACAACGCGACGGGCGGATGCTCTTACAACGAGCAAGTTTACGGGTAGCACCTGGTGAACGGGTTGCTTTGGTCGGACCGAACGGTAGTGGTAAATCAACGTTGATTGAAGCAATTTTAGCGCATCAGGCGAATACGCGATTGGCGCCCAGTGCCCGGGTGGGTTATTTCCATCAAGATATGACTGTATTGCCACAGGAGCAAACGGTTTGGCAGTTTATGAGTCGGGCCACGGCGCTTGATGGGAATCGTACTCGTCTGATTATGGGGGCGTTTGGATTATCGGCAATCTTCTACGAACGGCTCATTGGTGAGTTGAGTGGGGGCGAACAAGTTAAACTCCAATTACTTGCGATTTTAGTCAGTGCTAGCAACCTGTTGATTTTGGACGAACCAACCAATTATCTGGACTTACCTGCGTTGCAGGCGTTGGCAGAATATCTGGTTAATTATCCGGGTACCGTGGTCTTTGTGGCGCATGACCAAGATTTTCGGCAACAGGTGGCCACCCGGACCTTGGTTTTCAAGAACCAAAAATTGTTGGATCCCACCAAAACAGCCAAGGGGACTCCAGCTTCAGACTTACCGCGATTACAATTTGAATATGATCAATTGATGATGGCGCCTGAACTTGATACCCAACGTTTGCGAGAATTACGTGAACAAATCGCGGCGTTAAAAGCGAAGTAAACTGAGAGTTTACTAAGAAAATGCCGATGGAATCGCTTTCTATTAGCTTTTTCTAAATTAACGCTTACGAAGACTTGTTTTTTCTGCTAAAGTAATCCATTGTGTTCGAAATGAAAGTGAGTGTGAAAACAAATGGATTCAGTACAAGACAGCCATTCAGAAATGGCGAAAAAAGCTCGTGTACAAGTTGAACATCCTATGCTTGCAATGATGGGGATGTTAATCGGGGGCTTTGTTGGGATGTTTTCAGAAACGTCCTTAAACATTGCGTTGCCACAGTTAATGGTCCAACTGGGCGTTACGACGGCCACGATTCAGTGGTTAGTTACGGGTTATATGTTGATGGTCGGGGTTGTTTTACCACTATCAAGTATTATTACAAAATGGTTTACCACACGACAGGTTATTCTGTTCGCGTTGATTGATTTCGCTGTTGGTGCCGTCATCTCGGCCACCGCACCAGGTTTCGGCGTTCTGCTGTTTGGTCGGATGATCCAAGGGATTGCGACTGGGCTGATTTTACCGTTGATGTTTACGGTGGCTATGCAAATTTTCCCACCTTATAAGTTGGGTGCTGCTATGGGTGTGATTAGTCTGGTGATTATGTTTGCACCAGCCGTTGGCCCAACTTTAGCGGGTATTGTTTTGGGCGTCGCTTCTTGGCGATGGATTTTCTGGCTATTCGTACCTTTCTTAGTTATTGCCTTTATCTTCGCGGTAACATCCTTGACTAATATTGCTGAAATTACGCGGCCTAAGGTGGATTTATTATCGATCATCTTATCCACGATCGGCTTTGGGAGCTTAGTCATGGGGGTCAGCTTGGCTAGTGATCATGGTTGGGGGTCAGGTGCTGTCATTGGTGCCCTGATCTTGGGCCTGGTTGTCTTAGCTTGGTATACACACCGTCAATTGAATACGGAGAAGCCGGTCTTAAATTTACGAGCCTTTGCTATTCCTGGTTTCCGGATGGGTGCCGTGTTAGTTATGATTAACTTTGGGATTATCTTATCTGCCATGTACCTGTTACCAATGGTTATTCAAAAAGGACTGTTGGTTCCAGTAGCGTTAACCGGGATCATCATGTTCCCTGGTGGGATTGTAAATGCCCTTGTGTCAGCCGGTGCTGGTCGGTTGTACGACCGGGTAGGTGCCCAGAAGCCAGTCCGAGTAGGCTTTATTATTTCGATGGTGGGGGCGTTAATGTTAGCCTTTACGTCGACCTCATCAGCTGTTTGGTATATTATTTTAGCTCACGTTGTCCTCATGATTGGGGTACCATTGGCGATGTCACCATCGCAAACCCATGGGTTAAACGCCTTAACGGGCCCAATTGCCGCCGACGGGAGTGCCATCATGAATACGTTCCAACAAGTTGTTGGGGCGATTTCAACGGCGATTGCGACTAGTCTGTTGGGAATTGGTCAAGCAGCATACACTGCGACGAGTGGTGTGAACCACGCCGCTGGGGCCTTCGTAAACGGTGCCCACTATGGGTTCTACTTTACGTTTATCTTAGCGTTAGTTGGTTTCCTGTTAGCTTTACGTTTACCTAAAACTGAAAGTAAGTAACAAAAAGACCGAGCAAGCGCGCTCGGTCTTTTTTCGGTATTAAGAGGATTATAGCCAATTACTTAAGGTGAAGACTACTGGGATGGTGACGATGCAGAGAATAGTCGACAAACTCATCAATGTCACGGCGGGCGTGGTATCTCCGTGATCCTTTAGGGTAAAGAGCACAACGTTACCCGCCACGGGACAGGCTGCCATGAGCACGGTCGTGTACAGGGGAATGCCGGTTACGCCAAATCCGGTCAAAATCAGCAGGCAGATAACTGGGAAAATTAAGTTTCGCAGTAGGAGCGGCGTCCATAACCGGGCGTCTAGCGTATGTCGATTGAGCTTAACCGCAGCTAGGCTATTGCCGATAACAATCATGGATAATGGCGTATTGATTGAGCTGACGTAAGTGATGGTTTGGTTTAAGAGGCTTGGCAGCTGCGCAGCACTCATAAAGATTAAGAGGCCAATAATAATGGCGATGATGTTGGGATTTAGAAGAATTTGGCGCCATTTGACGCGTGAATCTTGACCATTATGGGGCGTAAAAAGGGCAATGCCGTGCGTCCAACAAAAGACGTTAAATCCAGCTAGGGAGGCAACGGCGAAGAAAACGCCAGTGCTGCCAAAGAGTGCGCTGGCTAAGGGAATACCCATGAAACCGGCGTTTGAATAGACCGCTCCAAACTGCATGATACGTTTTAAATTAGGATTTGAGACGCGTTTAAAGATGAGGTTCGTTACGAGGACCATGATGAAGTAAGTGATGATGATGCCTAACATGACAATGCCTAGGGTACGTAATCTGCTGGTAGAGAAGTGTTGCTCGAATGCATTAATAATTAAGCAAGGGGAAACGATGTATAAGAGAATGTTGGTTAAGTCGGTAGCGGTCTGGCCGTGCATGAACCCTAATTTATTGGTGAGTAGACCGACGGCCATTAGAATAAACATTAAGATAATTTGATTTGCGAGCTGGGAAATATCCATAGGGTGTGCGTTGCTTCCTCTCAAAACTGATATGAAAATAACACTAGGTTTTATTATGTAATCAAGTTTTTGGCAATGTCAATGATGACACGCCTTTTCTCGCGTCCGTATAAGTAATACAATGAATAGTGAAAACCATCAAGGGCATCATTTGCTGGTTTTCGGGGTAGGGGGTTGTAACGGATGCATTTAAACAAAAATTTTTATCGATCAATGAACTTTTGGGGTGGAATTTCTGCTGAAATCTTGGGGTTTTGGGGCTTTTCGCCCTTAACGACCACGAGTATTTTGGATCTAGTTTTTTCACTCGCACTCATTGTCTTGGGAATTTACGAGTTGTTCTGTGGTTTAATCGTTGTTAGAATGGGCCAGGATGATTCTAAATAATAGCTGACTGGCGGGGGCTAGTTAGTGATTAAAAGCAGGAGGGACAGTATGACTTTCAACCGACGCTTTGTTCATTCATTGGATTTCTGGAGTGGCATCTTGATTATGTTTCTGATGATTTGGAACATTTTACCATTCCGAGTAGCCAGTGTTTTTTGGTGGGTATGTTTCCTACTATTCTTAGGTGGCGTGTTTTATTTTGTTAAGGGGTTAGTTAAGATTCGTCACTAGTTAGAACAGTCTACATAAGGTGTTTACGGCCAAATGGCCGTTTTTTTTTTACAAAAAAAACGCGACAACTAAGTCGCGCTTCTACAAGGCTTATCTTCAGTTTTCTTTGTCTTCATCAGGTGCTTCCGTCGTGATCTGTTTCTGTGGCGGATTGACCGTAACTTCTAACCAATTGATAAAGGAATTTTCGTAGTCCAGGACCTTTAAGTCGAAGTTCTTCAATTGAATGACGTCATTGACCTTTACATCTGGGTAGTTATCGATAATAAACCCAGCCATCGTAACCGTATCAGAGGCTTCAAACCCTTTAATGTCTGTATTAAAGTAACGTTCGAAGTCATAGGTCGTCATCTTCCCATTCACTTGGAAGGTGCCGTTGGGTTGCTTGAAAATATATTGGTCGTTGGCATCGTCAATTTCATCACGGACGGTCCCAAACAGTTCTTCGTAAATATCCTTATCCGTAATGATCCCGGAAGTTCCCCCATATTCGTCAACGACAACGACGATAGGGGTCCGCTTCTTGATCATTTGCTGTAGGACTTGGGTAATTGGTGTGGTTTCAGGCGTAGTTGAAATATCTCGAATTAACTTGTCTACACGAATGGAAGAATCCACTTGCGTTTGACGAATTAAGTCATAGTTATAAACGTAGCCTAAAATCTTATCTTTATCATTGTCAGCAACCACAGGAAGCCGGCTGAACCGTTCCTGGAGGTACACCGTCAAGGCTTCCTTGACGGTCGACGTAATGTCGATAACCTCAAGTTGCGTCCGGTCGATCATGATGTCTTTGGCCACTTTGTCGTTCAACTCGAAGGCCCGCTGCATGTAGACTAAGTCGTTCTTTTCAAGCTCCCCACCTTCCACGGCACTCCGTGAGAGGTTCAAAATTTCAGCTTGGGAGAAGACTTCGTCGCTTTCGTTAGCAACTTTAAGACCCATCAAGCGCACAACGCCGGAAGCACTGGAGTTGAGTAACCAAACGAATGGGTAGAATAGAACGTGGCAATAATGCAGAGGTGTGACCACTAACATTAAAACCTTCATTGGCATGTCGATAGAAATGTTCTTGGGGACGATTTCGGTGAAGACCACTTCTAAGTAAGTCAGGAGTAAAACCCCGAAAATGACCGCGATAGTGTGAGCTGTCGCGCCATTTAGGTGGGCGGGTGCAATCCCGTCTAGCAAGAGGTCAACGAAGAACGTTTCCCCAATCCACCCTAAGATAATACCGGCAAGGGACACCCCTACCTGAGTTGTTGATAAATATTCATTTAAATTGGTGACCATTTTCATGGCCCGATTAAGCTTGGTTGACGGCTTATCGCTCTCGGCGATTTTTTCTTCAAGAGCGCTAGGCCGAGTCTGAACCAAAGCAAACTCGCAGGCAACAAAGAAAGCTGCAAAAAAGAAGGTAATTAAAATAATAATTAGATTCACAACTATCTGACCGCTATCCACACATCATTCCTCATTTCATTAGTTCTATCCCTTTATTATAGCGCGTCTCAGCACCATTTCACAGGGGGTGAATTGAAGCAAATTGTACCCTTTATAGGTTCGCTTAGCAACCGAACATCGCCAAAAAAGTCAAGATAGAATGGAATACTTAACGTTTGGCAAAAAAAGGACTAGACTTGAATTAGTAACATCAAAGGAGATTTTGATTATGGCAGATACACCAAAGGAAGAACAAGCAGAAACACCGAAGATCGACATTCCAGCTGAAGACGTGGAAAAGGCTTCGAAGTTGGTTCTGGATCCGGGGTATGTGACGAAAAAGGATCTACCAAAGATGGCAGATTTAGCCTGGGCAACCGCGCTATCTGATGCTGTAACGAAGCATTTCTTAAACGACGACGATGACCACGACCCTTACGTCTACTTCGAGCAATTTGACTTTGCCGGTGGGGACATTGATTCTATCATCTTTAACATGGACGTCGTCAAGACCCGTGAAGGCGCTTTGCACGACTTAGCCGATGCACTGGGTGAAAAGATTGTTGATCATGACGTTCAACAAACCACTTACTAAAATTGGTGATAAAGGATTCAGTGCCTAGCACTGGATCCTTTTTTGACAGTGATCGTTCAGAAAAAGTGCTATACTACAAGCACTTGGCAGGGGCACGACCGCTTGTGTATGATGGCCGTGTTTTCAGAAAGGCGCGCAGAAATTTTCTGCACGCCTTTTTTGTCCCTGAATCGGTGACTACTAAATTTGGCGTGAAGCTAAGTATAGCATGGATGAGTAGCGGATGGGTCTTTCAGAAAAGTTTTTTAGTTTACCCAGTTAGTAGCTTGTTTGTCTGCGAATTGAGAGGGTTAGCATGTGGCTAACTTGGACGTTTAAAAGTGGAACTTAGTGGCGAACGCACCATCAAATTGGTAGGCTGAAAGAAAAATGACTTTTAGGGAAGATTCAGGTGATACGGATGAGAAGAATCGTTCAGGGATTATTGCTGCTGGCTTTAGTCAGTGGTCTAACAGGGTGTACCGCCACATCAGGCTATCGGGCAAAGCACACAATTCAGACGGGAAAATTACGGGCGACGACGTTTTCTTTGGTGGCCAGTGCGGAGAATTCGACGACCAATTACCACCAACAGTACGGTTATATTGAAGATATTGGCGACGGCCGTGGCTATACAGCGGGTATTATTGGGTTCACCAGCGCGACGGGTGACTTGCGCCAGGTTGTCCAACGGTATGTCCGGCTAAAATCCTATCACAATGGGTTACGGCGTTATTTGCCAGCCCTACGCAGAGTCAATGGCTCGGCATCGCACACGGGACTGGGCTCGGGCTTTGTTAAAGCTTGGCATCAGGCTGCCAAGGATCCGCAGATGATTCGCGCCCAGGACACAATCCTGAATCGCCAGTACTTACGACCGGTTCTGAAGGCGGCCAAACAGGATGATCTGAGCCCGCTGGGTCAATATATTTATTACGATGCTGTGGTCGTTCATGGTCCTGGTGAAGATAGTCAGAGCTTCGGCGGTATTCGCCGCCAGGCTAAGCGGTTTGCTAAAACACCCCGACAAGGTGGGAATCAGGCGGACTACTTGCGGGCGTTTTTACAAGCACGAGCTAAGGTAATGAAACAAGAACGGGCACATAAGGATTTATCACGATTGAACGTTCAACGTCAATTCATTAAGGATAAAAATTATCAGCTTAAGCGGCCACTCAGTTGGCGGATGTACGGGGACGCCTATCGGTTAAGCTGAGTATGAGGTGATCGATGGATGGTCGCTGAGATCTGGTTCGATATACGCCTGCTTGATTTGACTAACTATCTTTGACCTTAAACAGCTATTTTACTCTTTTTATCTAGGAAATATGTAATCGTATTAATGAAATTGCTTAAATATCAGCTTACACCCCTTTGAATTAGCACTCTAGATATCCGAGTGCTAATTGCTTGCATTGCTGACCAATACTGACTATTATAGATAATGTAATCAAGCAAAGCAGAAAGGGGTTATTGATTATGACTAACGATGTTATGAACCGGAACTATGATTTCTTTGATCCAATGAATTTCTTCAATGAAGTGGGCAACTTGGGCCGCGACATGTTTAATGGTGAAGATACCATGAAGACCGACGTCGTTGAACACGCTAAGAATTACGTTGTAACTGCTGAGATGCCAGGATTCAAGAAGGATGACATTCACGTTGATTATCGTGACGAAACGTTGCGGATTGCTGGTAAGTCGGAAGTTAAGCAAGCGACTAAGGATGACGATGGTCGAGTCTTGCGGCAAGAACGTCACAGTCAAAACGTGGCCCGTTCCTTCTATCTGCCAGACATTGATCTCGAAAATGTTCAAGCTAACTACAATGAAGGTATCTTGACACTAACGCTGCCTAAGCAGACGAAGGTTGAAGATAACCATAAAATCAGTATCGACTAATTAAGTGTTGTATCCTGAAGCGAGTGAGGCAGAAGGCGTTTAGCTAGTGGGCGTTAACGTTCGGCGTTGATGGTAGCTAGTTGCCTTCTGGCACACGCTTCAGTAGGATAACAGTGGCGATAAGAAAGGGTCCAGGACTTTTGTCCTGGACCCTTATTTTTTCGGATTAGTATTGCTTACCCGTTTCGTAAACAATTTCTGGTTCATTCCCGGTCCGTTGGTTTTTGTTCAGTAGATCAATCATCGTCATTTCATCTTCGGCAAGCGTGAAATCAAATACTTGGGCGTTTTCTTGAATTCGCTCAGCGTGTTGCGATTTGGGAATTGGTAAAATACCGTGTTGTAATTCCCACCGTAGAATAATTTGAGCTACCGATTTTTGATGGTGTTGCGCCATCTTGGCAATCATTGGGTCCCCAAGGACGGCTCGTCGGCCCAGGGGACTCCAGGCCTCGGTAACAATATTTTGTTCCTTATCATAGGCCAGCAAGCCCTGTTGGTTTAAGTAGGGGTGGAACTCAACCTGGTTCACGACAGGCATTTCCTTGGCCTGCGTTGCCAGTAATTCCAAGTGGGCCACGGTGTAGTTGGAGACCCCGATGGATTTGACCTGACCGTTGGCCTTTAATTGTTCGAGCGCCTTCCAAGTTTCAAAGAAGTGTTCACGAACGGGCCAATGAATCAGCAGCAGGTCTAAGTAATCAGTCTGTAGGCGCTTTAGTGAGCCTTCTACGGCCTTCATAGTCCGGTCGTAACCTTGGACAGCTTCGGCGACCTTACTGGTTAAGAAGAGCGCTTCGCGGGGTAAACCGAGTTGATGCAGAGCAGGTCCCAGGATATCTTCATTTCGATAAAGCATTGCGGTATCGAAGAGTCGGTAGCCAGCGTCCCATGCGGTTTGAATTGTGTGGTTCATTGCTTTTTGGTCGCTAATTAAGTAAGTGCCGAAACCCATTGCGGGCATCTTCTTACCGTCAGCGAGGGTGATGGTATCTGAAATACTGGTAAGTGCCATTGTCATTCTCCTTTATGTCAGTCGATAAGTACTATCTTAGGCTAAAACAATAAAAATGACAACGCTTACCGTGGTCGTTTAAACTGGTCGTATAGGTTGATACTAGCCTCAATCAACATCCCAGCCGTCATTAACCACATAGCCAACATATCTTGATGGGCGAGCATACAACCTAGTAGCACAATGTAGAGGATAAATAAGATGATCGCAGATGATTTATGATTCATAGTAATTCCTCCCTTGGATGATTAAACCACCTTCATTATAGTCATTTATGTGAGTAGTTGCGATTCGGTAAAGGATTCGAAAAAGCTGAATGAATTTTGGGTGTCAGGGGGCCTTTATCTAGTACAATGGGGTAAAGAACCGGTGAAGGAGGCTTGGTGTGATGACGGCACATGAGCGTTACTTACCACCACTGGACTGTGGATTGACCGCAGAGAAAGTGAGTGATCGGGTGGCGGCGGGCCAGAAGAATGATCCGCTACCACCGTTGACCCGAAGTGTAAAACAAATATTTCGGGATAATTTATTAACTCTATTTAACTTAATCAACATTATCTTGGGTGCCCTGGTATTTTTAACCGGGAGCTATAAAAATTTACTCTTTCTAGGCGTAGTCGTGGTCAATACGGGTATCGGTATTTTTCAAGAAATCCGGTCTAAACGCCAAGTCGACAAGCTTGCCCTGCTGTCAGAGGGGACGATTGACGTGCTCCGTGATGGACAGCTAACAGCGCATCATCAAGATGATATCGTGTTGGATGATATCTTGTCGCTAGGACGTGGGGATCAGTTACCCGTCGATGGTCTGATTCGTGACACTGCCGGCTTGGAAGTCGATGAATCCCAGATTACTGGGGAGTCAACGCCCATTGAGAAGCATACCGGTGACACGCTGATCTCAGGTAGCGTCATCTTAGGCGGCCGGGCCATGGTCCAGGCGACAACGGTGGGTAGCGGGAGCTTTGTGAAGCAGTTGGCCCACTCTGCTAAGCAAAAGCGCCGCAATGCTAGTGAGTTACTCACAATCATTAATCGTATTATTAAAGTTTTGACCTTCGCCATTGTCCCATTGGGAGCCGCGCTCTTTATTTCGTCCATGATGCGGGGGCAAAGCCAAAACCGAGCCATTCTAGGAACTGTTGCCTCAATGGTGGGGATGATTCCAGAAGGGTTGGTCCTGTTGACTTCCGTAGCGTTGGCGGCGGGTGCCTTTACTTTAGGCCGGCGGAACGTATTGGTACGAGAGTTGCCGGCCATTGAGGCGTTGGCACGAGTTGACGTCCTGTGTTTGGATAAGACTGGGACCATTACCAACGGCCAACTGCAGTTGGATCGGGTGGAGCCGATTGGCACGACATCAGTTGCCCAGCTGGAAACGATTTTAGCCCAGTTAGTGGCGGCCACGGGGGATGATAATGAAACGGCTCAGGCTGTTCAAAACGTTTTAGGTACGCCAGTGGTTGCTGCCCAAAATGTTTTGCCTTTCTCCTCCGGTAGAAAGTGGAGTGGGGCTGAGTTGGCCGACCGGGCGTACATCATGGGGGCACCAGAATTCATTTTTGAGACGGTACCTGCCAATGTGAAGCAGCGGATCGAAGCTTTGGCAAAGCAGGGTTACCGGGTACTTCTATTAGCACAAGCTGACCGGTTAACGACACCCAAACCAACGAATCCCCAGGCACTGGGGCTGATTCTAATTACGGATGAGTTGCGGCCACGGGCCAAAGATACCTTTAGTTTTTTCGCCAATCAGGACGTTGCCCTGAAGGTCATCTCGGGAGATAATCCCGTAACGGTTGCCAGTATTGCTGAACGGGCGGAGATTACCGGGGCCCAGCAATTGATTGACATGAGTACGGTGGGCGCCACCCCTGATTACGGGCAGTTGGTCCAAGACTATAACGTCTTTGGCCGGGTGACGCCACAGCAAAAGGAGCAGTTGATCAAGGCTTATCAAACGGCGGGACATACGGTTGCTATGACCGGTGATGGGGTCAACGACTTACTGGCGCTGCGTCAAGCTGATTGTAGTATCGCCATGGCTTCGGGGAGTGAAGCTACTAAGAGTCTGGCTGATTTTGTCTTGGTCGACTCAAATTTTGATGCAATGATCAACGTTTTAAATGAAGGTCGGCGAGTCATCAATAATATTGAGCGGGTCGCCTCGTTATTCCTGATTAAAACGATGTATTCCGTGGCGCTGACCCTAATTTTTATCTTCATGAATCACAGTTACCCGTTTGAACCGATTCAATTGACGCCTATCTCATCGTTGATGGTGGGGATTCCAACGTTCTTCCTGGCTTTGCAACCAAACTACGCCCGGATTGCGGGACGGTTTATGAAGCAAGTTATGGAAATTGCAGCGCCCGCAGCGGTCTGCGTCATTGGGTATATTCTGGTGATCATGGCACTTGGAACGCAGTTTAAACTCGCCTTTGCCACGACCTCCACGTTGAGTGTGTTATTGACGGGGATGATCAGTCTCAACGCCTTATTGATGGTGGCTCGGCCACTGAACCGGTTTAAAATTGGGTTGGTGGCGTTGATGGCGGGACTATTTGCGATGGTCTTCCTCTTCTTTGGTCCAATTTTTTCGCTGGTTAATTTGCTCAACTGGCGCTTGGCCCTAATCTACTTGCCACTCATGGTCAGCGTGATTCCCGTATTCATCGTCGTTCAGGACGTGCTGGGTCACCGAATTCTTAGTCGAATACGTTGGCGCTAGGATAAATTGTCGTTTCTAGTCTTTATCTAGTCATTGAGACTAGATACTATGGTATAATCAAGACTAGATACGGAAGGGCAGGGAAGATACATGGCGGATTTTAATCAATATACGCGGTGGGAACACCAGATGCACGGTGTGAAGTTGCCACGTTGGGATGACTTACCCAAGTTTGATCTTTACATGGATCAGGTGACCGCACTGGTCAACGATGCGTTAGGGCCGTTGGGCATTGATATGGTGACGCCGGCAATGATTAACAATTATGTGAAACACAATGTGATTTTGGCACCAGTGAAGAAGAAATACCAAACCATGCAGCTGACGGATATTTTGATGATCAGCCTGTTGAAACCCATGTTCCAGACGGATACGGTTCGGACAGGTATCGACCAGATTACGGCTGGGGACTATCCCAAGCAAGCTTATGACAACTTCATTGAGCAGTTGGAGAATCGCTTGCATCATTTGGGTGAGGACCAGATTCAACCAGCCACTAAGAACTTAAATGAAAAATTGATGCAGGTCGCGGTGGATGCTGTAGTCGCCCGGCTGCAGTCTGAAAAGCTGTTAAAGCTGATTAAACGCCCATTACGTAAAATTGAAAAGAAATAGTGCAACCAAAAGGCTCGGACATTTTGTCCGAGCCTTTTCTATGCGATACTTGGCGCCTTACCGGTCGCAGCAGATGGGCTGGAACGGTGCCGACGGTTGGCAGGTCGGGGCCTGCTGTGTGAAACGGCCAAAGCCAAAGGGCGGTCTTTGGCCTCGACTTGAATCCCCGTAAAAGTCACGGGTATCCAAGTGCGTTCCGTGTTGTAAGTTCGGGAAAGCCCCCCGGACTTACAACACCGACACGGCTGGTCCCCGCCCTGCCAACCGTCGACGACAATGTGGTCTCATGTGAAAGTTAGTGTGTTTAGCCGAAAATGAAGCAATCGCTATTGGCTGTTTCACTTGATTTGACTAGATGGGGTATCAGGTAGTCAGCTTATAAAGCTAGTCATTGAAATACCCACTATGCCTGATATAACAAGGATTGGGTATTGAGATTTAGTCAGTAGTAGGAAATTGCCGCCTCACCGATCACCAAATTTGGACTGGGAACGCTTTGGGAAGGACGGGACAAGCCAAAGAGCGGTCTTACCCCTCGCTTGAAGCCACAAAAACCGTCTTTGAGTCGCCATTTTCAAGAAAATTATTTGAAAATCTCACGACTGAGTCCAAATTTGACTCACTCTTGGCTACCTAGTGGTACGCCAATAATATTGCGTAAGTGCAGTCATTCAGGCATGCAAGCTAGCTTATTTTTCAAGAACCCGTTTAACCGGAGGTGGTCAGAGGTGAAGCCAGCTGTGTCGACGCTGTTAGCCGATTTTCGGCTTACAGCGTGGGACGGGTTTGGAGACTGGTGGTTTTTCCAGGCTTCAAACCGAGCCGAAGGACCGCTTTTCAGGCCGCAGGCGTTCCCCACAGCAGGCGGAATCTCTGACAGCCACAGGTGGCTGGTGAGGCTAATTTTAAGTCTATAACGCCTTATTATTCTTGGTTTGATAACGGTTCTCTAACTTTCAACCTTTAGCTAAAATACCTAAAACTCACCTACACCGTTACTGCGTTTGCGTTTCTAACGATAAATCATTCATGAACGTCAGCAGGAGGTTCGCGTAACTTGGGTGGTCCGTGTTGTCCTTGATTTCCTGTTGAATCAGGCTGAGATTGTTGGTAATCACACCGTTAGCGCCCATGAACATCATCTGGTCCATCGTGGTAACGTCGTCGATATCCCAAGCGTAGACCTTCTTGTGCTCTCGGTTGGCCTGATCAATGAAGGTATCGTTTAAAGTAGTGGCCTCCATGGTGTAAGCGTTGGCCCGAGTGTGGGGGAAGGTTAAGTTGTACGGCAGAATGTAGCTGACGAAGAGCTGTGGATGTGCCTGCTTCAAGCGATTCATGATACCGTAGCTCAGGGTGTGCACCTGCTCATGATGGGCCATGATCCGGGTGCCAAATTGTCGGTAGAAACGGTCGGGTAAGTCCTTGGTGTCACCTGAACTGGTTTTGATTTCAATCAGTAGTTTCTGATGATGTTGAATGGCGGTGTTCAGGTAGTGGTCGAAGCTGGGAATCTTAGCCTGATAACCGTTTTCTGTGACGGTGACCTTAGTTAGCTGGGCCAACGTCATCTTAGAGACTGACCGTTTCAAATTAGCTAAGTTTTTCAGGTTGGCGTCGTGCATGACCACAAATTGATGATCTTTGGTCTCACGAATGTCCATTTCCACGTAGTCTGGTTTTTCTTTACTGGTCTTAACCATGGCTGGAATGGTGTTCTGCACCCCGTTACCGTTGTCCACACCTCGGTGGGCAATTGTGAGTGGTTTACTCATGGCCAGGCCATTTAAGTAAATCAGGTTGAAGGCAACCATAAGGGCACTGATGACGGTCAGACCGCTGATGATCAGGAGGCGAGTTCGTAACTTGGTCTTGGCCGGTTCCCGAAAACTGAAGAGGGAAAGTGGTGTCCGCCGGTGAGTATCGTGACTACTCAGAATAACCATCATAAAGAGGATGGTCGAGTAGCAGACGATGAATTCTGTGATAACTTCCATTAAGAAGAGATTGAACGTCGCGATTGCCAACGCAATGCTGGTTTTATCGAAGATCAGCTGACCCAGATAGATGGCGGCATAGATGATAGTCACGGCAATGCTGACCATAATCAAAGTCAGCACAATTTTACTGAGGTAATTCCAAAATTCGCCGCGGGTTCGCTGCCAGCTGAGACGGATGGCCTCACGACTGTGATAATGGTCGATCATCATCAACGGGAGTACCGCAATCAAACGAGTACCGAGGTAGGCAGCGACCACGTAAAATAGACCCAGTAGTACGGCCCACAGGGGGTTATCCATGAGATAGCTGACGATGAATGAAGGAATCTTGGCCTTGTTGAGCAAAGGGGTGGTAAATAATTCGCTCCCAAACGGCATGATGACGATAAAGTAGCCAATGAAGAATAGGAAGGTACTAGGCGAAGCCCCCGCAATGCTGCGGACCGTTTCAGTCAAAACGGCTCTGGAAGAATCCGGTCGACCACTGCGAATGTTGGTGATCCCCAGTAAAAGGTAGGCAAACTGCCAGTAGATCAGGGTGATAATTGCCAGGAGAATCAGCAACAGACCAGCGATAGCCAGGGGATGTTGGAGCGTGATGGTAACGATGTTGGTATAGGAAACGTAAGGAACACGTTGCCATTTCATAAGGGCTGCAGTCAACCAAGTGAACGCGGGGACTGCTAAGTAGCTAATAACTAAGTTGGTTACGAAGACCAGGGTCACGTAACTGCCCCAGTGTTGGAAAAAGTGGTGGGTTGCTTCCCGCCAGAACCGCCAAGCTTGCACAGTTCTCAGCTCCTCTCAAATGGGCCCGGTGAAGTTCTAGCGTGGAAGACGTACTAGGGAGACCGTAGCCTGATTAATATCTCTACTTTAGCATATCCCACCGCCGTCCTCAGAAAAAATAAGATATTTTGTCGTTGAGGAGACTAAACGAGTGGTGCGCCGTGAGAATCTTGATCATTAAAATGAAAGCGCTTGCAGTTTATAGTGATTTAATTCACACGTATGTTAAGGCTAAGTCTTTTGCGAAATGCGGGTCACGACCAACGCGGACGGTGTGATAAGAAGCCTGATGTAAAGCCGGTTAAGCAATCAAACGAATTAATTGTGATATTTTTAACAAAAAGGTCTTGCAGATTTTCAGAAACATGTTAAGATTATATTCGTGAAGAAGTTAACAAAGATGTTTTCAAAAACGGAGGCATGGATATGTTAAAAGATGTGAAAGAGAATTCTAAATTAAATGCAAAAGAAAGCGAAGAAACCGTCGACCAAATGATCGACCGGCTCACGCAAAAAGCCCATGATGCCTTGTGTGGCATGGACGATTTTTCCCAAGAACAAGTTGACCACATTGTGCATCAGATGGCCATTGCTGGCTTGGACCACCACATGGCGTTAGCTAAAGCGGCCTATGAAGAAACTGGTCGTGGTGTGATGGAAGATAAAGCAGTTAAAAACATGTTTGCCACTGAAGAAATCTGGCACTCAATTAAAAACGATAAGACGGTCGGAATTATTAAAGATGATCGCGAACGGCAACTGATTACGGTGGCTGAACCCCTTGGCATCTTAGCTGGGGTCACACCAGTTACGAACCCGACCTCAACTACGCTGTTTAAGAGCTTGATTGCCGTAAAGACGCGGAACCCAATCATCTTTGCGTTCCACCCACAAGCCCAGAAGTCTTCTGTCATGGCCGCCAAGGTCGTGCGGGATGCTGCGATTGCTGCTGGGGCACCTGAAGGCGTCATCCAATGGATCGACAAGCCTAGTTTGGAAGCCACAACTGCACTGATGAATCACCCGATGGTGGCTAGTGTTCTGGCTACCGGTGGCCCTGGCATGGTTAAGGCAGCCTACTCAACTGGTAAGCCAGCCTTAGGGGTTGGACCCGGTAACGGTCCTGCCTACATTGAAAAGACGGCCAACATCAAGCGGGCCGTTTACGACATCGTCTTATCCAAGACGTTTGATAACGGGATGGTCTGTGCTTCTGAAAACAGTGCCGTCATCGACGCTGAGATTTACAACGATGTGAAGCAAGAAATGCAAGACCGGGGTGTTTACTTCATTAAGAAGGCCGACGAGAAGGCTTTAGCCGATGCTATGTTTGTGCCAAATGGTGGGGTCAAGGGACCAATCGCTGGAATGTCAGCACGTAAGATTGCCGATTTGGCAGGCATCAAGGTGCCAGATAGCACCAAGGTCTTAGCAGCTGAAATCACCGGAGTTGGCGAAAAGTACCCACTCTCTCGTGAAAAACTCAGCCCAGTTATTTCCGTATACAAGGCTAGCAGTCAAGAGAAAGCCTTTGACCTCTGCAACCAGTTACTCCATTTCGGTGGGTTAGGGCATACGGCAGCCATCCATACCATGGATGACGACCTGGCCACTAAGTACGGTATCGTCATGAAGGCTAGTCGGGTGTTGGTCAACACACCATCCGCTATCGGTGGAATTGGGAACCTGTACAACGAAATGGTACCTTCCTTGACGTTAGGGACTGGTTCATGGGGTAAGAATTCCGTTTCCCATAACGTTTCCTCATTCGACCTGTTGAACATCAAAACGATTGCAAAGCGGCGAAATAATATGCAATGGATTAAATTACCTCGAGTTTACTTTGAAAAGACGTCTGTCCGTTACCTGAACGATATGCCTGGTGTTAAGCGGGTCTTCTTAGTAACTGACCCCGCCATGGTTGAGTTAGGGTACATTGACACGGTCTTAAATGAATTAAAGCGGCAACCAAACGGCATTGAATACTCCTTATTCTCTGACGTTGAACCAGATCCAACGACTGACACGGTTAACCGTGGGGTCGCTCAAATGCGGATGTTCAAGCCAGATACCATTGTGGCTTTAGGTGGGGGTTCTGCCATGGACGCTGCCAAGAACATGTGGCTCTTCTATGAAGACCCTAACGCTAGCTTCTTTGGTGCTAAGCAGAAATTCATGGATATTCGGAAGCGGACTTACAGCTTCAACAAGCCACACAAGGCCCAATTTGTTGCTATTCCAACGACTTCCGGAACTGGTTCAGAAGTCACGCCATTCTCCGTCATCACCGACTCTAAGACGCACGTGAAGTACCCATTGGCTGACTACGCATTGACCCCAGACGTTGCCATCGTGGACTCACAATTTATTGAAACGGTGCCTAAGAAGACGGTTGCTTACTCTGGCTTGGATGTGTTGACCCACGCGATTGAATCCTACGTGTCTAACATGGCTTCCGATTACACGCGGCCATGGTCCTTACAAGCCATGAAGTTGGTTATGGAAAACCTGACGGATTCCTACAATGGTGATATTCACGCCCGTGAAGAAATGCATAACGCTTCAACGTTGGCGGGGATGGCCTTTGCGAACGCCTTCCTAGGGGTCGACCACTCGATTGCTCACAAGTTAGGTGGAGAATTCGGTTTACCACACGGGTTGGCCATTGCGATTACGTTGCCTCACGTTATCCGGTACAACTTCAAGGAACCAACGAAGCTCTCCATGTGGCCAAAGTACGATCACTTCAGAGCCGACGAAGATTACGCACAGATTGCCCGTTACCTGGGACTATCCGGTAACAGCAAGGAAGAATTGAAGGAAGCCCTGGTTAAGCGGATCATCGACTTGGCTCACTCAGTTGGTGTAACCCTTAGCTTGAAGGCTAACGGCGTTGACAAGGCGCACTTCGATCAGGCCGTGGACAAGTTGGCTGAATTAGCCTTCGAGGACCAATGCACGACGGCTAACCCTAAGGAACCTTTGATTTCTGAACTAAAGCAAATCATGATTGACGAATACGACGGTAAGCATGTCGAGAAGTAAGAACTATTGTGACTAGAGATAAAAAGGTCAGGTGCCTCAGCGCCTGACCTTTTTGCTGTACTTGAAGTCGTGCTGAGTGACGGGTGCGTAAGGTTTTAGCTGATATGTGTTTGGTGATTGAACGAGTTTCTACTATATTATATGAATAAAAATATTCGCTGAATTTTGAAATGGGCCGGTCAATTTGACTAAATTAGGTGGTTTTGACCAAGCTATTGGGGATGAAAATAGCGGTGAATAATGAAAATGTTGATAAAAGAGGGGATTTATCATCAAATTTTCATGAAAGTGACCAAATTTTTGTGATTATTTGGTGCAAAACACACCAAAAATTTACCCTCTTTTTCGCTAAAATGGGCAAATATGGGGTCAAAAAAGCGGTTTATGTGACAGTGACGTTACAAATATTACGAAATGTCATACAGTAATATTTTTCTTAACACTGGCGTAACACAACGCCAATCTGGTTGACACAACCATCGGTTATTCTAATACCCGTTAAGCAAACAAAGGAGGACATTCATTCTTATGAATATCAAAAAAGCTTTAGTTAATACTTTGGGTACGGTTGCCGTTGTCGGTGCCGGTATCTTCGCCACTAATGTCACGGCCAACGCCGATACTAATGTTACGGTCAAGCAGGGGGATTCTGTTTGGTCATTAGCTAGCAAGTATGATTCATCCGTTAGTGCCATTGAAAAGGCAAACAGCCTGAGCAACTCCAACCTGATCTTCGTGGGTCAAAAGTTAAACGTGCCAAGCAGCACGCAAGCTGCCACGACTTCAGCTAACGCTTCTACTAAAAACTACAGTCACCAAGCAACGACTACGCCAGCTAGCCAATCCACGACTAGCCAGGCAACCACGAACCACCACACGAGCACAACTTCTGCTTCTACTGGTGTTTCTGGTTCAGAAGCCAGTGCTAAGGCCTGGATCGCTAACAAGGAATCTGGCGGTTCATACTCAGCTACCAACGGCCAATACATCGGTAAGTACCAACTGAGCTCTTCCTACTTGAATGGTGACTACTCAGCCGCCAACCAAGAAAAGGTTGCTAACTCATACGTTGCTTCCCGTTACGGTTCATGGTCAGCTGCCCAAGCTTTCTGGCAAGCAAACGGCTGGTACTAAACCTAGTTTAGTAGCACCAACCAACTTACGTTTAAATTCAAGTAACGCCCCTCGGATGCAGGTCCGATGGGCGTTTTTTGTTGTTTAACTAAAGGCGCACTCCGGTAGCCAGGGATTCCGCCTGCTGTGGGGACGCTTCAGCCAAAGGGCGGGCTTCTCGCTCAATTTGGAGCCACGAAGAACCCGTGTCTTCAAAGTCGCCCGTGCTGTAGACTGGAAAATCACCAGTCAACACCACCTTCACAGCTGGCTACATCCCTGGCTACCTCCGGCTCTGATTGTGATGTAACGTGATTTACGAGCTAATTGATAGTAGAGGACGAACTTTGGTGGCCGGAAAGGCGGAAGAACACACTGAGTTGCCTAACTTTACGCGTTGAATTTGGCTGGAAATTGCAGTTTAGCCTAAAAAAGATGGTAAATTCACACTTTTTGACCGATTAATTTACGAGAGAAACTGTGTCAAACCGCTGATTTCGTCATACCAGCGCAAAATAAAGGTCGAAAACCCGGTTAATGTTGCAACCTTATTAACCACATTACGCTTTGTCATTTAAGCCGGTTTTTCTTAATGTGGGTGTAACTCAGGAACAATCACGGTGTAACCTCCACAGGTTATGATATATCTTGTTAAGTAATTGATAGACAGATTCACTAATCAAAAGGAGGACATTCATTTTTATGAATATCAAAAAAGTTTTAGTATCTACATTGGGAACTGCAGCCGTTTTAGGCGCTGGCTTCTTCGCTAGCACCACTTCCGCAAATGCCGACGTCCGGGTTTCGGTTAAGTCGGGAGACACGGTTGCTAAGATCGCTAACCAATACAACTCCAGTGTTTCATCAATCGAACAAGCAAACAACTTAAAGAACGTTAACTTGATTTACGTCGGTGAATCCTTAGTGATTCCTAGCGCTGCTTCAACTAGCACAACTACGGCGGCTACGACTGGTTCAACGACCACGACGCCTAGCCAATCAACGACGTCAAACACTAACTCAGCAAACTACAGTGGCACTTCTAACTACAGCCACAAGACTGCTTCAACTGGAACGACCAGTTCAGCTTCTACAGCTTCGACGACCACGTCTGGCTCAAGCTCTTCAGCTAAGTCATGGATTGCAAACAAAGAATCCGGCGGTTCATACACTGCTACGAACGGGAACTACTACGGGAAGTACCAACTGAGCAAGTCTTACTTGCACGGTGATTACTCAGCCGCTAACCAAGAAAAGGTAGCCAACTCTTACGTATCTTCTCGTTATGGTTCATGGGCTGCTGCTAAGTCATTCTGGCAAGCAAACGGCTGGTACTAAACCGATTTAGACCAGTAGCTTAATTAAATTACGAAATAAACGACGGAAAAGTCCTAGCGGCTGACCGTCGTTTTGTCGTGTCAAAATCCCGCTATTTCGGCATTTTCACGATGAATGTTACACCAGACCGCCAAAAATGGGGTTGGCCGTTACGTTTTTGTAACATTCGGACAATCTGGCTGTAACGTTTAAACGTTATGCTAAACTTAACAAATTCGCTAGGAGGGAAAATCTTTGAAATTAAAATCATTTTTCATGGTCATCGTGACGGTTCTTACGTTGGCCGTTCCTAGTGTCACATCCGTTGTGACTCCAGCAACGACAGCAGAAGCCAGCACAACTTACGTTTCCACGTTATCCAAGAAGGAAAAGAAGGCTAAGGCCTGGATCGCTATGAAGGAATCTGGCGGTAACTACCGCGCCCGTAATGGTCGTTACTACGGGAAGTATCAATTAACGATCTCTATGTTACGTGGGGACTACAGCAAGACTAACCAAGAAAAGACCGCTGACAAGTACGCACACAACCGTTACGGCTCGTGGACGAAAGCCAAGCGTCACTGGTTGGGCTACGGCTGGTTCTAACTTAAAACTTAAATGAAATAAAATCCTCACTAGTCGGTTGGCTAGCGGGGATTTTTTGTGTTTGGCGGGAAAAGGTCAGGCGGTCAATCAGCAAGTTGATTCCGTTTTAAGTCTAAGTGAAAGCGAAGGATGATCAACAGGTTGAATCCCAGGGCCATGGCAATCATCATCAGCCAAGCCCCGGGAAGACTTACATTGGTGGAGATTGCCGAACGGAGAACTTGAATCAAGTAGGTCATGGGTAGCCAAGGATTCACTAGTCTGGCCAAAGGGCTAACTAGCGGCAGGGGGTAGAGACCACCGGAGCTGGCTAACTGGAAGACGAGCACGATGGAGATGAGCCAAGTGCCAAAACCGCCTAGTAAGAGTCGCAGGCAGAAGATGAGGGAGAGAAATAGCAGTGACCCGAGAAAAATCGCTACCAGTAATTCAACCTGCGAACGGGCGGCAAGGTGATTGGCAAGAGCCAACGTGCTAGCGAGAATACCACTCTGAAGAATAGCAACCCCGCCGATTAGTAAGGCTTTGCTGCCCCACCAGTTCAGGGCCGACTGGGGTCGTTCATAAGTTCGGTGACCGTCGTACATGGTCCCTAGGGCAATCCCACCAACGTAGAGGCCAATGGCAATAGCAAAGGGGGCCATACCGGTCCCGTTGTTTGGAACGCTGGCCATGTCATGTGTCTGTGCGACGATTGGTTGGGTAATGGCAGTCGCGTTGGCCGGTCCAGTTTGAATACCGGCCAGTCGACCACTGCCGGTAGTGAGAGCGTCACTCAGCTCTGCGTTGCCTTGCTCTAGGTGCAGTAGGCCGGTCATTGAGGCAGCGAGTCCTGCAGATAGTGCTGGATAGTGAGTCGGCGTTGTAGCAGTTTGCAGCTGCTGATTGCCATTTAAGAGTCGCTGAGTGCCACTGGTTAACTGGGTGTTACCAGCAGCGGCACGGCTCATGCCGGCCGTACTTCCCCGTAGCGCTTGTAGAAGGGTAGTTGATTCCAGTTGAGTGACGCTGTGGCTGACCTTAGCTGTAATTGTGTTCGCCACACCGGTCGTCATTTTAGAGACGATGAAGTTAGCACCGGAATTGATCTGATAGTGAAGGCGTAGTCTTTGAGGAGTTTTAGTCAGAAGAGTTGTCGCATTCTGTGAGAAGTTATGAGGGATGGTGACAATTAGATAGATTTTCCCTTGACGTAACTGATGATTGGCAGTGGTATCGCTCAGTTGATGAAAGTCTAGGGAAGTGGAGGTTTTCAAGTTATGCGTCAGGGATTGGCCAATGGCAATGTGATGGTTGTGGAAGGTAACGGGATGGTCGTGGTTAACGACGGCAACGGGGAGGTCGTCTGTGTGGCCGTACGTGTTCCACATGGAGGAGAGGTACAGGAAACAATAGATTGCGGGAATCAAGGCAATCATAAACAGGACGACAAACATTTTCTTATGTTGACAAAGAAATTGCCATTCACTTTTGAACATCAAATCACACCTTTCAAATAAACACTTGGTTGATTGACCGTCTACAGAATACGCATTGAAACTGAGGGAAGCAATCAACAATTTAGTGAGAGATGTTTGGTGTTAGGGCAAGATAAATAGCCTAGATTCTGGTTTCATCGCATATGATTAGTGACATAACTAGCAACAGAAATGATCACGTTGTTGATTGCTTGGTGGTAGGAAAAGATGATTTAATTGGGGCAGAAAGTTCAGTGACCGATTATTTGGGGGGATGGGTATGGAAAGTAATACGCAGGTATTGATGACGGAAGCTAGATTGCAACGCGCTTTTATTAAATTAATGGCGCAGGAGGGCTTTGACCGGTTGACGGTTCAGAAACTTACTCGGATTGCCGGCATTAATCGCGGAACGTTTTATTTACACTACTTGGATAAGTTTGATCTGTTGGCACACTATGAGGGGGAACTAGTTCAGCAGGTTACTGAGATCTTTCAGCGTTACACTAAGCCAGTACGGGTAACGGATACGTCACCAACGCGGGATGCCTTCTGGCAATTCTTTCAGTACGCCTATCGGCAGCGTGCGCTATTGATCACCCTGCTTCAAAGCCCCGCTTCTAGCCTCATGACTCAGACAAAAGCGGTTATCAATCAGGTCGTTGGGGTCCCACTGACTAAGAAGATGCCCACTGACTTTGCTCAGGAACTCATATCGCAGGGAATCTTGGATTTCATTATTTTTTGGTTAACGCGACCAGAAGTATTAGCTCCACGGGCCGCTTACACAATCTTTGTGCAGTCGCGGACCCTTTCACCGCAGCAATTATTGACCGAGTAAGTGCAAAGAATGGACCAGTTTTTCACTAAAACGCGAATTCTTTCTTGAAAACGGTTACAAAATTCTTTAGACTAGGAGGTAACCGAGAAAAAACGATTGGGAGGAGTATCATGGCAAAAACATTAGCAATTAACGCAGGTAGTTCAACACTGAAGTGGAAGCTCTTTTCCATGCCCGAAGAAAAAGTTATCGCATCGGGTCTGGTTGACCGTTTGAACTTACCCGGCTCCATTTTTAAAGTGAAACTAGCGGACGGTAAAAAGATTACTGATACGCAGGATAACATTACGAATGAACTCGCAGCGGCAATGGTGCTGACACGGTTGAAGTCCTACGGTATCGTGAAACACCTTAGCGAAATCACTGGGGTAGGTCACCGAATTGTTGCTGGTGGGGAAGTTTTCAAGGACTCCGCTGTCATTACGCCCATCGTGCTCAAGCAGATCAAGGAACTGAAAGACTATGCCCCCCTTCACAACCCCGTGCAAGCGTACTACGTGGAAGTCTTCCAGAAATTATTGCCAGAGGCCAAGCAGGTCGCTGTCTTTGATACGTCACTGTACGCTGACATGCCCGCAGTCAACTATATGTATAGCATTCCTTACGAATACTATGAAAAATTTGGTGCCAGAAAGTATGGCGCTCACGGAACCAGTCACCGTTACGTAGCGCACCGTACGGCCGAATTGCTGGGTAAACCGCTAGAGGACCTCAAACTGATCACGCTGCATTTGGGCTCTGGTTCGTCCGTCACGGCTTTTGATCACGGTCACGCTATCGATACCTCAATGGGCTTCACGCCGCTCGCAGGGGCCATGATGGGGACCCGTTCCGGGGACATTGACGCTTCACTGGTCGCCTTCCTGGCGGAGAAGCTCCACAAGACCATGCCAGAGATGATCGACGTCTTAAATAACAAGTCTGGTTTACTTGGTATTTCAGAACTCTCACCTGACCAACGGGATTTGGAGCAGACACAGGATGAACGGCCGAAGTCAAAGCTGGCCCTGCAGATGTTTGTTGACCGTGTTGTTCGCTACGTGGGGAGCTACATCGCTGAATTAGGTGGCTTAGATGCCATTGTCTTCACGGCGGGTTCTGGTGAAAATGGTGTTGAGATGCGCCAGGCGGTTGCTGACAAGCTGAGCTACTTTGGCATTGCTATCGATCCAGCCAAGAACGATTTCCGTGGGGAAGAACACATTGTGAGTCCTGATGGCAGTCATATCAAGACGTTGGTGGTACCAACGAATGAAGAATTAATGATTGTCCGGGACGTTGAACGTCTGACTAAATAGGGCACGGATTTAAGTGTGGATGATTGTTGCTAGTTAAAAGTAGTCTGACCAAGTTAGCTTGGCGGGACTGCTTTTTTCGTTTAGCGAGCAACGGGACGACGGCGTACAAATCCCCAATAATACCGTACCATAACGGTGTTAAGGGTAACTTAAGTGGACCATTAACCCTTTCTTGAACACTATGTCATTTCGGTAAAGACCGTGACAAATTGTCATGAAATTTACGTTCGTTTAATCAAGCGGTAACGTGATAATCACGGGTTTGAGATATTGCGGCAGTAAGCTATGGGTAATCGAAAGGGAGGAACACATTGATGATTAAGAAAGTAATTATCACCACGTTAAGTACCGCCGCCGTTTTAGCCGCAGGTATCGGCGCCTCCAGTGTGACCGCTAATGCCAGTACCCTTCGTTCGCAGGCACCACGGAGCGCACAACGTTATCACTACCAACCACAAACTTCAACCTATGGGGCGACCGCCTCAGCTACGACGAATGACACCACGATGACCACTACTAGTGCCACGACTAGCCAGGCAAGCGGGGCCACCATTACAGTTGCCCAATTTGAAAGTCAGGGTGTCGTTTACCTCAACGGAAATAAGTGGACGTACTATTCCGGGAGCCTGACCGCTGACGGCACGAAGATCAGTGCCAACGGTCTGGATCCTAATGGTTACCGGGTCGTGGCCGCACCGGCCAATGTGGCCTTTGGGACGAAGATTATGACGCCGTTAGGGATGGGTGTCGTGCATGACCGCGGAACGGCCATCACTGGTAACCACTACGACGTTGTTATCCAGTAGTCGTCGCCTTACCGGTCACAGCAGATGGGCTGGAACGGTGCCGACACAATTTTAAGCCTCACCAAGCCCGTGAGTCTTAAAACTTGGTCTTATTCTAACTGCCAGAAAACCGCTAGCACTAAGAATAACGAGGCGCCTGAGCCCATCTACTGCGACCTCTCGGCTTTGATTGCTGACCACAAATTAAAGTGAGTAGATTTTGTATGGTATGATAGCCCCTTGCTCGAATAGCAAATCATAAATTAACCGCGTCATCTCCTGGTTCTAGCCGGGGATGACGCGGTTTTTAGGTGCTTTTTAGAAGGCTGGGGGAGCCAACATAAAATAGCATACTGGAAGCTTGAAAAAATTGCGAGGATTATCACGCCATACTAATTGGACCATCACTGGTCTGAGGTGGTAATCGGGTAGTTGTTGAAATGGTTTAAAATGTGTGACTAGTTCAGTAATCTCGATGATAGATTCGCGGGCTAATTGTTACTAGCCAAATAATACTGAAATGAGGCACGGAATCAAAAAATAGAGCAGAAATGCGGAAATAATGATGCTTGTGCAACCACAACCGTCCGTGTCGTACTTTTCACACATGTCTTTTACCTCCCAACATCAGGCTTTTTCAAAAATTAGCGGGGGGAGCGTTACGAAAGTTATGCGGCCGAGCTATTTTACCTGAGGTTATTCCTAAGAGTGAATGCATTGTACACATGTTAGTTGCAAACAACTTTTAAGACAGCTTACTGCTGTGGTGCTAAGTAAATGGCTACGTCACCAAAGTTGACGCCCTCCCCAAATTCTCGGTCGGTTTGGGTGGCGACCCCAATGTGCCAGTTCTTAAACGTGGCCAACTTGGCGGCAGAGTAGCCAGCAGTAATTAAGGCCTCACGGTAACTCTGGATAGTTGGGTGTGCCACTTGGTTGTAGAGGCGAATGTAGATTTGTCCTGCTGGTACTCTGGGAGAGCGTTCCCCGTCGGAGGGGTTGATGGCGGCACTGGCCTGGCTTCTCAGAGCGTCGTCGTTCACGGTTCCAGGGAAAAGACTCCGGACAGCATTGTCGAATCGTTGTCCCTGTTCCTGGCCAGGATCGACGGACGGCTTATTGGTGGGGTTCGGTTTAACGGTGGCACCACCAGGGATTAAATATCCGCGCCAGATCCAGCCGCCGTGGCGCCCATCAAAACTGTTCACGTGGTAGTAAATAGCGGCTTTGTGGGTGCGTTTGTCATAAAGTTTTTCATGAGCGTTTGTGAGCCACGTGATGTCCTCCGTATTGCGGCCATAACGGACGCCTAAATGCTTAGAGTAGCGGGAGCCGCGGTGAGTATGGTAGAGGTGTTGGTGCATAGAATGGCGCCAAACCAAGCGGACTGAGTTGGCGCGAGCGGCAGAGTATTCTGATGCCTGAACACTAGTAGGGACCAGAAATGTGGTGGTTAGGGTGGTACCGATGAGCAATAAGATGGCTGATGGTTTCATGAAGGAACCTCCTTTTGCTCTTGATATTACGACTAATTCGCCAGATTACTAGGTTAAATTCGGTCGGATAGTCTCAATATAAATACTGATATAACAGTATTTTTAAGGGGCTGTAGTTAGAAAATTAAGCGGGCGGAAGAAGTCTGGAGAGTCATATTAAATTGGTAAATATTCTGTGTGTAAAGGTATATTCGGGGCAATAAATATTTCTATTATTTAATTCATCAACGATTCCATGGATTTAGAATTAAATAAAAAGTGGTGGTATTGCCAGTTTGAAGGCAATGCCACCACTTTCATTTATGATTCACGAATAGGTTAAATTCACTAAAAATTTCACATGGATTACAGTGTAGCCGCAGGTAGTCAGGGGACGGGACCGCAGTGTCGGCGGTGTTGGTCGGGGTATTTTCCCGGCCTACAGCGCGGGTCGAGCTTGGAGATACGGGCTTTCGTAGCTTCAAGTCGAGGTGGAACCCCGGGTTGGGGGGTGGAACCGACCCCACAGCGGGTCCCGTCCCCTGACTGCCGTAGGCGGACAATTAACTCATGTGTAAATCACGTCGCCGGTAGCCCATCCAACCGATTAAAATCAGCACCAGAGCCAAGCTAACCATCCAGCTAAAGGTGGTCCAGTTAACGTCGTGAATTGGGACCCGCGGCATCCAGCCGGCCGGTGTCAGGTTTTTGACCCAGCCAGGAAGTTTCAAGAGACTGCCCATATAGACGCTCACGAAACCCAGAGCCAGGTACGCCCAACTCAGTGACTTCAGTCGTGGCCAGCAACCAACGAGTAACACACTCAACGCGAGAAATACCCAGATTTCAGGGAGTTGGGCAGCCGCGGCTTGCCAAAACTCTGACGCACTAATACCATCCTTAACGTGTGTCAGGCTGGCGTCACCCATGACGACAATGCCCGCTAGACCGCCAATGTAGGCCAGCGTGCTGGTAACAAAGGCGGTGCCCACGTAACTGAATAGCAGGCGAGTGCGGCTCAATGGCCGTGCATAGAGGGCTTCTAGCCAACCACGTGTCTCATCGGTGTGCAGCTTTAAAATTAACTGCATTCCGGGAATAACGGCAACGGCGGCCATCACAACAGCCAGCAAGGCGGTAAAGCTCACTAGGATGCTGTGGTTGGCCTCGTGGACCATGGTGGCACCGAAGACCTGTTGCATAGTCGGATTGGTCTTCAGAATGTCGCCAATGGTGTTGAAGACCGTCCCATAGGCGGCACCAAAGATAATAATACCGACTAGCCACCCAATCAGCACGTTACGTTGCCGTCGCCAAATCAGGGAAATGGGACCGCGTAAGAAAACGGAGGCTTGCTTGCGGCCAGGACGGGTCGTGATGGCGCCAACACCCAGGTCCCGGTGACTATTGGCCCAGAAGGCAATGGCTAAGAGGATGAGGGCTAAGCCCAAACTCAACCAGACAGGGAGCCAGGTAGGGTTATTGTAAGGTGCTAATTTTTCTACCCAACCCAGTGGTGACCACCATGTCAGCTTAGGGTGCTGAACGTCGGTGACCATTTGAGCCAGGTAGCTCAGGCCGAACAACGTGTAAGCGAGGCCGGTGGCACTTGAAGAATGGTCGGCGACTTGGGCAGTTAGGAGTCCCAGCATGCCGAACAACAGACCCGCGGCTGCCAATCCGATACCAATCAGCCAATTACCTTGGATAGTGGCGCCGGGCATGTTTGCGGCGGTCAGTCCGGCACCGTAAAGGAGTCCCAGTAAACCGTTGACTAAGACAAGCTCAATCGCTGCGGCTGAAAGTGGGGCTAACGTTCCCACGGCGTGTGCCCGCACGAGCTCAGTAATACCTAAATCTTCTTCAGCCCGCGTTGCGTGTACACTCAGGGCCAGGTTCATGACAACCTGAATCAAGCCCATGAACAGAAGCATTTCATTGGCAAAGATTTCGGCCGTGGTGACTTTGCCGCTAAAGGAAAAGGCGCCAAACATGGCAACGATACCGGGGCTGGCCAGGGTCCCTTTGATAGCGTTGATTTCCGTGGGTGTGCCGTAAATGCCTTCAAATTTCCAGGCAACGCTGGCCATTAGAGCGGCCAGAATAAGAATCCACATGAGAATGCGAAACCGGTCCCGGCGTAAGTTTAACCGAACCAGTTGGCCAGTACGTCCATAACGAGACATCTTGGTCACTCCTTTCCCGTGTAGTAGTGCATGAAGAGGTCTTCCAGCGTGGGTGGTGTGCTTTGCAGAGCCACGATGTCGTGTTGCGCTAGCGTGGCCATAACGGCTTTCAGTTGGGCATCTTCCACCGCAAATTGCCATTCTTGAGGTTGGTGGCCGGCAGTCACACCGTGGACGCCGGCTAACGTAGTGACGTCAAAGTCATCGCCCAACGTCACGGTGATCATGGTTCGCGTCAGGTGGCGCATCTCGGCTAAACTTCCGGTCTCGATAATCTGGCCTTCACGGATGATGCCGATCCGGTCACACATGCGTTCAACCTCTGAGAGAATGTGGCTGGATAAGAGAACCGCTTTGCCGCGGGCCTTTAAGTCCAGAACAGCTTCTTGGAAGATGCGTTCGTTCAGCGGATCGAGTCCGGACGTTGGTTCGTCAAAGATGTAGAAATCTGCGTCCTGGGAAAAGGCCGCAATGAGTGCCACTTTTTGGCGATTGCCCTTTGAATAAGTCCGGGCCTTTTTGGTGGGATCGAGACCGAAGCGTTTAATGAGTTCATCGGTTTTTTCGGTGTGGTCCGTCCCGTTCATCTTGAGCAGGAGGTCGATGATTTCGCCACCAGTCAGATTCGGCCACAGGTAAACGTCGCCGGGAACGTAGGCCAGTCGCTGATGAATCTTGACGCTGTCGTGCCAAACGTTTTGACCGAAGATACTAGCACTTCCGCCGCTGGCCCGGATGATGCCCAAGAGAACGCGAATCGTGGTGGATTTACCCGCACCATTAGGGCCAATGAAGCCGAAGACCTCGCCAGGGTGGACGTCAAATGTGATATCTTTTAGGGCCTGAAAATGCCCGAATTTTTTTTGTAGATGGGTGATTTGAAGTACAGGATTAGTTGTCATAAAAAATCCCCTCCTCGCAGTTTTTAAATCGCTATCATCGTAATCCCGGGGATACCTAAAGTCAATGAAAAAGTGAACTATTTTAACAAAATAGTTCACTAAAATTAAAAACGCTGGTGGAATGCGTTATGATAAAATGAACGAAGAGAGTTTAGCGAAGGTGGCGACGGAATATGGCGACAAATCAGGAACGAAAGCAACGTCAACGTCAGAGTATTCTGGCCGCGGGGATGAAACTATTTATGCGCGATGGCTATAAACCAACTCACATCAAGGCGGTAGCAGCCGAAGCGGGCGTTTCTCAAGTCACGTTGTACAAGTACTTTGATAGTAAACTAGAACTCGGACATCAGGTCGTTATTGACTTGATCAATCAGGGGTATGCGAGCTTTCGGGAAACGGTCGACAATCAGCAGATGTCCTTTACCGAAGTCGTTAAGTGGATGATGACGACCAAGGTCGCGATGAGTGATGGTCTGAACCCGGATTTTTACAGCTTTGTGATTGATGAAATGCAGGGGAATTTAGGCAGTCACGCGGTTAAGGACGCCTACGAGGCCGGCAAAAAGGAATTTTGGGATGCCATGGTTGCCCGTGGTCGCGCCGCTGGGAGCATTAACCCGCAGATTTCCAATGAAGCCTTAATGCTATTTCTAGATATGTATGTCGATTTCTTTAGTCGCGCTAAAGTAGGACCGGACGAGTATCAACACTTGGTTGATCAGTTGATGCATCTCTTTTTCTATGGACTCGTTGGGGGTCCTGTACCACCCAAACCAGACCAGTCATCCAAGGAGGATCAAGCATGACAGCAGCAACAGTATTAGCAGCAGTTCGTGAATTTTCAAAATCTAAAATGGGGGACGACGAGACGGGCCACGGGTTCGATCACATTCAACGCGTGGTGGGATTAGCCGACCGGTTAATTCAGTCGTATCCTGAGGCTGACCGCGTGGAAACGGTGACCGCCGCTTACCTCCACGATGTCATTGACGAAAAATTGGTGACGGATACCGCAGCAGCGAGTGCTGAAGTGACGCAATTTTTAACGGCACAAGGGTTTTCCACCACGCAAATCACCACGATTTTTCTGATTATGGATAACATGTCCTATCATAAAACCTTGGATGGGACCGCTAAGCCATTGCCCTTGGAAGGCCAAATCGTGCAAGATGCTGATCGTTTAGATGCAATTGGAGCCATCGGTATTTCGCGAGCCATCTACTTTGGTGGTCACTTTGGTGAAAAGATTTACGACCCAGCGGTGAAGCCTAGAACGGCCATGACTCACGCCGAATATCGCAATTTAGATAACGAAACCATCATCAATCATTTTTATGAAAAGCTCCTCACATTGAAGGATTTGATGAATACGGCGGCGGCAAAGCAGTTAGCTGAGCACCGCCAGCAAGTTATGTTAGATTTTCTAGCTGAATACAAAGCAGAATGGAATGCGGAAGCTTAGGCGACCGTGTTTTTTATTTTGAAACTGGATTAAATGAAATTAACCCATGCATTTTGGTAAAAATGTGCGTATGATTGGTAGTAATGCTAATTTGAGAGAAGAGATTAAAATGCAAACAACGACTCAACCGGAGAAGGTGCCGCGGGGGAACCTGATTGCCATCTTTGCGATAGCACTAATGGCCTTCCTGGGGATTCTGGTAGAAACATCAATGAACGTGGCATTCCCGGCCCTAATGAAACAGATGCATGTGTCCCTGAACACCGTGCAGTGGATCACCACGGGGTATTTACTAATGGTGGCGTTACTGATGATTACCTCGGCATTCTTAAAGCAACGTTTTACGAATAAGCAATTATTTGTGACCGCCGCTCTGGCGTTTATTTTAGGCGATTTAATTTGTGCGCTCGCAACTAATTTTCCTATTTTGTTGATTGGCCGCTTGATCCAAGCGGGGTGTGCTGGTTTGGCGATTCCCCTGATGTTTAACATCGTGGTTGAAAGTGTCCCGCGGTCCCGGCTGGGATTTTACATGGGAATGGCTGGTTTGATCTTGATGATTGCACCAGCAAGTGGGCCAACGTTTGGTGGCCTGATGGTTTACTTGGCCAACTGGCGGTTGATCTTTTGGTCAACGATGCCAGTGGAGATGATTCTCTTATTACTGGGGATGGGGGCTATCAAGCAATACGCACCTACGCAGAAAATTCGGTTCAACTGGGGCCAATTTGTCTTATTAGCCATAGCGTTTGTGAGCTTTACACTGGGTGTTAACAGTTTGTCATCAGCTGGTTTGGTGAGTTGGCAGTTTTTAGGCGGCATCTTACTGGCTGTGGTGGCACTTCTTGGATACATCTGGATTTCTAAACGCAGTGATCGGCAGCTGTTGAAGTTGGAGATCTTCAAGAATCCGGTCTTCACGTACAGTTTCTTTGCCTACGTGATTCTGCAATTTTGTAATATTGGGATTAACTTTGCCCTGCCTAACTATGCACAAATCGTGGTGGGCGCTACGTCACTGATTGGGGGCATGATGCTCCTACCAGGAAGTCTGATTACGGCGATTCTGCAACCTTGGTTCGGCCACCTACTGGACGAGCACGGGGCCCGGTTACCAATTTTACTGGGGAGTAGTCTATTCCTGATTGCCGCGTTGATGTTTACCTTATTTGGTCAGGGACTCAGTGTGATTATGATTGCCGTTCTCTATATTATCTTCAGTATTGGCCGGTCGATGGCCTTCAGTAACACGCTGACGAATGGTTTAAAGGAAGTCGACATGGGCCAACGGGCAGATGCCAACGCCATTTACAACACCGGGCAGCAGTTTGCCGGATCACTGGGGACCACGATTCTGGCGGCATTGATGTCGTCGGTTAAGGTATCGGGCATGTCCTACGCGCATGAAACGGCAATTGGGAGCCAACTGGCGTTTGGTCTGATCTTTATCCTCAGTGTCGTTAACTTTGGCTTTTACTTTATTGTTTTCCGTTATCAACGGACGGATAAGTAGTTAGGAAAGTGGTATTGCTAAGTTTGCGCTAGGGATACCGCCTGCTGTGAGCTTTTGGCTTTCAGACGAATGATTCCAAAAAGTAGGGTGTGGGACAAACGTCTCACACCCTTTTTGCACACCGAACGTATACGGTCGAAACGTGCGACAAAAGGCAGCTAGTTCCGCTTAACCCCGAACGCCAAATAATCCAGGCCCGGGATTTTTCGACGTTCAGCGCTAATGCTCACTAGCTAATCGCCTTCTGTCCCACTCATTTTTAATGAATTTTGCGAATCCGCCACAGATCGATGATTCCCATTACCGATCCAAAGAAGATGGTTCGCCAAATTAAGCCGGTGAGGCTCGTCCATTTGAGCAATTCCCGCAGCGCACTCACCTTATCAGTCGTGGCGTCAGTGATGGCGAATAGAAAATAGGTGGCCACGCCATACATTATTCCGCTAACGATGGCTGCCCGTAAAACAAGCTTTAGCGCGCTGACCTTATCTGGGGCATCAACCGGATCCGGCGAACGAATTTCTACGCTCCGACCAGCGAAGCGCAGGTAGAACAGAAGATAGAAAATAAATATAATATCAGCGTAAATGAAAACTAGCAGTGCCGTGGCCGGTTGGGCAATCCAAATGCTCACGACGACGGGGACTACCAATAGAAAGCTAATACACATTAATAACGCATTGAAGATAATCTGGTGAAGGGCCCGACGCTGCTCAGAACTCAGGTCCCAGTTAATGCCGTAGAATCGCTTGATGAGGCGCTCACGAAATTCCCCTTGCTTTTGCATAGCATGATTCCTCCCTTGAAACGACCCGTGAGTTGGGCGGACGAAGTCGCTGATTAGCCCTAGTCTGCGAGGTGACCGATTGCCAGTCAAGGCGGACCCCTTAGCTAGTTCGCTGACTGTTCGAGAAATGTTTCATGTGAAACAGATGGGCGCTTGGATTATCAGGTTAGTAACTAAAGGTTGAAAGTACTGAAACACCCACTGTTCCTGATACAACAAGGGTTGGGTGCTGGGTTAGTCAGGCATAGTGGAAAATTGCCGCCTTACCGTTCGCCAAATTTGGACTGGAACGTGGTGGGAGACTGGCAGTTTTTCCAGGCTTCGAACCGAGCTGAAGAACCGTTTTTCAGGCCGTAGGTGGATGGGTAAGACTAGTTTTAAGTTTATAACGCCTTACCATTCTTGACTTGATAACGGTTTTCGAACTTTCAACCTTTAGTTAGTAACCAAAAAAGCAGTATGACCGCTGTCATACCGCTTCCTATGAAGCATAATTCAAATTGATCCAGTGGCCGTTAGTGATCCTTAATCTGCAAGCCCAAGCGGACAAGTAGATTAGTCAAGAAGGAGACAAACAGCGAGTAGCCCAGAACCAGTGCCAGCAAGGTAATTGCTGCCGCAACGACCTTTAAATAACCGTCTGCTAGATTCAACATGGTGAGAATCACAGTTACAGCCGTGATAATGCCAACGAAGCCAATCAGTCCGATACGGGAGTTGGCAAAGTCCGCTGCACTTAAATCGAACCCACCAATACTAATGTTGAGTGATAGCAGAATCATAATTGTCCAACGCATGAACGGGTGGGTGTCACCACCCAATGCCTGCGAGAATCCTTGCCAATTCAGGTTGAAGGGGTCGGCTACTAATGCCAACATACCGTTGAAAATACTGGGAATCAAGAGCGCTGTCAAACCTAACAACACTGCGGCACAGCCGAAAATCGGGGCAATACCGATAAACAGATTACCGATGGTTTGGTACCAGTTGCGTTGATTCCAGGTGTGATTGACGTAACCTAGGGCTAGGTCGGGTTGTCCATCGGCACCAACTCTGTCTGGATGGGGTCGCTTTAATAATCGGACCCGATCGATACGATGGCCAAATAAGACGGCCGTTAACAGGTGACTGAGTTCGTGGAAGAAGATACCAATGAATCCCAGGTAGAGCTCGCTGTTTACGCCGAAGCCGTTGGCTAAGAATTTTTTCGTATCGCGGTTAAGGTAGGTGAGTAACGTGACAAAGATGAAGGGAATCACTAGGAGGTTTAGTCCCACGATGCCGAGATTTTTAAAAATCTCGGTTAGATCCGTATTCATTCCCTTACTCCAGCAAGTCGGTGAACGTGCCATGAACCAGTGTTGCTAGTTCTGTGGCATCGAGTTCCACCGACCGGCCAATCTGACCAGAGGAAACCAGTATCTGTCCCTGAGCTTGCGCCGTATTGTCAAAGTAGATGGGAAAATGGTTCTTTTCCCAAATCCCAACGGGCGTGTTGGCACCGTGTTCGTAGCCGGTAGTTTTAACCAAATCTTTTAACGGCACCATGTCGACTTTTTTATTACCAGAGGCTTTCGCCAGCTTCTTTTCATCGAGGTGTTCATCGATTGGTAAAACGCCGACTACGGGACCAGTGGTGGGGCCACTCAGGACCAAGGTCTTATAGATGTGATGTTCATCGACGTTATCGTGATCAACGTCTAACTGGGCCACGTCCCCCTTGGTGTGGGTGGCGAATTCAAACTGCTTGTAAGTGATTTTATTCTTATCTAATATCTGTTCGACGAGCGTCTTGTGGAGACGCTTGCCCTTTTTCTTTTTAGCCATGGGACTCACCTTTCAAAAAGTAATCTTTATAATTGGACCGCACTTTAAAAATAAATGGAACGGTTGTTTTTGAAGAAAAGAAGACACTGCCACTAAAACCTGTTATACTCTAACACAGAGAATTGTCTAGTTGAAGAGTTTATGAGGAGATATCATGGCAGATTTAGTCTATCGACAAGTAATGCGCGACTTGAAGCAACGCATTCATCAAAATGAATTTCCCAACAAACGGCTCCCAGATGAACGGAGTCTGAGCGAGGCCTATGGGGTCAGCCGCAGCTCCGTTAAGCGGGCCCTAAGTGTTTTGGCCAACCAGGGGATCATCTTTAAGAAGCGGGGATCGGGAACCTTCATTAACCCATTATATATGAAAAACCAATCGATTTTTCAATATGAAGGGTCTAATTTAGGAATTACTGACAGTATGAAGTCAGCGGGGAACACACCAGGGATTCGATTGTTAAAATTTGACGTGGTGCCCGCTAGTAAAGAAATCCAACAAGATTTATTCTTGGATGCCGGGGACTTTGTCTACGAAATCAAACGACTGCGGTTATTTGATGACAAACCCTTTATGATTGAAACGGGCTACATTCCCATCAAGATTGCGCCTAATCTATCCCAGAAAACGGTGGGGGACTCCATCTTTAATTACCTTGAAAGTCAGGGCAAGGTGGTTACCAAGTCCTTTATGTCAATTCAAGCCCAGCCCTCGACGGCGGAAGATCAAGAACTCCTAAACCTGAAGCCGGTGGAACCCGTCGGTATCATGGAGGGTGTGTTCTTCCTGGATGACGGTACGCCGTTTGAATTTTCTAACATGCGGCTACATTACCAGTATTTGAACTATAACACCTTTGTTTCATTAGAAGAAGAATAAAGCGACCGTGGATTGTGGAAGTGGTTCGTCCGCAAAGCAATTTACCGGTTGTTGCACGTTTCGACTATCTAGGTTCGGAGCGTAAAAAAGGTCTGAGACGTTTGTCTCAAACCTTTTTTTATGGCGTCAATTATCTGTGGTCTGTCTTTTTCTAAATTGATACGGCCCAATTTTCTAAAAGGTTGACTTTTTAAAAAAAGAAGCTATGATAGAGGCTGTAAAAACATCCCGGTATTCAATACGAGATAAATTTTACACATTTTCTATCAACTAGATTATGCAGTTACGAATTCAAAGAAGGAGTGTTAATTACATGGCAAATACAGACTTCGACTCCAAGGCATACTTGGAAGGCGTAGACAAGTACTGGCGTGCAGCGAACTACCTGTCAGTCGGTCAATTATTTTTGCGTGACAACCCATTATTGAAGCGTGACTTAACCTCTGATGATGTAAAGATTAAGCCAATTGGTCACTGGGGAACGATCGTTTCTCAAAACTTTATTTATGCTCACTTAAACCGGGCAATCTTAAAGTACAACTTGAACATGTTCTATATTGAAGGTTCAGGTCATGGTGGCCAAGTTATGGTTTCTAACTCATATCTTGATGGAAGCTACAGTGAAATTTATCCAAACATTTCCCAAGACGAAGAAGGTTTGAAGCGTTTATTCAAGCAATTCTCCTTCCCAGGTGGTGTTGCCTCTCATGCCGCCCCTGAAACGCCAGGTTCTATCCATGAAGGTGGGGAACTTGGTTACAGCCTTTCCCATGGGACTGGTGCTATCTTAGATAACCCAGATGTCATTGCCGCAGTTGAAATTGGTGACGGGGAATCCGAAACTGGCCCATTGGCCGCTTCATGGTTCTCAGACAAGTTCATCAACCCAATCAAAGACGGTGCTGTTTTACCGATCATCAACATGAACGGGTTCAAGATTTCTAACCCAACCATCCTGTCACGGATGTCCGACGAAGACTTAACCAAGTACTTCGAAGGAATGGGCTGGGATCCTCACTTTGTTGAAATTGATGAAAACGAAAAGGACTTCACGCGGGTTCACGAAGACATGGCTAAGACGATGGATGAAGTTATTCCTGAAATCAAGGCCATTCAAAAGCATGCTCGTGAAAACAACGATGACTCATTGCCTAACTGGCCAATGATTATCTTCCGTTCACCTAAGGGCTGGACTGGTCCTAAGGCTGACTTGGATGGTAACCCAATCGAAGGCTCCTTCCGTGCGCACCAAGTGCCAATTCCTGTTGCCGCTGGTGATATGGAACACGCTGACATGTTGGTCAACTGGATGAAGTCTTACAAGCCAGAAGAATTGTTCAACGAAGACGGTTCCGTTAAGGAAGAAGTCCGCGACATGGCCCCTAAGGGCGATCAACGGATGGCAATGAATCCTATCACTAATGGTGGGATCAAGCCAGAACCATTGAAGTTGCCAGACTACAAGAAGTACGCTTTGGACATCCCAGAACACGGGAAGACCATTGCGCAAGACATGTTAGTTTGGTCTGACTATCTGGCTGACGTCATGAAGTTGAACCCAGAAAACTTCCGGGCTTTTGGTCCTGACGAATCCAAGTCTAACCGCCTTTACAGCATGTTGGACTATGGTAAGCGTCAATGGATGGAAAACATCAAGGAACCAAATGATGAAAACATGGCTCACGAAGGCCGGGTCATCGACTCACAACTTTCCGAACACCAAGCTGAAGGTTGGTTGGAAGGTTACGTTCTGACTGGTCGTCATGGTTTCTTCGCCACCTATGAATCATTCGGGCGGGTGGTTGACTCCATGTTGACGCAACACATGAAGTGGTTGCGTAAGGCTACGGAACAAGACTGGCGTCATGACTATCCATCATTGAACTTCGTGGATACCTCAACTGTCTTCCAGCAAGACCACAACGGGTACACCCACCAAGATCCTGGTATGTTGACCCACTTGGCTGAAAAGAAGCCAGAATTCATTCGTGAATACTTGCCAGCCGATGCCAACACCCTGTTAGCTGTTGGTGACGTGGCCTTCTCTAGCCGTCAAAAGATCAACTTGATCGTGACGTCTAAGCACCCACGTCCACAATGGTTCTCCATTGATGAAGCCACTAACCTGGTTCACAATGGGTTGGGCTACGTTGACTGGGCTTCTACTGACCAAGGTCAAGAACCTGATATCGTCTTTGCCGCAGCTGGTACTGAACCAACTTGGGAATCATTAGCCGCAATTTCATTATTGCATGACGAATTCCCTGAAATGAAGATTCGCTTCATCAACGTGGTTGATCTCCTGAAGCTTCGTTCACCTAAGTTGGACCCTCGTGGGATCTCTGATGATGAATTCGACCGTCTGTTTACGACAGACAAGCCAGTCATCTTCGCCTTCCACGGTTACGAAGACCTGGTTAAGGATCTCTTCTTTGACCGGACGAACCACAACCTTTACGTTCACGGTTACCGTGAAAACGGTGATATCACCACGCCATTTGATATGCGTGTCCTGAACCACTTGGACCGTTACCACTTGGCTAAGGAAGCCGTTAACGCCATTGATTCATACGCTATCAAGGGTGCTTACTTCACTCAGCGGATGGACGACATGGTTGCTAAGCACAATGCTTACATCCGTGAGGTTGGGACCGATTTGCCAGAAGTTAACGACTGGCAATGGAAGCCACTTAAGTAATCTACGGATTACAGTGGTTTAAAAACCAAACTTAAATAAGACGCGCAAGAATTGCTCGAAAGGGCCGTTCTTGCGCGTCTTTTGTTGTCACTGCTTGTCACCGGTGGTCAGGGACTACGCCTGATGTGGGGACCGCCTGCGGCCAAAGGGCGGTCCTCCGGCTCGACTTGAAGCCCTGTTCAAGGTACGAACAGAGCTTCAAGCTCGTCCCACGCTGTAGGCTGGCTTAAAAACGCCAGCCAACACCGTCGACACAGCCGACTCCGTCCCTGACCACCGGTGACGGTGTTGGTTTCGGACAGAGATACCAAGGGATTTTGTTTTTTAAGAGCAACTTGGTTTTTTTTAGGGTTGTCTATTTTTAGTGATACCATACAAAATATCGTTGATTATCAAGATTGCGTAGGCGATGATAGACCATGTTGAAGCGGTAATACCAAGGATGATTCATAGCGAAAAAGTTACCGACAACTCGTTAAGAAGTTATCGGTAGCTTTTTTCGTTATCAGTTTGCTGAAGATAATAGATGTTGCGGTTAGGTGGTTAGAGGTGATTTGTCTATCAGAATCAGTATAGCCGGAAATCGTCAGGGGTGCCGGCAGCTGTGTCGGTGGCGTTAACTCGGTGGTTTTCCGAGTCTACGCCACGGGACGAGCTTTCAGCCTTGGTGAACTACCAAGGCTGAAAGTCGCGGGCCGAGACCGACCTGTGGCTTGGCCCGGTCCCCACAGCGGGTGGTACCCCTGACGGTTGGAGGCGGTCAACATACATCAATACTAATGGCGGTTAAACCACGTCAAACCCAGCCTCCGCTAAAATCTGATTAACGTCAGCGGCCTGGTCGTTAGCGATGTGAAGCTCGATGACCCGCTCCTGGTTTTCACGGACCACCATTAACGTTTGGATGCTGAGGTCGTGGTCGGCTAAGACCTGGCCAACCTTGAAGATGACCCCCGTATGGTCGTGCGCTACGCGAATACGACTGACGACACCAGGTTCACCGTAACCGGAAATGTTGAGGAAGGCGTCCAAAATATCGTTGTTGGTAATGATACCGACGACGCGGTCATTGGCCATCACTGGCAGGACGCTGATTTTATGCTCCCGCATTTGGTAGATGGCATCTTCAAGTTGCGCGCCGGCCGGAATAGTTTGAACGTTCTTTTCCATGATATCCGCAACGGTGGTCTTGGTCAGGAGGTAGTTGGTCTCGTAGACGGAAAGGCTGGTTGCCTGGGAGGGCAGTGCCCGGGAAATGATGCCCTGAGTAATCAGGCCGACCATGGTTTCTCCGTCCATGACGGGGAGTCGGTGAATCTGATTTTGCTTCATTAATTCAACTGCGCCACTGACGGTCATTTGGGGACTGACAACGACTAATTGTTGGGTCATGTAATCTGCTACACTCATGGTTAACCTCCTAAATAAGCCTTTTGGACGGCGGAATTGGTGAGAAGTTCCTGACCAGTTCCGTGCAGTTTCAGCTCACCCGCGGCTAAAACGTAGCCGCGGTCGGCAATGGATAGGGCTTTTTTGGCGTTTTGTTCAATCAGTAAAACCGTCGTACCGGCCTGATTGATGGCCTGAATAATTTCGAAAATTTCATTAATAAATAGTGGGGCTAGGCCCATAGAGGGCTCATCCAGCAACATTAGTTTGGGCTGGGCCATCAACGCCCGACCCATGGCGAGCATCTGTTGTTCCCCGCCAGAGAGGGTAGCGGCGTCTTGGTTAAGGCGCTGCTTAAGCACGGGGAAGTATTGATAGACGTCTTCATAGGCTTGGCTGAGGTGGGCACGGTCTTTTCTAAGAAAGGCGCCCATTTGGAGATTTTCCTGAACGGAGAGACCGGGGAAAATGTGGCGCCCCTCCGGCACCTGAGAGATGCCAGCCTGCACAATTTTAGGAGCAGCAGTCTTTTGAATCGGGTGGTCGAGGTAGGTGATCTCACCACTCGCTGGTCGCATGATGCCGGAAATGGTGTGAAGGATCGTTGATTTGCCAGCACCGTTGGCTCCAATCAGAGTCACGATTTCACCCTGTTGGATGTTGAAGCTGACCTTTTTAACGGCCTGAATCGCGCCGTAGTTGACGACCAGATTTTTGACGTTGAGCATTAGGCTTCACCTCCCAGGTAAGCTTTGATGACGGCGGGGTTCTGTTGAATCTCGCTAGGTGTTCCCTCGGCCAGTAAGGCCCCGTGTTCCAATACGTAGAGGCGTTCCACGACGTTCATGACCAGTGACATGTCGTGTTCAATCAGGACGATAGTAATGTGGAAATCATGTTGAATCTGACGAATCAACCGGGTTAAGTCGGCCGTTTCCTCCGGATTCATACCGGCGGCTGGCTCGTCCAAGAAGAGAAGCTTGGGCTTGGTAGCGAGGGCTCGGACAATCTCCAGCCGCCGCTGAATCCCATAGGGTAGGTTCTTAGCGGGTTGGTCGGCGACCCCCGTGAGGTCAAAGATTGCCAGTAATTTCTGGGCAGCAGTGGTCATGTCGGCCTCCGTACGGTAGAACTTGGGTGTGCGGAAGATACTGGTAAAGAAGCCTTCACGGTAGTGGTTCGTCATGGCGATTCGGACGTTGTCGAGTACGGTAAGTTCCTTAAAGAGGCGGATATTTTGAAAGGTTCGTGAGATGCCAGCTTGAGCAATTTCTGCCGGCTTTTTACCATTGAGGGACTGAACCCCCTGATCCGTGTAAAGGCTAATTGCGCCCGAAGTGACGGGGGTAACGCCGGTTAAAAGGTTAAATAACGTGGTCTTACCAGCACCGTTGGGTCCAATCAGGCCAATCAGTTCATTCTGATCAAAGTGGACGGACACGTTGGCCACGGCGGTCAGTCCGCCGAAGCTTTTGACGATTTGTTGTGCGGTTAATAAAGGACTACTCATGGACGGACTGCTCCTTTCGTTGGCGTGACCCAAGGCGTTTGAACGAGAATTCCCACGTCCCGAGGAGGCCGGATGGTTTGAAAATCATAATGAGAATCAGGGCTAGCGAGTAAATGATCATGCGTAGGGTCCCAAAGTTTTGGAGGACGGTATCCAACGTTCCCAAGACAATGGCGGCGATGAAGGTCCCGGTGATACTCCCAACGCCACCTAGGACAACGATGATCAGGATGGCAATCGAGGCCATGATGTTGAAGTCTCCCGGGGCAATCGTCTGAATGTAAGCGGCGTGGAGGGAGCCCCCAATCGCCGCCGTGCTAGCGCCGAAAACGAAGGCCGCTAATTTCCAACGGGTCGTGTTGATACCCATGGACTCGGCCGCAATTTCATCTTCACGAACGGACATGACGGCCCGCCCGCTACGGCTATGAATGAAGTTGACGGTCACGATGGTGGTCACACACATGAAGACGTAGACCGTGGCCCAGGTCACCAGTGGTGGAATGTTAAAGAGCCCCGCGGCACCGTTGGTAATTTTGAGGTTGTTGATCAGAATCCGAATGATTTCGGCAGCCCCCATCGTCGCGATGGCTAGGTAGTCTCCACGTAGACGCAGAGTAGGGATTCCAACAATCAGGGCAGCGATAATCGCGATGACGATACCGACCACCACGGATAGGTAGAAGCCGATGGGGGTGACTAGTGTCTGCGTGATGATCCCAGTGGCGTAGGCCCCAATGGCCATGAATCCGGCGTGGCCCAGTGAAAATTGACCGGAGAAACCAATGATCAGGTTCAGCCCAGTCGCCAGGATGATGTTAATACCAATGGTAACGAGCATGTTTTCGATGAAGGAGTTGATGATACCGAGAAATTCACAGGCGTCGATCACAACGAAGCCGAGCACCATCACGCCTAACCAGGCGGCATTGTATTTCAGATTGGCTTTCATTTATGATTCACCTACACTTTCTCTTTGGTCTTCTTGCCGAAAATACCAGCAGGTAGGACCAGTAGAATCACGATTAGGACGAAGTAGACAACGGCATCCTTGTAAGCTGACAGACCCACGGCTTGGACGGCGGTTTCCAACAGGCCAATCAGGAAGCCCCCAAGGGAAGCGCCGGGAACGGAACCAATCCCACCAATGACAGCGGCAACGAAGGCTTTGATCCCGGGGGTCATGCCCATCAACGGGTCAATCGAGTTGTAATACAGACCAATCAATACGCCCGCAGCCCCCGCCATGGCAGAACCTAAAGCAAAGGTGAAGGAGATGGTGTGGTTGATGTTGATTCCAACTAGTTGAGCGGCCTCGGGGTCCACGGAAACGGCCCGCATGGCTTTGCCCATCTTGGTGCGTTTGATAATCAATTCTAGCAGGAGCATCAGGAGACAGGCGGTTCCTAGAATGAGCAACTGAATATTAGAAATCCGAATGCCACCAATGTGGTAGGTCACGGTCTGAATCGCCTGCGGAAAGTTGCGAGTATTTGCGGTAAAGAAGTAGGTCATCCCATTTTCAAGGAGAAAGGACACCCCAATCGCCGTGATCAATGCCGTGATACGGGGGGATTTACGTAGCGGCCGGTAGGCGAAGTACTCAATGATGACACCGACTAACGCACAGAAGAGCATGGCCGACAACATGGCGAAGAGGAAGTTGAAATGGAGCTTGTTGATGACGAAGTAACCCCAGAAGGCCCCAAGCATATAGATGTCACCGTGGGCGAAGTTGATCAGCTTGATGATGCCATATACCATGGTGTAGCCCAATGCGAGTAGCGCGTAAATGCTACCCAGCGAGAGTCCATTAATTAATTGTTGTCCGATTGTTTGCATGTAATCACTCCAAGTCTATTTCACGTTGTACGTGCGCTGAACCTCACCCTTAGTCAATTGTTCAACGATCATGGACTTCTCAGGGTTGTGGTGTTGGTTCATGGTGATGGTCCCGGTGACGCCCTTGAAGTTCTTCAGCTTGGCCAACCCATCCGTGATTTTAACGGAGTTAGCTGAGCCTTCATTTTCAATGGCGGCCTTGACCATGTAGACGGAATCGTATGCCAAAGCTGAGAAGGTTGGTGCCGAGGTGTGGTACTTTGCCTTGAAGGCCTTCAGGAAGCTAGCGGCAACGGCGTTCGTGTCACCGGACTTCGTGGAGAATGGCGTGGTGTAGTAGACGTTGTTGGCGCTGGCTTTACCCGCAATCTTAGTCAGCTTTGCGTCGGCCATGCCGTCACTGCCGACGATGGGAACGTTGATGCCAGCTTGTCGTGCTTGCTTGATGATCAGGCCCAGTTCTGAGTAGTAGCCGGGAGCGTAAATGGCGTCGATCTTTTTGTGCTTGAGGGCGGTCAAGATGGCGTTGAAATCTTTGTCGCCTTCTTGGAACGTTTGGCTGCTAGCAACGGTACCCGTGTAGGTCTTCTTAAAGGCCTTGGTCAACCCGGTGCCGTAGTCACTGGAGTTATCGGCGAGGACGGCGACGCGTTTGGCTTTCAGTGTATTCGTCATAAATTTGGCTGCCGAGGATCCTTGAAAGTTGTTTTGGAAGCAAGCCCGGAAGATGTACTTTTGTACGTCGCCGTTCTTTTGCAGCGTGTAGTCAGGGTCGGTAGCGGAAGGACTGACGGATGGGACGGCAGCCTTGGTCATGTTGGGGATGGACGCTGTGCCGGCGTTGGTGGCAGCTGGTCCGACCACGGCAACCACCTTGTCATTGTTGACCAACTGGGCGGCAACGGAAGCGGCAGTGGTGTTAGAAGTCTTGTTATCACGAATGACCAGTTGAATTTTCTTCTTGGACTTGCCAACCTTAATTCCACCAGATTGATTGATCTTGTTAACGGCTAATTGAATACCTTGTTTCTGTTGTTGACCATAACCGGCAGCGGAACCTGAGAGCTCCATGTTGACCCCGATTTTAACGGTCTTACCAGGATTGTTGCCTTGACTGCCATTGTTCTTAGCAGTGCTACAACCGGCCATAGCGACGGCGGCGATGGAGAGTGCTGCGATTCTAATTGTCATTTTTTGCCATGTTTTCATATGTAATTCCTACTTTCTGAATTTGATGTGTGGTGATCAACTAAACTGGTTGATTCCCTCCCTTGTCTAACAAAAAGGCCTCATCCACGGAATGGATGAGGCCTAAGTACGTGTACTCAGCCCGCCATCCACGCAATGGGAAAGAAGGGCTCAGTACTTGAATTTGAGTGTTACCTCAAGGTCAAGTGACCGGGTCCTTCTTCGTTAATAATAAGGCTGCGTTTTGAACGGCAGGGGCGGCTGCCATGTTGGTTGTCTTTAGAGTTGTCATCATGATAGAATCCCTGCCTTTCAAAAGTTTTTTAATGTTACTGCATTAGTTGATGTGTTCTACAATAATTAAAATTAGATGAGATGTCAAGGGGAAATCTCATTTTTAATTTTAACATTCTTGAAAAACCCCTGGTATATAAGTGTTTCGGGGACTTGAAAAATAAGAGAATTTCTAAAAGAACGTTAGCACCAACGCGTTTAATCGAGTTCACCCATTGCCCAGGCACTTAGACGGGTTTGTGGCTCAGAAACCAAGCGGGGATGGCGGTGACGGCAATGAACCCAACGGACCCAACGGACCACATGAAGGCGGTTTGGTACGCAGCGTTTAAGCCGACTAGCGGGAATTCGTGTTGGATGATGGTTGCCAAAACGGCAGTCCCCATGGCACCACCAATGTTTTGTAACATCCGGGTGGCGGTTGTTGCCTCCGCAACTAGGTGTTGTGGCAGGCCCGTGTAGCTATCTGCCATGACTGGAATGGTTAACCCACCCTGGCCGATTCCTCGAATGAAGAGCACGAAGAGAAGCAGCCAGGTACTGGTTTTAGCGGTAAAGAAGACGAAGGGGAGTGTGCCAGCGATGGCAATGAGAATTGATCCCAGAACGACCCATCGGGCGCCGATACTGTCCGTTAGCTTACCAATTTGACTCCGAGAAAGGAGCAGTCCGACTCCCTGAGCGATCAAATAAGTCCCAGACCAGACGACACTAAGGCCGCGGCTGTTTTGCAGGTAGAGCGGGAGTAAAAACATAGCACCGTTGACGGCAATTCCGGAGAGCATCAGGATGATGGCCGAGGCGTTGAACGTGGGAGATTTGAAGAGTTGCAGGCTGACCAGGGCTTTGGTAGGGCGCAACCAGGCATAAAGGATGTAGCCCAGAAGCAACGCAGTAGCCATAATGAGCGGGGTTAAGACGTTGGCAGATAGGAACTTATCACCACTACTAAAACGCGTGATGCCAATGATTGCCGTGATGAAGAGACCTGCCAACAGACTAATACTTGGAATATCTAAGTGCTTGCCCGCTTTTGGAGCTGGAAAGGCCGGCATTTTCCAGGCCAGCAAGACCGCTCTTTGGCTTGTCCCGTCCTTTCCACCGCGTTCCAGTCCAAATGTGGCGAACGGTAAGGTGACAATTTCCCGCTATATCTGACTAAACCCTAACACCCAATCCTTGCTGTATCAGGTATAGTGGGTATTTCGGTGCTTTCAACCTTTAGTTTGCGAACTAAACTGGTTTTGAAGTAATGGTGGCTATGGCACGACAATTACGCATTTAAAGTAATACAATTTCAGTTAAACGAGATTTTAGCTACCAAGATAATCAGCCCCCACTCCTGACCGCCGGAGTGCACACTAATCCAAGTTCATTAGAATGTATTAAAAAATCAACTAAACAAAAAGTCTACTTAGAATTCGTCATCATTCTAAGTAGACTTTTTGACTTGTATACTGTGTTTACGCTGTGGGGGCGGTGAGGCTGACCGTGAGAATGCGAACGTCATAGCTGGCGTTGGGTGCCTGAATGGTGACCGTGTCGCCTGGTTGGTGGCCCAATAACGCCTTGCCTAGCGGAGACACACGGGTAACTTTGCCCGCCTCTAAATCGGCCTCCTGGGTGCCGACTAGCTGGTAGGTGGCTTGGTCCGCATCATCCAGGAAGGTGACGGTGACCCACTTGCCGAGTTCGACCACGTTGTTGGTGGAAGGGTCCACGACTTTGGCATACTGTAGTTGCTTATTGAAAAAACGTAGCTGGCTTTCTAGGTGACGAAGGTCTCGCTTTGCCGCTGAGTATTCGGCGTTTTCTGAAAGGTCCCCGTGAGCTCGCGCTTCCGCTAAAATTGCAATTTTTTCTGGTCGGTCGGCTTCCAGCGCAGCGATTTTCGCCTGTAACTCCTGATAGCCAGCGGCTGTGATGGGGTTGAAGTCCCGTGAATCTGCCATCAAATCACTCCATCCATTTTAAGATTTAGGTCTAGTTTACAGCAATTTGGTTACGAAAGGAAAAGGAGGCGACTGGCATGCACTTTTCTGGCCGGTATTGGGTACAACAAGCGAGCTGTGGTTTAGTGGTGATTGGTTTCTTGCTTTTGTTAGGTCACTGGGATTATGCCACGGGCCAGTTACTCACGCATTTTTCGGTGCTGGATGGCTATCTGATGGCGAGCTGGGTGTGCTTTCCGTGGGCTAAGTGGGTAGTTTTAGAAGATACCCGGCACGTGCAGGCCCCTATCATTCATCGACACCAACGAGAGCAGCCAGTCTCAGTCTATGAAAAGATGCAACAACCACGGGGACCCGTTGCCGCCTCCAAGCAGACGCTACGGTGGTACTGGCGCGGCTTGCTGGACTTTCTACTAGCCATCCTGGCCCCCGTAATTTTAGGAGGATTTATCGCTTATTTAGTTGGTCACAATTGAATTGCGCTGTTTTTCCCTACCTTAACGTTAGATAATTGACGTTTTCGCTACTTAGGAACTGATTAGCGGGGAACATGTTAAAGTAGTGACAGTTGGAAGGAGTCAGTTTTACGGCAACTGATTTTGCAGGTCAATCGGTTAAAGTATATGTGTTTGACAGTGGCTAACCGTTGACGCTAGTAATTCCATGAATCTAATCCAAAGGTTGAACTGGTAGTCTATCTAGTGGGCAATTAACGAAGTTAGTAAAGTAACGCGTTACCAATTGGCTGAAGAGTAAGTGGTGGTTATTGGAGAACCCGAGGGGATTAGACGTGTTAGGTTAGAGCTTGGGGGAGTGCTAATTTGACAGAATAGAAGTATATAATCCACTTAAGAAGAGGCTGCCCAGGGTAGCTTCTTTTTTTGGTCGCAGAAATCTAACTGATTCTGCATATTTCGTGATAATAACGATTGCAAACAACCAGCTTTCAGGTTACATTAATGGGTGATAGGTATTACAACGGTTTAGTTAAGAGGGTGGCATAAAATGCTAGCGGTTTATCTTTGCGAGGATAATCCAGAACAATTGAAGCATTACACCGATGTTGTTCAGCGGTATATCATGATTAATGACTACGACATGCAGGTCCGGTTGGCAACGCCCAGTCCTCAAGAACTATTGGCTAATTTGACGGCCAACCCGCCGGAGTACGCGCTATTTTTCCTGGATATTGAATTTCCTGCGGAGGATACCACGGGCTTGGAAACGGCGATTACGATTCGGCAGCGCTTAGGCTTTGCGGAAATCGTGTTTGTGACGACGCATTCAGAAATGGCGCTGCTCACATTTGAACGCAAAGTTGAGCCCATGGACTTCATCGTGAAGGATTTAGGGCGGGCTCAGATTGACCAAAAATTGCGGGAAAATATCGACTACGGGTATGAACGCTACACAAATTACTTAGGAAATACGGAAAATTTATTTAGCTACACAATTGGTGGTCGTCAGTTCAGTATGCCGATGGGCGACGTTTACTTCGTTGCCACTTCTGAGATGGCTCATAAGGTTACGGTGCACGCTGCTAATCAGTTGGTGGAGTTCCCTGGATTTTTGAAGGATATTGCCGACGACTATCCAGAACTCTACCGTACGGATAAGAGCTTTTTGGTTAACTTGGACAACGTTAGCGGACTAGACACCACCAATCGGCGGCTGATTTTTCCCAATGGGGACGAGACGGATGTGGCGACACGGCGATTTCATGAGGTTAAAACGTTGGTTCAGAAGCATTTAAAGGCCTGAGAGGGTGACACGATGCACATCTTTGATACACACTTTTGGATAAATTTTGTGTTGGCCATGACTATGCAGTGGTTTTGGACGCTGTGGATTGGGGTCATTCGTCCACGTAACTGGAAATTACCACTGAAATGGGTGGGGTGGGCGTTGATTCCGGCCGTCATTGGGACCTCCTGGTCGTTGGCGATTCCCCCCGTCTCCGCTTTACTTTACTTAAATCATCATCGACCGAAGATGTCACTGATATTTGTTAATGCGACGATTGTGATTTATCTGGTGGTCGTGTTAGTTAATGATGTGGTTCGTGCAGTAACCATTGAATTATTTGGTTTTGTGACCAGTCAGACGGCCCCGTTGATTGCTGGCCGACTGGTTTTTCAGGTCATCATCTACACGCTCTGTTCGTTGGCGGTTTCGGGGATGCGGATTCAACCCGGGAACCTGGAGGAATTGGCGTTTAGTCGCAAGGAACAGTGGACGGTCATGGCGTTGCTAGCGAGCATGAGTGTCTTGGCACAGTTGTCGACGGTAATCATTCACCGGCTGGCAATTACCCACGCGATGATGACCTTTGCGCTGAGTATTGAACTCATCATGATTCTGTTGATCAGCGCGAGTCTATTCTTCTTTTTACAGAGTTTCTTTTACCGGCAACGCGTTAAGTCGGGCTATCAGGAGTTACTATTGCGGTCGCGTTATGACCGGCGAATCTCTGATCAGGTCCGGGCTATTCGTCAGTTTAAACAACAGTACCAAAAGCAGATGCTGCGGTTGGGTGATTACTTGGATGCGGAAGACTATGATGGGCTAACGGCCTACTTTCAAACGTTGGACTCACGCTGGCATGCGACCAGTCACGTGACTGATCTGGAAGAGGATGGGTTACAACGACTGAGTGATCCACCGTTAAAGAGTTTGTTGTTTCAAAAAATTCTGGCGGCTCAGGCTAAGGGCCGTGATTTACGCTTGGAGATTCCCGATGAGGTTCGAACCTTTCCCATAGATAGTCTCCTGTTAATTCGTATCGTGGGAATTTTGCTGGATAATGCGTTGGAATCGGCGCCTGTTGCGGGTCAACGAGACATTTACTTTGCGATTCTGACGTATCCCGGGTCTATCGAAATTTCCGTGGCCAACCCCGTTTCACAGGACGAACCACCGCAGATCAATCGGTTCTTGACGACTGGATACACGACGAAGGGCCACGGCCACGGCCAAGGATTGAAAACTGTCCAAGAAATTGTCATGCAGACCGACAATGCGTCCCTGCAGATTGCGTTGAAGCGCGGGATGCTGTACTTTACGCTGATTCTAACCAAGGAAGGCGGGTGAGAACGTGATTCAGGTCAGTGCGTTGAGTTTTTCACTATCAGAGTTTTCATTGGTCTTTTGGTTTGTTTACTGTCAATACTACTGGTTTCCCCAATTACGGTTTAAAAAGAACTTTTCGTTGTACTGTGCACTGGTTGCTGCGGGTTACACGTTGATTGATTTTATTAATCCGTTTACCTTTCACAGTTCGTTGTTGGGAGCCCTTTCCGTGGTTATTATGTTGGGCGTCGAGCTGAGCTTGATTGGTTATCAACGGAAATGGGCGTACCTCCCCGCGTTTATTGAAGTTTCCATTTTGGCGTACTTATTAATTGAATTTGTTGATATGGTAGTTATTGTGGCCACGATTTATCTGACGAACATGCGGTTTGCTACCAGTCTGTGGGGGACGCTGTCTGAAATAGCGATTGATAACATTATCTTTGTATTGATTATTATGGGCCTTTGGATGACCCGAGCTCCCATGGAAAATTTGATTGAATCCATGATCGGTCGTTCGATTGAGTACATGTTTTTGACGTTTATGGCGACTTTGGCGGTCGTGTACATTTTGTTTGAGTACTCCTTACAGATGCTCCAGCGGTCAGATCAGTACCTGATTTTTTTAGCTGGAATTGCTGGGACACTGCTAGTGGGCCTATCTTTGAGTACCTACATGTTGATGCAGACCCACCTGCAAGAGGAACATACGCAACTGCAACGGCAGCAACAAGCCTTTAGAGAACAGTATACGACCGAGTTGAACCGGCAAATGAGCGTGGTGAAGAAGTTTAGCCATGACTATCAGAACATGTTGTTGGGGCTGGGGGGCTACTTGGAAGATCAGGACTACGAGGGGTTCCGTCAGCTATATATCGATATTCGCTCTGGTTGGGCGACCAGTAATGCGGCCGAATTGACCATTGATGATTTGGAAAATGTGCCGGGCACTAGTCTGCGCTTTCGGCTATATCACAATTACCTGTTAGCTAGACGTGAGGGCGTTCAACTCTTCGTGAAAGTTTCAGACCCCTTGACGGCAACCGTTGCCGCGCTTAAGCAAATGGGAGCAGTGATCGATGAGCTGACACCAAAAATGCTACCAGTCATTAAACAGGTTCCACCAGCCATGATTACGTTGGAGTTGAGTGAAACGCCACGATTGCTGCGATTACAGCTGACATTTCCCAGTCCGCCGAACGCACGAGTTGACGGCCACAACCGAATTGTCTCAGATTTAGGTGCATTAGATTTTTCTAATGCATTAGGAATGCTTCCCGAACAAGGAGCCAGCACATTACAGCTAAAATTCCACTGGGGCCAGCTGATTGTGACCTTGCCGAAGGGTTCTGGGCAATAGACCGGGGCTTGGAGTATTCACAAAGTCCGGATGATGCATAGTTTATAGTTCGCTACCATCAGTTGTAAATTATTTACTGAAAACGCTTGCAATCTTGTACCCATCTGATATACTAAGACTTGTAATACCAATCAATCTGTCAGGGAAGTTGTAAAATAAAGTGATTTTATAAGTTCCCGACTTTGTGAAATAACTCTCATTTAAAAGATAAGAGTTATCTTTGCAGCACGATTAGTTTTCATTAACTGAACGTGTTTGAATTGCTCAATAACTACATATTGAGATTAATAACTGAATTCGAGTGAACAGCGTTTTCCTGACTACAAACTGTGATGATGTTGAATGCTCTAATGATGTTAGTGGGAGTCGGAGAGTGGTTACTCCGACTTTTTTTGTGTCTGAAATTAGTTTTCAAGTATGACTGATGTCGTGCTCCGCCTCCGGCTGGCAGGGCGGGTGTCTGCTGTGGGGAACGCTTGCAGCCAAAGTACAGGCTTCCGGCTCGACTTGAAGCCTCGGAAGTTCGCCGAGTTTCCAAGCTTGTCCCGTGGTGTAGACTCGGAAATTCACCGGGTTAACGCCACCGACACGGCTGCCGCCCGCCCTGCCAACCTGCGGCTACGATTGTGGATAAGTTGAAATTGCTTTTTGGAAAGAGCTGGGGGAACAACAAGGTGATGGGGTAGGTTTCACTAGAAATAGTTGCAACGTACAATGATATTTTAGAATTGCCACTTATAGGATAGTTGCTCATTGCATGTATAATCTTGGGTTACTAACAACTGAAGGTTAAGTAAACATTAGTATCTAAAAAGGCGCATGCCGCTAGGGGATTGAGACCCAGCGGCACGCGCCTTTTTTTACACAATATTCAGTAAATTCAAAATTCCCCAGACCAATAAGCTGGCTAGTAAAACTAATAGGATAAGGATTGCCCATTTTTGTGGCCAACGCATCATATCCCCCCTAAGCCATTCAACTGACTCAAGTATACGAGATAAAGATGATTAACGGTTACAATCGTCTAAATCGTAGAAAAATTGACGATTACGCTAATTCGTGTGAAACGTGGCAAAATCAGCGGGTACGGGCGCCGTCACGGTGGTTAAGGGGCCATCTAGTGTCCATGGCTGAGGAAAGTCCAAACGCCAACAGTGTAGCCGTAAACGGTCCTGACTGGGTTCTGCGTAAAGGGGATCGCCAACTAGTGGATGTCTGGCGTTAGCCAAGTGGACCCGGAGTTGATGGGTCCGGCCAGTTTCTAGCCACAATTTGACTAGCGTGGCGCCGGGCTGGTGGTCGACGGCTTCGTAGTGGGTCACGGCGGGTTGAGCATGGACACCATTGACTAGGCGTTTGCGCTTGTCATTGGGATCACGACCGATGGGACCGGTAAACGTGCCCTGCCCCTGTAAAGTCCCACGAACCCAAGCCAAGTAGGTCCGCTGAACGCGTTTTTCAGCAATATTGCGTACCATCACAGGGACTACTGCGGGAGTCTTGGTCATCAAAAGAGCGCCAGTTGTTTCCTGGTCGAGGCGACTTAGAATGTAAGGACCTGGTTCGTTGGGCCCCAAGTAGGCGGCTACGTGATTCAGTGTGGTGCCACGTTCTGCTGGCTGATTGGGGTGTGTCTTACTGCCCCGTGTTTTGTTGATAACGAGCAGGTCGGCTGTTTCGTAGAGCACGCTGACGGTGGCCGCACTGTCAGGCAGCACATCTGGGAAGGGTTCCTTGAAATCAGTGGGAACAAAGGTGAGTTGGACGGTTTCACCAGCGTAAACGAGTTGATTCATGGTTCGGTAGCTGCCGTTAACTAACACACGCTGGTGAATTCGTAGGTCGTGGACGAGGTGACTAGGGAGTAACCAGGCCGTCAATAATGCTCTGAGCGGCATGGGTGCTTGTGTTGCGGGGATAGTCTGGGTATAGGTCCATTGCATGGTGGCGCTCCTTTCCGTGACAGGGGAATTCCTGGTCACAAGCTGGTGGGTAATTGAACGTTGAAAGCTTTTAAAGATTGATAGCTTTCCGCCTTACCGGCCGCCAGATATGGGCTGGAACGGTGCGGACACAACTTGAAGCCTCGAAAGCCCCGAGTCTCCAAGCTTGGTCTTCTACTAAGTCAGTAGGAAACCCGCCTACTAACTAAGCAGAACGACGCGCCTGAGCCCATATCTGGCGACCTCTCGGCTTACGCTGGATTTTTCCGAAGGTTAAAATTTCAGTTAGTTTTTTAAGAGTTGCATAAATAAATCGGTCAGTGTTTATCATGTTAAACCGCAATCAGAGTCGGAGGAGACCAGGGATGTAGCCGGCCGTGACGGTGGTGTTAACTGGTGTTTTGTGCCAGTTTACAGCACGGGCGACTTTGGAGACACGGGGCCTTCGTGGCTTCAAATCGAGCGAGAAGCCCGTTCTTTGGCTGAAGCGTCCCCACGGCAGGCGGAATCCCTGGACTCCGGAGTGCAGCCAATGCTTGCTAGTCCTGGTTTGAAGCACCCAATGTATCATTCAACCTTTAGTGGGCAACAAAAAGAGTTTGGAACAATTGTCCCAAACCCTCACATTAACTTTATCTAGAATCGTTTATTCTGGCTTAACGATCAGCACGTCGCAGATAGCGGAACGGCTAACGTAGTTGGTAACTGAGCCAACCATCAACCGTTCAACGGCCGTTAAACCGGTTGAACCGATGATAATCAGTTCCGTCTTGTGGTCAGCTGGGAATTCACGCGCAATGACGGGCTTTGGGTTCCCAAAACGAACGTGAATGCTGACGTCAGGGACGCCGGCGTCGATAGCTTGCTGCTTCAAGGCATCGAGACGATCTTGGACGTCTTGAGAAAGCTTGTAAATGACGTCACCACTGACGGCACCACCATAGGTATCACTAAACTGGTTAACTTCCAGTACGTTTAAAATATCAAGATGAGTGTTGTTACGCTTAGCAACTTCAATCGCTTTGTCTAAGACTGGTTGGGTTGCTTTAGAACCATCAACTGGAACCAGAATGTTCTTGTATTGTTGTAACATATGCAATGCCACCCCTTCACGATGCATCTTATACTTTACCTATACTATATCATTTATTCCCCAGCATGTAAGCACTTAATTCAACGGTGAACATTGAAAAAATGTGAAAAGGCCGCCATTTAGGGCGTTCCTTGATTTCAAAAATTCAGTGGAAATATTCATAGTTTGGATGAATAAATAAATATACCGGTTTTGTTCCGCCGGTTTTGGCAAATTTGGATACAGAGTGGGTGGTCAAATGGCTAGCAATCAAGTTACTCAGTGGTCGTTTCAGTTCCTGGCATGACCATGAGGGCGGTCTCGGCGACCCCGTATTTTTGGGCCATCAGCGTGTTCATGGTCTGGGTCAACTGGTAAATGGTGGCGGCAGTCATTTGAGGGTCAACGGCAATGGTCACGCTGACCATCACTAAATTACCGTCATAGTAAGCTTTGAGAAAAATAATGCGTTGGACTTGGGGGAGCTGTCCAATCGTCTGACAATACTGTTGTTCCAATTTGGGGTCAAAGTAGTCGACCAGTTTAAGACTGCAATTCCGAAATATCTGAATCCCCGTGTAGAGGATGTAAATTCCCAGAAGTAAACTGGCCAGGCCGTCGATCCAGGTCCAATGTAGCCAGCCAACGCCCAGGATGGTTAGCACGGTCACAAGGCTAGTGAGCGCATCCGTATAGGTGTCCTGAGCGGCCGCAGTCAACGCGGTATTTTGGAGACGCTGGGCCCAGCGGTGATTGGACCGCCATAGAAGTAGGAGCACGCCACTGGAGATGAGAGCGGCAATGCCAGCGGTGTTGGGTTGCAAGTGATAACTAGGGTGCAGAATCAGTGTTCTGCTGGCCTTGTAGATAATGTCGGCGGCAATGATGACCATGACTAGGCCGGCCGTTAACGTATAGAGGGTTTCGAAACGAAAGCGTGATTGTTGGGTGCGAGGGCCGACGTGCTCCTGTTCAGTGGCAGCAATGGGAGCGCCCCAGAGGTCGTCATCCCTGGTTTTACTGGCAATGTAAAGACCAGTCATGAGCAGGCTAGTCGAAAAGATACCGGATAAGTTGTTGAACGCATCTGCCCGGAGAACCTGTGAATGACTCCAAGTGGCGGCGAGGTCCTCCACCAAAAACAGGCCTAAGTAGGTGGCCACGTTTTCCCACAGGTGTCCGTAGGCTAGTCGTAGGTCGTGGACCACGGCGTGTTGCACGCGATTCCAATCATTAGCGGATTGATTCATCTCATCACCTCCAACTAGTTGTTAGGCCAAGTGGAATTTCTGCTGGATATCAAAGCGTTCTTCTGGACGGAGCAACCAAGCGGTCGTGATAAGTGCAATCACTAGTTCACTGCCGCTGACGGCTACCTGGATACCGTAGTGAATGGGACCTGGGCTAGAGAGGGAGCCAGACGCCGCCAGAATCAAAAAATCGTTTAGAAAGTGCCCCGCGATTGGCCACCAGAGGCTGTCGGTTCGTAGGTAAACTGCGGCGAATAGGAGGCCAATCGCCAAGGCGCTAGTGGCTTGGAATCCCGTTAATAGCAGTGATTGGTGGGTGAGATTCAGGAGGTGACTTAGACTGAAGAGCAGGCTGCTAACAAAGGTGATGGTCAGTAAATGGCGGGCTCCCCAGATGCGTAAGAGGCCACCCAACACGATGCCACGAAAGAAGATTTCTTCATACGCGGCAATGCAGATGGCCGGTGCAATTGCCTGTATCACTTGGTGATTGGGAAGTGGTCCCACGGTCGAAACGCCCATCAAAATTAAGAGCACGTAGATGACTGGAACGGCACTCACCCAGAGTTGATGCCAAAAAGTAAAGGGTGACTTGAACTTGAGCGGGGCGTGGATAATGGTGTGGTTGATAACCAATATGATGAGCAACAGGGTTAGGTCGGTGACCAGGATGCGGTTAACAAGGGATAGTGGTAAGTGGCCAGTCGGCAGCATGAGTGCCAGCATGAATAACCAGAAGAGCCCAATGATTCCGGTTTTACGAAGTTTCATACTAATTCCCCCTCGATGACCATCATTCTAATCGCAAAGGACTTAAACCGTTGCGTGAATGGCTATAAAACGAGGGGTAATGATGGTCACGTGACAAACGATTATGGGGGTATTAGAAAATAAATTTACGGCTAATCGGTGATCCTTTGGGAGGACTCGGTTAGGCATAGTGTCTATGCCGATGGGGCAGGATTATTTGGTATAAGTGCCTTTATTTCGGGTGGTTAGCGGCTGTCAGAACGTTTGTCAAGGGTGTTATTAGCGGGTATAGTACGACGTAACTACGGGACGCTCTGAGGAGAACTGCCTGCAGAATTAGGCAAAAATGGGGCGGCAATATGAAACCAATTATTCAGGGGCTCTTGATTTTGGCAGTGGCAATTGGTGCTTGGATTGGGGGCAGTCGTCTGGCTTGGGCGAATAGCCAGTATTCTGCGGCACGGTCACGGTCAGTGCGGTTAGTTTGGCGCCGAAGCATGGGCCGACACGCGCTAGTGGCAACCCAAGGCGCGCGTTATTCACGACACTTAGGTGTTCGGTATAGCAATAATGACGTGACGCTCAACGTCGTTTGGTACACGGATGCTCATGAAAAGTTGTATGAAAAGGGTAAGCATAAAAATGCGATTTACTATCATGTTAAAAGCGCTGATGGAACGCTGAGTGGCTGGATTTGGCGGGGATATTTAAAACCGGCTGCCAAACATTCAGCCAGCACAGCCACTGGACCAGTGACGGTTGATAATCTGGACTGGAGTAAGACGCGGGTTTCTAAGCGAGAAGCCAAGCTGATGCAATTGTTCCCCGGAACCACCTATGATGCGAGCGTCTTTCAAGCTGCAGATACGATATTGACGGTCGATGATGCGCCAGATGTTGCTGATGCAATGACCGAGATGGGCACCCAAAAGTTCTTGGATTTTTATAAGGTAAGCTATCAGCAATTTAAGCGGATTAATTTTGTGGCGAAGGATCCGGATAGTGCCACCAGTATTGCACAGGGCTTGACAGCGGCGGGATATAATCAAACCACACGTCAGCAATTTGCCGGTTGGCATATCGGCGGGAGTCTAATTGGACCAGATGATGGCAATGACGACAATATTTTAGAGGGCACCGTTCCTGGAGAGGGTTACCTCATATTGGTGAAGAAATAACGGCATTAGATATTGCAAAATAAATATTCAATTGTTGGGATGTTGACCATTTTTAGGGCAATTAACGGATGGTGTGCCGAGAAGTGGGGAATCGAATAGGCAGTTGAAAAACAAGCTTATTAATTTTAGCGTTTTTTCCGCGAGGTGACGGGGTTGGCAAGGCCTGGACCTTCCGGTATAGTACGAGTTACCCACCTAAAGAGATTCACTTCCTTCCAAACAAAAAGCCGACGAATCAGAAACGATTCGTCGGCTTTAGTGGGTTTTCACTGAAGATTTTAAGCAATGGTATGGCCGCCTTGCCGGTTGTCAGTTATGGGCTGGAACGGTGCGGGCACAACTTGAAGCCTCAAAAACCCTGAGTCTTCAAGCTTGGCCTTATTCTAAGCTAGCGGGAAATCACCGCTAACTAAGAATAACGACGCGCCTGAGCCCATATCTGACAACCTCACGGCTAGCATTGTTAAACATCTTCAGTCGTCGGTGGTATAGGCGGGATGAGCATATTCAGTTGATATTCAGTGCCATGACTTTATTCAAGGAACTTGGATATTCATGTCAGTGACGTTCAGCTAGTCCAAACTGTTAGACGTTAATGACAAGTTGCTCCAGAATTCAGAGTTGCCATTGCTAATGTCGTAGCCCTTGACCCGGTGGTTAACGGGAGCCCAAGTGTAGTTGAATGCCCTTGGAACGACGTAAGCCTCTTCGTTCATGTATTCTTGCCATTCCTTGAAGATCTTAGTCCGGTAAGTGTCGTTCCAGGACTTCGAGTTGTTCATTTCACTGATCAACTTGTCGTTCTTGGTTTCAACAAAGTGGCTGAAGTTAAAGGTTGCGGACTGTCCGTACAACGTGGTTGGTGTTGGTTCGGAGGACAGGCTGAAGTTCGCGTCAAAGATATCCATCTTGTCTTGCTTTGGTTGTTGCAAGAGGTTGTAGAAACTGTTCATTTCCATCGTCTTGCCAGTGGCTAACTTAACGTTCAAACCAACCTTGTGCCATTGCTGCAGGTAGTCTTGATATTCAGCAGCTTGGACGGATGTTTCAGTCATGGCACCGAAGTAGATAGTCAATGGTTTGCCGTTTGGTTGGACCCGCCACTTGCCCTTCTTCTTGTAGCCGGCTTCGTCCAGTAACTTGTTGGCCTTGCTCAGGTTGTAAGGGTAGCCCTTAGCTGAGGAATCCCAGTACTTTGCGAAGATTGGTGGAATCAGCGAGTTAGCCCGCCAAGTAATGCCATTACCGAACTTCTTGTTGACGGCATCGAGGTTCAGGGCGTACATCATGGCTTGCCGAAGGTTCTTGTTGGCCATTTTGCTCTTTGGGTTCATGACATTTTTGCCGGCCTTGGTATCAAATTGTCCCACATTGAAACCGAAGTAGCCGTAACCCAGCTCTGGTTGGCCAACTGGCGTGTAATTCTTTAAGTTCTTCAGTTCCTTGTAGTCGGTCCCACGCATGACCCCAGCGGGTGAGGTAAAGTCGTATTTACCAGATTGAATCGCCTTGTCGATGTTGTTCGGGGAGACCACAGTGATGGTGATGTGTTGAATTTGAGGTGTCTTGCCATAGTAGTATTTGTTAGGTGACCAGGATGTTGATTCACCTTCAACGACCTTGTCTAGCTTGTAAGGACCCGTGAAGAGGGGATCCTTCCGAATCTGAGCGGAAGCAGCTAGTTTAGCAATTGGCACATTCTTGATGTACTCGTAAGGTTCTACGGCACCCCAGATGAAGGTGTTGCCAATGTATTTCATACTTGGTGACATCTTATCAAAATGAATGACGGCTACCTTACCGGTTGGGCCATCTGGGAAGGTGATCCCAGGAATAGTCTTAGCGGTGCCGGCGTGGTACGCGGCCATGCCCTTAATGGCGTTGAAGTCGGATGAGTACTGCTGTGAAGTCGTGTTCTTATTACCGATAACTTCGTAGGCGTATTCGATGTCCTTAGCGGTGACGGGCATGCCGTTGGACCACTTGCCATCTTTACGAATGGTGATGGTGGCGGTCTTATCCTTTAGATTCAGCCGTTGATTGGCCAGCCCACCGTCAACAATCTTAAAGTCTTTGTCGTAGTTGAAAAGGCCATCGATATTACCAGGTTGGTTACCGCCAGGAGCGAAGACGTCGGTATCCTCAGCGTTGGTAATCAGGGATGGATCTGTCAAACCTTGGAATGGAGCACTGTTGGGTTCAGCAATCTTTAAAGTGCTGTTTTTCGTGGCCGATTGATCGGTAGCCTTAGAATTATGATAGATTTCAGCCAGGTTGATAGATGAACCGACCTCACCCGAACTGTTGGAACTCGAACTCTTTTTGGAACAGGCGGCCAATCCAATTACGGCTAGCAACGCCATGGTAGACAGGACGATTTTATTTTTCTTCATGTCAAAGTTTCCCCCTCGAAGTAAACTCCTCACATTGGTGACACAGGTTAAATGAAGTAGGCACCATCTCCTTAAATGATGATGAATTAGTCCGCAGTTCCTTGCCGTTGAGAAGCATCGGCGGCCCGACGAAGGACTTGGCCGATGTAGCTGATAGCTAAACACAGGATGATGATTTCGAGCGCGGCGGGCAACCAGGTCCACCAGTACTGCGTAATATTATTGGGATCGTTGGCGTTAGCAATCATGGTCCCCAGCGAGGGTGTTTGGCTCGGTAGACCGAATCCCAAGTAGGATAGTCCCGTTTCAACCCCGATATTTTCAGCGAATGATAATGTCGTGTCCACGATAATCAGTGACGAAATATTGGGCATGATGTCGCGGAAAATAATTTTCCACCGGTTAGTTCCGGAAGTCAGGGATGCAGCGGCATAGTCCTTGCCAGACTCCGCCAAGGTCCGTGAGCGAATCAAACGCGACGTGCCTTCCCAGTAAAAGATGGAGAAAATTAAGGTTAGGGTGACGGCGTTGTAGTGCGGGATGATGGTGACCAAGACGATGATCATCATAGTCATTGGCAGCATCATCATGAAGTCGTAGACCCGTTGCATCCCCCAGTCAACGTATCCGCTGAAGTATCCGGAAATCAGGCCCCAGCAGATGCCAAACGTCGATGAAATAACGGTTAGCCCTAATGCGATACCAATGGAATTTCGTGAGCCAACAATTAGTTCCAGGAGGATGGAACGACCGCCAGCATCCGCTCCCAACGGAAAGCCAGCAGTCAGTGGGCGATTAAAGTAGTTCACGATATTCGTCTCCATCATTTTGGGTGTGTCGATGAATAGGGCGCCTACCATGACGAAGAGAATAAAACCAACGACGACAAAGAGTGAAATCAACGCCGGTCGGTCCGCTTTGAACTCATTCCAGATAATACGGGCGGTGGAGGGCGTTGCTTCGGCCTGTGCTTCGCGAGTCAACCGATCCAGGTCGGCGGCCGAGATATTTGAGTGTTGTGCAAAATTTTCAGCCATAGAACCGCCCCCTTAGTCGATACGAATCCGTGGATCAACCAGGCTGAGAATGATATCCGAAAGTAATGTTCCCAGTAAGTTCAGAATGCCGTAAATTAGGACCAACGCTGTGATTACCGTGTAGTCCCGGTAGATAATGGAGTTCACGAAGAGCAACCCCATACCCGGGTAGGAGAAGACTGTCTCCGTAAAGATAGAGCCGTTGAGCAATCCGGTGATGGAATAGCCAGCAAATGCGGCAATCGGTAGGAGAGAGTTGCGGAAAATATGGTGCCGATAGATATCCTTGCTAGGAACACCCTTTGATTGGGCAGTTCGTACGTAGTCGGAATGCTTGGCATCGATGACCTCAGAACGGAGGTATTGCACGATATTGACGGTCCCAAACAACGCGCCGAGGAGGCCGGGCAACAGAATGTGGGTTAAATGCGATCCAATGGTTTGTGCCCAGCCATTGGCATTTGGTGAAATGGACCCGGTCGTTGGGAACCAACCCAGAATGTAGCCGAAGACCCAGATACCAATGACTAAGATGACGAAGAAGGGAATGCAGTAGGTCACGTAGGTGTAGACCCGAATGACCGTATCAGGGAGTTGCCCTTCGTGTCGCCCAGCGAAGACGCCCATGGGTAATGCCATGGCGTAGGTTAAAATCATCGTGAAAAGGGCCAACCAGAGGGTGTTGCCTGCCCGTCCGGCAATTAAGCGGGAGACGGGTTCTTGGTACTGGTAGCTGTTACCTAAGTTACCGTGAAATAAGTGGACGACCCAGTGCCAATATTGCTGGTACCAGGGATCGTACAAGCCGTTGAGCTTCATCAAGTGATGAATTTGTTCGGGATCCGCTTTGGGATTGATGGATCCCGTAAAAGGGTCACCAGGCATCGCCTTAGCTAGTAAGAAAACCAGAATACTAAGGATGATAACTTCGGGAATCATAATTAAGAGGCGACGAAGAATTGTTTTCCACATTAGTCCTGCGCCTCACTTTCTTGAGCCAGTAGTTGGTGGGCGAGTTCTGGGGGCAGCGCGACCGAGTGGGTCGGACTGACCTGAACGAGTGGGTAAGCTTCCCCAGTGTCGTCGTAGTAATCGTGCCGGTTGGATTGGTAGATTTGTTCAACCTTCTGCCGCATGGCCCGGTGAGCAGCCCGTTCACTGACATTGACGTCCGGGATAGCGGCTAGTAGGCGTTTGGTGTAGATGTGCAGGGGATGATTGTAAATGTCATCGCGAGTGCCTACTTCGACCAGTCGGCCGCGGTTCATGATGGCAATGTTGGTACACATATGCCGGACGACGCCAAGATCATGCGAGATAAACAGGTAGGAGATGCCAAAGTCCCGTTGAATCTTCTTCATGAAGTTCAGGACTTGTGCCTGGACGGAAAGGTCTAGGGCGGAAACGGGTTCATCGGCGATGATGAGTTTAGGATTGGTTGCCACGGCGCGGGCGACCCCGATTCGTTGTCGTTGCCCTCCAGAGAATTGATGAGGATATTTGTACAGCGCGTCGGCATCTAGCCCGACAATGTCTAAGAGCTGCAAAACTCGCAGCTTTTCTTGATCCTTAGTGAGGTGTTCAAAGTTACGTAAGGGTTCCGCGATGATGTCCTCAATGCGTTTGCGGGGGTTCAGGCTGGATAGCGAGTCTTGAAAAATCATCTGAACGTCGCGGTTGTAGTCTAAAAGCTGGCGATTACGCCGCTGCGTAATGTCCTTTCCCTGATACAGGATGGAGCCGCTGGTGACCTTCTCGAGACCAACCACAGATTTCCCGGTGGTTGATTTTCCCGAACCAGATTCACCGACGAGACCGTAAGTTTCGCCAGCCTCAATATTAAAAGTGATGCCATCCACGGCTTTGACAGAATCCGTCACTCGATTCCAGAATCCCGACCGGATGGGGTAGTGGACTTTTAGATCCTTGATTTCAATTAAGCTCATACCGTGACGCCTCCCTCGTCCGGAAACTGAAAGGTTTGATAACACGTGCACCGCACCCAGTGGCCAGGAACCACCTCGTGCATCTGCGGATCGGCCTCATGGGCACTGGCAGGAACCCAGGGAATTCGGGGCGCAAAGCGGTCACCCTTGGTGGGCATCTTTTGCAGGGATGGCACGTTGCCTTTGATGACGTAAAGGTCATCTTGTTGATTGTCGAGCTGTGGCATGGAGCGCAAGAGCGAGCGCGTATACGGATGCTCAGGAGTGTCAAAGATTTGTTTGGCCGACCCCTTTTCAACAATCTGGCCGGCATACATCACAGCCACCTGGTCAGCCGTTTCGGCGACGACACCTAGGTCGTGGGTGATGAGGATAATGCCGGCGTGATTTTCGCGCTGGATGTCACGCAGGACGTCTAGAATTTGAGCCTGAATCGTGACATCTAGGGCAGTCGTGGGTTCATCGGCAATAATCAGATCTGGCTTGCAGGCAATCGCGATGGCAATGATGACGCGCTGACGCATCCCACCTGATAATTCATGGGGGTACTGACGGGCCGTACGCTGAGGGTTAACGATCCCAACTTGGTTCAGTAGCTCCAGGACGCGGTCGTGCTTAGCCGCCTTAGAGAGGCTCGTATGGTAGGTCATGACTTCACTGATTTGATCTTCGATTCGTTTCAATGGGTTTAGCGCGGAGAGGGGATCTTGAAAAATCATCCCAATCTTGGCGCCCCGAAATCGGTTGTAGCCGGCGTCATCAAGCTGGAGAAGGTCAGTGTCTTCAAAGTCGATCTCGCCGGTGATGTGTGTTTCACTCGGATCATGGAGGCCCATGATGGTCGTGGCCAGCGTACTCTTACCGCAGCCTGATTCTCCCACGATAGCCAAAATTTCATCATGATGGACTTCAAGATTAATGTGAGAGATGGCGTCGTAGTACTGACCGTTGATTTTAAACGCTGTGCTGACATCTTTGATTCTTAGAAAATTATTGGCAGTCTCCACGAAAATCCCTCCCCAGAATTGATGGTCGGTCAGCCTCAGTCGATCGACTACGGAAATGTATAAATTTACGATAACTTGCACCCACATCTTGGGCGACTGAAAGCTTGCAGCGATTGGTCGCTTAGAAAAAATAAAGCTATGGAAATTGGGACCAGAATCCTTGATAAGCTTCAATGGCGCAATCATCGCAGATAACGCCGTTGATGGTAAAATTTTCGGCTTAAAAGTGGTTGGTTGGATAACGGGCTTGCCAAACTAATGGTTGAGGACCGACATTTATACAAGCTCTTGAAATAATATACATAACCAGGAACTAATGAAAATTGGGTGAGGAAATTTAGTTACGGCTACTAACGAACCAACTGAATGTGTTATGATAACAGTAATAAGAACAGATTTTTCGAAAGCGATGGCTGAACGATGAGACTAGACTTTTCCGTTGCCGTTCATAGCTTGCTGTATCTGGATGAGAACCGTCCCCGGAAGATAGCGAGTCGTGAGTTGGCAACCTCCTTACAATTGAATGCGGTCATGATTCGTAACATCCTCTCGGTTCTGCATAAGCAGGGCTACATTGAGGGCTCCGTTGGTAAAAATGGGGGTTACCAATTAATCCGTGATCTTGCCGATATCAACGTGGGTGAGCTGTATGATTTGACGATTCCGCCAACCATTAGCTACGCCCGTTTTATTACGGGGGACTCTAAGGGCACCAAAACGAGTGATCAAACGGATATCTCTGCCAACATTTCTCAAACGTTAACGGACCTGTTTACACTGGCCGACGAGGATTATCGTAAGTTTTACCACCAATTCACGATGACTGACTTGAAGAAGGACCTGCACGCGCATGGTTTTTTCCGACAGTTAATTAAGCAACCAGAGACGCCAACTGACTGAGCTAAACGCTGCCTTTTTGTTAGTAAAGCGTCTATAATTGAACTTGTAGATAAGGGATGGCGGTTACGGCCACCATTAATGATGTTGGAAGCTGCCCGGGGTGAACTTGGACGGCTTTTTAGTTTGCTCAAAACACTGTTATATGGGCAATTACGGCAGATAAGTGACTAATTTTGCCCTACCAGTAACTGGTCCAGATTTTCATGACAAATCAATGATTAACCCCTAAATTGTAATCGTTTGCAAAGCGTGCTATGATTTAAAGTAACCGGGATTACGACAGTTTAAGTCCGCCCCCCGGGTTGGTTAATTTGAAAGGGGTTTTGGGTTTATGTATTGGTATGCCATGGAATCACATGATATTCGTCACAACTTAGCGACTGAACAATATTTGATGAACAACAAAAAGTTTGATGAACCACTGGTCTTGTTCTACTACGAAGGTCCTTGCATCATCGTTGGTCGTAACCAAAACACATTGGAAGAGATCAACCAAAAGTACGTGGAAGAAAACAACATCACAGTTACCCGTCGGTTATCGGGTGGCGGTGCTGTGTACCAAGATCTCGGCAACCTTTGCTTTAGCTTCGTGGTTGATAGCGATAGTGAAGAGTTTGGCGATTTCAAATCCTTTGTGCAACCCGTCGTGGATGCCTTACACGCCATGGGTGCAACGACTGCCGAAGTTTCTGGCCGGAATGACATTTTAGTTGATGGTAAGAAGTTCTCCGGTAACGCCATGTACTCACACAGCGGCAAGACCTTCTCCCATGGGACTTTGATGCTGGACGTGGACCAAGATGTGATTGCTCACGCCTTGAACGTGCCAGAAGATAAGATGAAGTCCAAGGGAATCAAGTCTGTTCGCTCACGGGTGACGAACCTGAAGCCTTACTTAGCACCTGAATATCAAAACTTAACGGTTCCAGAATTCCGGGACACGTTACTCAAGGAACTGTTCCACGTGGACAATCTGGATGACATTGCTGCCAAGAAGGTTGAAATCAAGGACGACGAAAAAGCCGCTATTGATAAGATCTACAACGACTACTACAGCAATTGGGACTGGGTTTACGGGAACTCTCCTGAGTTTACGGTCAAGAAGCGGAAGCACTTTACGGCCGGTACGATTGATGCTCGCCTGTTAGTTGACGGTGGGAAGATCAAGAACATTAAGTTCTACGGCGACTTCTTTGGCCCATCTGATGTAACGGAACTGGCCGATAAGCTTGAAGGCGTTCGGTATGACCGTGAACACGTTGGCGAAGTGCTGAACAGCGTTAACAGCCAACTGTATTTCAATGGGATTGATGTGCAAGATGTCGTTGACCTGCTCGTAGAGTAGGAATCCAGTAGTTTTCGTGGATTAGCTGATTTTCCGCGGGGAATACGTTAGAATAGAAGAGGAAATTGACTAAAACGTGGTCGGTTTGACCACGTTTTTTATTTTAGCGAAATTATTGAGGGGTTTATTTAAAAATGAAAGATCGTAACGTTATTGCTTGGGCGATTGTGTCCCTGATTGGCTTTATCGCCATTAATTTTCTGATGTCCCGTCCCTTCGTTGAAGTTGCTGGCGCACAGATGAACATGAGTGAGTTCTGGCGGTCAACGATTTTGGCGGTCGTCCTGTACGCAGTGCCCATTGTGTTAGCCGCACTAAACTGGCGGCCATCGTTTTACCTCATGGGGCTCGTGATTGCGATGTACACGTTGTCCCTGATTGGGGTGCTCTTGAACATGTGGAGCAACAGTAGTGCTGACATGCTGATTCGGGTGCTGATGTCGGCCTTTGCCGTGGCACTGATGGTGGCCAACGCTTACTGGTTGGTATTAGCGTTACGTTTGCGGAAACGCGACCGGGATTCTAGAGATCGCCGACGCTTCAGTAATTAAAACGAGGTGGAAAGATGAAACGAGAAATTCAAACGTTTATTGATGCTGCGGAAGCCGATGAGGTGGAACACTTCACGGCTGAAACGACACAAGCTAAATTTTTTGCAGATGCGGACAAGTTGATGGCACCATTGGCTGACTTTATTCGCCAACAAATTGGCGCAGATCAGCTGGCACAGGCGGAACTGAAGCTGACTGACACGGACGTTTCAGTTCGACTGGAAATGAGTGTCATCAATTTACCGCTGCAAGACAGTAAGACCATTGGAAAGATCATGGAAACGACGGATGAGGCGGATATCAACGTTTACGCGGTGATTGAGACACCGGACATCAACGTTTCCGGTTTACGAATCGACGCCTTAGCACCCGCCACGACTTACGTGGATCAGGCGAAGGTGGCGGATCAAAGCCTGCATGATTGGTTGGGGTTGCAGATTGAGAAGCTCCAAGCGGCGGCTAGCAACAAGGAAGAAAGTGACGTTAAAAAGAAGTAGCCTTGTGTTTCGAGGACTTGTGTGCTAACATAGTTTCTATGCGATGAGTCGAGAAATCACGCATTCTTTGCTTGCAAGGGATGTCCGCGCAAGCGGCTAGGTGAATTTGTCAGCAGGGCACATATGTCACCGGATTTGTGACGTGTCTGGTTTTGAGGGAATGTGGATTCCGAGATAAACCCATTCGTTTCGACGAATGCTGTGTGAAGAACGTCCAATCAGTCTTTTGACTGGTTGGACGTTTTTTTATGGATTTTTTCAGCAGAATCAAACAGGTGGCCGGAAAAGATGACATTGGGTGAATAAGACGTGTTATATTTAGAATAATGAGAACGCTTCACACAGGAGATGATGGACATGAAATGGGTCAAACGGTTACTTATGTTAGGTGTGGGAGTCATGAGCCTATTTTTAGGATGGAATTTTATCGTCCAACCAGGCGTTATGGCCCAAGCGGCTACACAATCGTATAAGTTCACTTTGCGACCGGTTGATGAGAGCGGAAATACTATTTTTTTAAACGATTCGGGAAGCAGTGATCTTGCGATACCAGTATCGGGAACCTATGACATCGACTCACAGACGACTTATCAAGATATTTTGGATCAGGAAAAGGCTAATGGGTCAGGCAGGGACTATGTTCAACTGTGGAAAAACTATTCTAAGTACACGGTTGATGATGCTGGTCCCAATGGATTGCTCTATGATGGTAGTAACCCGCCTAGCATTGCTGATGAAGATTGGTTTTCTGGTATGTACGACATTTGGAATAATCTGAAGGATGCGCAACCGACTAGATATACTTTGGACGTGCCGAAGTTTGAACAGAACTTGAAGGCTAAAGTTGGTTCAAGTGGCGCCACCGTTGATGTTCCATTCTAGAAACTGACGGCTGGAATGAGCGTGAGCGCCATTGAGGTGACTGATGAAATTACAACACCAGCTTTTCTGATTTCGAAGATCCATGGAATCAAAGGTCAGCAAATTGACCTTACCGAGACTAAGTTTAGCAGTTTACCTGGATATACGTGTATTCCGTCCACGCTGACCTTTGATGGTAGTCCAGATCAGAAAGAAACTTTTTCAGTTGTGCAGGATAGTTTGATAAAGCAAGTCACGATTCACTACGTTAAGTCGGACGGGTCGCAGGCGGCTCCCGACAAGGTTGTTCAGGGTTACGGTAATAAGACAGAGTCAGCGCAGTCGCCAACTGTTGCGGGTTACCAACCGGATAAACCAACTGTTGCAGTCGACTTTACGGGGCTGACGGTTAATGATAGTGATGGTCAAGGGACTAATCCGGCAGTCACGGTGACCTATTCGGCTATTCCGACTACCGGGTCTGAGACCGATACGGACGCAGCTAGTGACAGTTCATCAACACCTGATCAAGCAACACCCACCGCAATTTTCAAAATCTACGGCAAGCAACGGCTCTACCGTTATCAACAGGCAGATTTCAAGCAGAGTGACCGTATTCAGGGTTATGCCAAGAAGGCTAAAGCCTATGCGCCAGTCTTTACGGTGGTTAAAACGGTGAAATCCAGTCAGGGGACGCCGCGTTATGAATTAGCTGACGGGAGCTACATTACCGCTAATCCGGCCTACGTAGGTCGCTTATATTGGCGGAGTAGTACATACAAAACACTCTACGTGACATCACCAAAGGGTATCTACATTCACCCTAGTGCCGCACTAGCCAAGCGGGGGAAGTACCTGAAGCAAGGAACGGCCGTCAGCGTGGTCAAGGCAGTGAAGGTTGGCCAAAAGACGCGGTATGAGCTAAGCGACGGGACTTTTATTACGGGGAACAAGCAGTTTGTTTCACCGACGACCCCTAAAACAGTCGTCAAGGTTAAGGCAAAGACTAAGATTGGCTTGTATCATACCGCTAACTTGCGCCAAAAAATCAAGACCTATAAACGTGGGACGACGATTAAGGTGACAGGTTGGGACTATTCTCATGGCAGTGATACCAGTCGCTCGGGCGTTCAGCGCTTTCGTACGGCTGGCGGGTACATTACCGCTAACCGGCAGTATGTGGCGATTATCAAGTGAGTGATGAGATTGACGTCACACAAAGACTATTGGTTTTTAACTAGAAATCGTCAGGTATCTGGCGATTTTTTTAATCTCCCAAAGTTTTCTAGCCTTCACCAATCACTCCCTACAGTAACTGTGCTATTCTAAAATTAACTTGAAATTTAGGGGACCTGAAGATGAATAAAGGACGCGTGGAGGCCTTCACTGATGCAGTGGTGGCTATCGTTTTAACGATTATGGTTTTGGAGTTTAAGACGCCAGAGGAGCCGACCTTTGCGGCTTTGGCCACAGAGTGGAGCTATTTAGTAGCTTACTTGATTAGTTTCTTATTTATTGGGGTGGCTTGGTACAATCACCATTACATGTTTTCACTGACGAAACGAGTGACCAAGGGTATCTATTGGATGAATAACCTCTGGATCCTAATCATGGCGATGTTACCGGTGTCGACGGCCTGGGCCGGTCGTTTTATTAGTGATGTTCAGCCGGAGCTTTTTTACTTTATTATCTTCACTCTCTGGCAGTGGGCCTACGCGGGCCTTTCTTACGTGGTCATGCGGACCAATCGGGAGCACCATCCAGAAGTGGCCCAGAAGATTCGCCAAATGTCCGTCTATCGGATGAACGTTAACGTTGGCTATTGGCTTGTCTGGGTTATCGTGACGGTGTTAATTTTTCAGTGGCCACCAATTGTCCTCGTCTTTACGGTAGTAGAATTGATCGTGATGGCAATTTCTACACCAAAAGATAGTGACAAATTGTTTTAGGGGAGTTTAAAACATGCAAGATAATTTATTCAATATTCCGGCCGTCGCCTACCTGGGCTGGCTGATTCCGTTATTCTTCGGGGCTGGTTTTGTCATTAGCTACAACATTGAAAAGCGGCGACTGGGCAACGGATTGTGGTTTTCGCTATTTTTCTATTCATTTTTAACGCTATTAGCGATGACGATTTTAGGCACCAGTAATCGGTGGTTGATCGTCATCAGTCTGGTTTTATTCGTCCTGCTACTGTTATTGATTGGGGTGGTGTTTACCCTCCAAGCCTTCCTGCTACTCTGGAATGCGTGGATCGTTTGGAAACGAGAAAGTCATACACTAGCCAATATGTTGACGTTGTTTTTAGGAATCGCCATTTTGGTGGCGCCGTTCGTGGTCCGGGCCACAACCCTGTACCTGCCCGTTCCGGTGGCCACAGCGCTGAACCTATTTCCATCGCTGGTGATTTTTTACGTGCTATTTTGGTTCTATAACTACCTCACGATGCTCTTCATTTATCAGTTCAACCGGCCACGGTATAAGCAGGACTATCTGATTGTCCTGGGAGCTGGTCTGTTAAATGGTGACCAGGTGTCACCGTTATTGGGCCAGCGGATTGACCGGGCCTTGACCTTTTACCGCAAGCAACTAATCAAGACTGGCCGCGCGCCCGTCATCATCTTTTCCGGTGGTCAGGGCGGTGATGAAACGGTGCCAGAGGGTGTTGCCATGCGGCAATATGCTCTGGACCGGGGATTACCCGTTGACCATGCGCTAGCGGAGGATCGGTCGAAAACGACCTACGAGAATATGATTTTCTCGAAAAAAATCATTGATGAACGGGGACCACAGCAGCCGCGCGTGACCTTTGTGACGAATGGGTACCACACATTTCGAGCGGGGATGATTGCCAAGCAAGCGGGTCTCAAGGCCAATGGTATTGGGGCGCACACGGCCAAGTTCTTTTTGCCTAACGCCATTTTGCGGGAGTACATTGCCATCTTTGTGGGCAATAAACGCTGGCACGCCGTAGCGATGGGGCTGATGCTCCTGTTGACGATTGGGCTCACGGTTGCTGAATATTATTAGGCGATTTATGATGCAAACTAATCGCTTATTTGCAGCAATGTAGGTATAGTGAGGCGTGAAGGGAGTGAATTTCAATGATGGAAAAAGACCCCGAAAACTTTGAACAGAACATTAAGCCCATTTCAGAACTTCGTTCGTATAACAAGTTGCTGGAAGAGGTTAGCCCACAGAACCCGGTTATTTTGACGAAGAACGGGTATGGTAAGTACGCTTTGATGGATATCTCGGATTTTAAAAAATTTCAAGAGTCTATTTTTGCTGCAAAAATGATGAAAGTTGCTGATGAGGCCCGAAGGGGAAAAAAGTATTCTTGGGACGACGTCAAAAAAGAGTTGGAGAGCTAATGATGTACCAACTGGCGTTATATGCAGAAGCTAGGAATGATTTGTTGCGCTTAAAGGAGTACTTAATCACTACTTTCGACAAAACTGTGCAAGAAAAAACCCTAACCAGTATTGCTGGGAAGACCAATTGGCCCATTTTCCTAACTTAGGGTTGCCGGTTAGCTCGTTGGTTGATGAGGATATTTATTTGGCAGGATTCTTTGTATTCCAAACGGCCAGAAATACAATTTTGTATGAAATTGATGAGCTAGCTAATCAGGTCATTATCTTAAGAATTTTTGGTAATCGGCAGGATGTTGCGCATAAGGTCCAGTATTATTTAATGAATCAAAAGAGAGGGTAGAAAAAACACCGATCAGTCCAAATGGACGGGTCGGTGTTTTAGATTATTCATCGCGATGTGCTTGGTAACTAGCAAACGCTGCGTAGCCAAGTGCGGCTATCAGTAAGGTCCCCAAGCCGTAAAATAAAATATTCCCCAACGCTAACATGCTGTGAATCCTCCCTGTATTAATTAACCAGTAATATCATATCAGACGGTTAATACAAGGTAAATAGGTCACTGTCAGTTTGGTAAAATGTCATATTTATTGCTGAACTGTTCAGTTACTTGACCAAGTAAACGTGGTCTTGAACCAGATCAATTTGCGTGTAGTGGCGGTTTAAATCACGGGTGTCCTTGTTTTCCAACAGGTCAGCGTGGTTCCAGAAGTCCTCTGATCCCGTGGCACCATGGGGTTCCCCAATGACAACGAAGTCCACGTCTTTGCTAGACTGGCGAATAGCTTGGAGCAGTTCCCAATCTAATGGCAGGCCATCTGGTGACCAGGACATGACGACAACGCCAACCTGGTCTTGGTACTTGTTCCAAGCATCCACAGCGCTCAATGGTTCGATTGGTGTTAATGGGTGGCGGCCGGTTTCATTTTCTGCCGTCCATGCCTGACTATCCGTTGCGTAGACTGTCTTGTGGGCGTCACGCAAGCCTTTGGAAATGTAGCCGTTGCCCGCCATCACTTCTAGTACGGATCGGTCACCAACGAACTTGGCGAGGTCGCCGACAAATGGCGCTGGCGTGTAAGCCCACATGCCATAGTGATTTTCCAGGTAGTCTCTGAAGGACCGCAAGTCGTGGTCTAGGTTTGGCAGGGCGTCACTCAGCTCGTTCCAAAGCTTATCGCCCGTAGCGTCACCGGCCGGGTAGGTCTCGTTGAGTTTTTGGTAGATTTGATCTTGGCTGTCGTCTGGGAGTTGCAGGAGCGGTACCTGTTGCGGCAAGTCGCCGGCTGCCAGCATTCGGTCGGCTAAGAGGACGTTACTAATTAAAATCTTGATGGCCGGGTAATCGTTAAATTGGTGGTAGTAGGCCGTCATTCGCTCAATGTAGCTAGTTTTACGTTCACTGAGGGGGGCGTGCCGGATTTTTTTCTTTAATTTTTGCAGTTTCTTGGGATTCAAAGTAAGGGTCCTTTCTGGATAAGAATTGGTAAGGAATGATTAAGTTCAGTTTTTGAGGGTGACAAATTGCGGCTGGATTTCGTTAGTGTTTATAGACGGTCAATTATAATCAACGTAGAACGCGAAAAAAGTCGGCCGATTAGCATTGATTGCCGACCTGCCGACTCCTAATTAATGATCGTCTAAATGAAGATCCAGTTCTTCTTGCTGGTTTGTTTCTTGATTGGTAGCCCGGTTTTCCCGTCCGTGGAGATAACCGTCGATCAACTGGTAAATTTCATAACGGTCTTGGCCGCTTAGCAGCTCACGGTTGAAGCTGAGTTGTTTGCCAGAGAGGAAGAGTCGACCCAAGTCGTACTCATCACGTTCTGCTTTACCTGTCAGGTAATCCATGGTCACATCAAAGTATTCGGCGAGCTTCCGGACTTCGATAAATGAAGGCGTCCGAATGCCCCGTTCCCAGTTACCAATCTGTGAGGCCGTGTTGGCGTGATCGTCCGGCCCGGCCGTTTGCGCGTTTAAGGCCGCTGCCAGTTGTTCCAATGTAATATGTTGGCCGCGTCGCAAGGCCCGAAGTCGTTCTGAAAACATCCAACTCACCCGTTTCTTTCATTTGTTTTTGTAGTGTTCGTCCTGGTGGGCAGATGCGCCGCCCATGGGACCGTAAGTCCCAGTAAAACGCTGGGTCTAACGGGTACCCTTCACGGGCTCAGCATCTGCCCACTAGGACTAGGTTGCGTGTTAATTTTACAATCGAGACAATCATGTTTGTAAACGTTAACACAGTGATTCTCGCCGTATTAGAGCGATACTGAAGTAGTCATGTTACTAAGATTATTATACCACTCTGTGTGGTTTTTAACGGAAAGTTGGACTATTTCACGAGTGAATCAGTTAGGCGCATAAATTCAGCGACGTCGCGTTTGATCAACTTGACACCGGCTAGCCAGAAGTCTGGTTGAGTCAGGTCAACCCCCAGGTGCTTTTGGGCGAGTTGTTCCGTCGACATGTTGGCCGTATCCCGGAGTAAAGCGATGTAGTCATTTTCAAAATTACCGGCCTGTTGTGCCTTGGCGTAAATACCGAGGCTGAAGAGGTATCCAAAGACGTATGGGAAGTTATAGAAGGCTGGTTCGTCGATGTAGAAATGTAACTTGCTGGCCCACAAATGAGGTGAGTAGGTCGATAAGTTGTGACCAAACGCTTCTTTTTGCGCGTTAAGCATTAGTTCGTTTAGTTCGGCTGGGGTGACCAGTTTTTGCTGCCGCAATTGATAAAAACGAGTTTCAAAGAGGTACCGGGCCCGAATGTTGAGGAACATGGCGAGCGGATTATCCATCTTGGCGTTGAGTAATGTGATTTTTTCTGCGTCGGTCTTAGCTGCGCGAACGTTGGCGTCTGCCACGATGAGCTCGCCAAAAGTCGAGGCCGTTTCTGCCACGTTCATGGCATACTCTTGCCGCAACAGAGGCAGGTCAGCCATGACACTGGAATGAAAGGCGTGACCGAGTTCGTGTGCCAGCGTTGAGACGTCGTTAGGCGAACCCGTAAACGTCATAAAAATACGGGATTCATGCGTTTCCGGTGCACTTTCCATCCAACCACCAGGTGCTTTCCCCGCGCGGTCTTCGGCTTCGATCCAGCGATTTTCAAATGCCCGTTGGGCGAGGGCGGCCATCTTAGGCGAGAACTCGCCGTAGTGTTTGATAATGAATTCGGCGGCCTCATCGTAAGTAAAGTGGTGTAGTTGACCACCTGGTAAATTCAGCGGTGCCTCAACGTCTTGCCAACCGGCGTGTTTCTTGCCTAGCAACGCGGCTTTACGATCCAGGTAGTCGAGCAAGAACTGCTTATTTTCATCAACGACTTGCCAAATCGTATTGAGGGTCTTGGCACTTAGCCGGTTTTGCTTAAGGGGTTCCTGGAGAAAATCAGTCACGCCGTGGGCCCCGTATTCGGTCAGTCGGAAACCTGCCAGATGGTTCAGCGTATCGGCGAAGAGTTGTTCCTTGTCCGTCCAGGCTTGTTCCCAGGCAGGTAACAGCTCGGCGCGATACTGGGGGTCAGCGTTTCCCAGTAGGTTGTTGTCGGCTTGTCCGGCTGAGAGGGTCACGGGCTGACCGTCGGCGTCGTGGAAGGGAACGCTAATGGTGGCCACTAAAGAATCATAGTGACTACTCCAGGCGGCCTTACCGTCGAGATTTAGTCGGTTGATCAAAGCTTCTGTCTTGTCGTCCAGCAGTTCCTTACCTTCGTTACGCATTTCCTGCAGATTAAAGGCAATTGGTTTGAGGTCAAAGTCGACCAGCATGGCGTTGAAGTTAGCGTCGGGTACTTGGACCAGCACTTTCTTTAATTTGCCACTGACGTTTTGAAGCTGGGTATCCAAATCTTGTAGGTCGGCTTCAACGGGGGCCACGTCGGGATTGTGAATATCCGCAGAACCGACGGCCATCACAAAGATACCAGCTTGGTCGAGGCCAGCGTCGATGGCTTGGAGTTGCGTGATTAATTTTTTGAATTGAGGATAGTTGGGGGCGTCACTGGCAGCGTCCCACCGATCGAGGAGGTCACCCAGAGCCGCGGTGGCGGTTTTGATTTGTGTTAATTTTGCTTTGAGCTGATCGGAGTTGATTCCGCCAGCGAATAGGGAGTCGAGATCCCATTTCATAGAGTATTTCATCGACAATACCTCCTAGGGTTAATTGTTGTGACTATTATAGCAAACATCGTCAGGATTGCGCTGATAAGAAGAACTCCGTATACTTACGACAGAGAGAATTTAGAGAAACCGAGGAGAAGAAAAAATGAGTAAACGTTTAAAGCGCTGGCTAATTGGTTTGGGGATTATTTTGGTATTAGTCGTGGGCGGTCTGGTGGGGGCCAGTCTGTATTTCTACAACATGACCGTTGCCAGTGGTAAAAAAAGTTTTGTGGCGACAGATACCAGATTGAAAAAGAGTGACCCATTGTACGCCGAAAAGAATTGGTATCGCAACGTTAAGAAACAACGCTGGACGGAACAGGCCGCCGGCGCTAATTTAAAATTGGTTGCCGACTACATTCCAGCGGAGCAGACCACCAAAAAGACCGTTGTCCTGGTGCACGGTTTTGGTTCCAACAAGGAAGCCATGGGTGGTTACGTGGCCATGTTCCACAAGCTGGGCTACAACACGCTGATTCCAGACACGCGTGGTCAGGGGCAGAGCCAAGGCAAGGTCATTAGCTACGGATATTACGAAAGTAAGGATTATTTGAAGTGGGTCAATCAGGTAATCGCCAAGCAGGGACAACAGTCCCAAGTGGTGTTGTTCGGGGTGTCCATGGGGGGTGCCACGACCATGATGACCAGTGGACTCAAGACGCCAAGCCAACTAAAGGCGTACGTTGAGGATTGCGGGTACACCGATGCGCAGGAAGAAATCACGTACCAGGCCAAGCAAATGTATAACATTCCATACTGGCCGTTGGTACCGATGACCAGTACCGTTGCCCGGATCAAGGCTGGCTTCCATTTCAAGGACGCTAACGCGGTGGCGGCCGTTAAGAAGAACCACAAGCCAATGCTATTCATCCACGGGGGGGCGGATAAGTTCGTCCCAACGCGGATGGTGCACCAGGTTTACCGGGCAGATGCCGGTCCTAAGCAACTATTGATTGTTCCTGGGGCGAAGCATGCGGCTGCTCTGTCACATAGTCCCGCTATTTACGAACGTACAGTTAAAGCTTTCTTAGCGAAGTATATTCAGTAGGTTTAATTGCTAAATTGCCACCTCCAGTTGCCAGGGCTGGCGGTAGCCGTGGGGACCGCTTCCGGTCTGTGGGGCGGTCCTCCAGCTCGACTTGAAGCCTCGAAAATTCGCCGAGTTTTCAAGCTCGTCCCGAGGTTACGCCACTTTCACCGCTACCACCTGCCCTGACAACCTCCGGTTACATCGGCGGTGAAGCTATAATTCGCTGTGAATTGCTAGTAATCAGGTAAACTGAATTGAGATTGAATACTGCTTAAGTAAGTTGCCGGAAATATAATCGGCGATTGGCATTGATTCGGCTAGGATTCAGCGTTTGCAGTCGTAATGATACTTCGGCGGAAATGAACGTTATTAGTCTGCGCCAAGTAGTGGATTTACGATTACCACTAGATGGTGATGGCCAATCTTAGCCGTGAGGTCACAGGAGCTGGGCTCAGGCGCCTCGTTCTGCTTAGTCGTTTACGGCTTAGCAGAAGACCAAGCTTCAAGACTTATGATTTTCAAGGCTTGAAGTTGTGTCGGCACCGTTCCAGCCCAGCTCCTGTGACCGGTAAGGCGGCAATTACGAAATCACATTAAACCAGAAGGAGTGAGTTGATGGCTGACGAACCATCGCATCAATTTAGACCGATGACCGAGACCATCCTGACGTTAGGGGCCACCCTAGTGATGGGGATGGTTGATGCCGATACGTTCCTGAACCACGGGTCCGTCTTTGTCAGCGCCCAAACTGGTAACCTCATTGTCTTCATGGTGAAACTGGTGACGCACGGGTGGTCTGTGGCTTGGGTCAACGTACCTGTCTGGATCGGTTATTTTCTGGGCTGTTTCGGTGCCCAGGCGTTAAGCGAACACTTCAATCGTGGGAATAATCGTCGGCAAATGCGGTGGTTGATGCTGTTGAACGTGGTGGCGTACCTGGTCTTGTCCAGCCTGCAAACCGTGATTCCAGGAATGTGGCTAATTTTTCTGCTGGGTATTTTGGCTGGTTACGAACTCACCATCTTTCGTCAGGTGGGGGGGATTGCCCTAAATAATGGTGTTATGACGGGGAATACCAAGAGTCTCGCCATCAGTAGTTATCAGGCGTGGATCGGCGGCGATAAAGCCGCCCGTCATCGCCAAATGCAAGTCGTGCTGGTCCTAGGAATTTTCTTGCTGGGCTGTGGGGTCGGCGCCTGGTTGGCCAATCAGTTTACCCTGGGTGTGTTGTGGGTAGCGACGCTAATTAAGGCCTTTCTGTTGCTTTGGCTATTCTTACCAGTTGCTCAGCAGCGGCCGACCATTTGAATAGTTGGGTTGCGGGGCCAAATAGCGTATAATTAACAAGAATAGGATGAAACTAGCCCGAGAAACAGTCGGGATTGAAAACTAAGGAGCACAGCATATTGTTAATCACAGGAGTAATTATCGGTCTCTTGCTGATTGGGCTGGTGCTCGGCTACTTGGTGCGTCAGCATAAGCACCGGCAGGAACTTCTGGCGGTACAGGCGCAAGCGCGGACAATTATTGCCCAAGCAACCAAAGAGGCCCAGCAGCGTGTGGAGAAGATTCGCACAGATAGTCGCCGGGAAACCTTGGCCTATCAGCAATCAGTTAAAGATGAATTGACCGAACAACAGAGTGACATTGCGGTGCGTGAACAACGCCGCAAGCAACGGGAACAATTGATGAGTCAGGTCACAATCCGCTTAGACGATCAGACAGCTATGCTGGATGAACGGTCACAGGCGAATCGTGAACAGCGTCAAGGGATTCACGTCTTACGTGATCAAGCGGAAGAACTGAGCACGAAACGGGACGAAACGTTGGCCGAACGGGCTGGTATGGATGCCCAACAGGCTCAGAACACGGTAGTGCAGAGTGCTGAGTTTGCTTTGAAACGGGACCGCGACATTGAGGTAAAGGCCTTAAACGATAACGCCGTGGCTAACGCTGAAAAGTGGGCCAAGGACGTCGTTTTGTCGGCGACCGAGAGCGGGCCGCAAGACTTGCCTAAGGAACACTTGGAACACACGGTCACCGTACCTAATGGTGAAATTCGCAGTAAAATCATTGGTCGTGAGGGGCAACATATTCGATTGCTCGAGACCTTGACCGGGACGGATTTAATTTTTGTGCCGGATGATAACTCGACCCTGTTTATCAGTACCCATGACCCTATTCGCCGAGAAGTGGCGCGGGTCGCTTTGACGAACTTGGTTGCCAGCCGGCGAATTTCAGCCAATCAGATTGAAACGCAGGTAGAAAATGCCCAGCGTGATGTGAACCACAGCTTGTGGGAAACGGGTGAACAAACCGTGAGCCTGTTGCACGTTGGTTGGATGCACCCCGATTTGATGAAACTGATTGGGCGGCTCAAGTACCGGACCAGTTATGGTCAAAATGTGCTTTTGCATTCGATCGAAGTGGCCCAGTTAACGGGGGCCATGGCCGCACGACTAGGGTATAACACCCGACTTGCGCGGCGGGCCGGCTTACTCCATGACTTGGGGAAGGCTATCGACCACGAAGTTGAGGGCACCCACGTGGAAATTGGGACGGAATTTGCCCAGAAATATGGTGAAGATGCCGTGGTGATCAATGCCATTGCAGCGCACCATGGGGACATTGAAAAGACGTCGCCGATTTCTGATTTGGTGGCCGCAGCAGATGCGATTTCGGGTGCTCGTCCGGGTGCGCGGAGTGAATCCGTTGAAGACTACATCAACCGGTTACGGGCGCTTGAACAGATTGCCAATGAGCAAAAGGGTGTCTCGGAAAGTTACGCCATTCAAGCGGGTCGTGAACTGCGGATCATTGTTAAGCCGCAAGAGTTGGATGACACGGCGGCAGCTAACCTAACCAAGGAAGTGGCCCAACAGGTCGAAGAAAAGTTGACATATCCTGGTAAGATCAAGGTCACCACGATTCGGACGGCGACGGCGGTTGAGTACGTTGGCGATGAAAAGAAGAAAAAGAAGAAGAAAAAGAAAAAGGCCGCTAACGCGAGTTAAGTCGTGTTAATTGCCTGGTAAGATTCGTTTCAGCTAGTTAAATTTAGAGATCGTAAGGGTTTGGGACAGAAGTCTCAAACCCTTTTTGTGTGCCGACCGCCTTATGTCGCACGCGCTTCTTTACAAAAAAAGTGATGAACAGCCAGGAACGGTTGCTCATCACAGATGAAATTTATGTAGCGAATAATATTATGCGTGAGGATCGTTGACCACACTGAAGTTGTGGTTGGCGGTGGCATCGATGACGGGATGTTCTTGCAGGTAGTCGGCGATGATTTCGCTCATGGCTCCTTGACTCTCAGCGATGATTTTATCGGCACTAAACATGCCGTAGTGGCCGCCGCCAACTGCTCGGTATTGGTTCAAGACAATGTGGAGTGGTTGATCAGGGGTCACGGGCTTCCCGTGATAGGTCAGATGCTCAACTCGTTCGCCGAATGGCTTGGCGACGTTCAGCCGGTAATCGATGCCTTCATACATATCGTAGTTGTATTGGCGCTTCTTAGGGTGAACGAAGGCGGGATTGACAGCAATCTGGCCATTCTTAACGGCGAAGTAGCGGGCACTGACTTCCAAGGCATCCTTCAGGTCGGCTCCGGTAATTTTCAAAAGGGAGAGGCCATTGGGATAAACGTAGTTAGTCATGATGTTCCGCATGGTGATGGGATTTTCGAAGCCACGAGCTTCATTGCTGAACAGCGCGGTCGCGGAAATGTCAGCCCCCATCGTGGCCATTTGAACTTTTTGAATGAATTCGATGTATGGCGTCTCGTTGACTCGGGCATCGAAGGGATCGGTGAAGGTCATATCGCCCTGAATGTGGCCCAGCGGTTGATCGAGCCAGTGTGTGACCTGATTGTTGAGGTCGTGGGCTGCGGTCAAGACGTGTTCGTCTAAGGGGGCGTCCTTCGTGAGGACGAGGTCCGTTTGGTGACTGGTCACTGAGAACTGACCATCTTCGTTGCGGTCGAGGTCCAACGTGATTTTACCAATAGCCTGTCCTCGGAAGCCGGGTTGGGTCGTGGGAATATCAAAGACGTCGGTAGCCAACTGCCGATGTTGGTGACCAGTGACTAACGCATCGATGCCGGGAATGGCTTCTAAGATGTGGTAGGCTTCGTTTTCACCTACGTGAATGTCATTGGGCTCACCAGTCGTTAAATCGCGTTCAAAGCCCCCGTGATAGCAGACAATGACCACGTCGGCTTGTTCTCGGATGATGGGGACGTATTTCTTAGCGGCGATGAAGGCCGACTCAAATTGAAGACCATCAATGTTGGTGGCCTTTTCCCATTTATAGACGGCTTGCGTCGTGAGGCCGAGGACGCCGATCTTAACGCCATCTTTTTCGATGATTTTGTAGGGCTGCCCGTATTCAGGCTCCCCATTGGCATCTAAGATGTTGGCACAAAGAATTGTGCGCTTGGCATCTCGAATAGCGGTCTGTAAGTATTTTTGGCCGTAATTAAACTCATGATTGCCTAAGATTCCGCAGTCATAGTCGATTTGATTGTAAATATTCATTAGGGGTTGTGGGTCCCGTTCGGGTTCTACCCGGGCAACGTAATAGGCCAGGGGAGATCCCTCTAGAAAATCGCCGTTCTCAATGGTCACCACCGGGCCTTCTGACTTGGCGGCGGCTTGCTCGCGGGCGATGACCGTGGCCGCACGGGCCAGGCCGAATCCCTGATTGCTTCCCTTTTTTACATAGTTCGTGGGGAAGACGTACCCGTGGGTATCACTTGTCGATAAAATTGTCAGCTTCATTGATGTCACCCTCCAATTCGGTCGCTAGCTGGCCATGAAACCATAGCCGGCTGCTGGCGGACCGTTCGCGAAAAGACGCCAAATCTTTAACGTGTTAAGGAAATTATAAGCTAGTTTGGCATGAGTGTAAATTTACGATGGCAAAAAACGTTAAATTATGAGATTTTTTCTAACAAAATGGTGTAGGGGTGGGATGATTAACGCTCCTTTTGGCTTATGGTTGTTGTTAGTTTTAGATGCCACCCCCTGGCAACCTCCGGCTACACTAGTCGAAAAAAATAAGCCGCGTGTTATCTCCCGTGGTTAGTGAAGTTGTGAGAATAAATGTAGGTTAGTGAGTAACGTTGTGTCTTTTTGGTCATTTGTCTAATTATGTATTGTTATCAATGTTTAGCAGAAGGTAAGCTAAATGGCGTGTTATTGTGTATAGTTTCGAAGTATAGATGCATGATGTTTATTTCAAACTATAAGCTAAGATGATTGTGCTTGGCCGTATACGTTCCCGTCAGCACATCCAAGGTCGACCGTCTTTTTTTAGAACCAATATAGCCGGAGGTCGTCAGGGTGGGTAGTAGCTGTGTCGGTGGCGTTAACTCGGTGGGTTGACCGAGTCTAGGCCACGGGACGAGCTTGAAGATTCGTGGGCTGTGCGAAGCTTCAAGTCGAGCCGGAGGACCGCTTCACAGGCCGAAGGCGGTCCCCACAGCAGCTGCCCACCCTGACGACCGGAGGCGGCAATCGAAACGAAAGCATAAAAAAACGACGGCCAGACCTTGATTGTCTGCGTCGTCGCTGAATGATAAAAACGTAAATCACGTTTGGAGTGGGTCGGTTGCCGTAACAGAGCCGCCCATTATTTTTTACTTTGGAGGAGTAAAATTGTAACTTATTCGTTTGATTATTCGTAAGTTATGAGACCAGTTTAGCAAGAAATTGTGAAGAAAATGTGACGCATATCTTGCGTTTTAGTTAGTGTCCGCAATTTCTTGCATATAGAGCATCTGATCGGTTGAAACTTGTTGATAAAGTTCATCTGCCAACTCGGAGGACAGGGCGTTCGTACGCCGTTGTTGTCGAATATAAGTGTATTCGTACTGGAAGGCTTGGATGAACAATTCGTTTTGCTGGTCGCCGTTTTCCTGAGACTTGAAGCGACGGTGGCGCGCGTTGTAGTAATTACGTACCACGTTGACCTCGGTCTGGTTGTCGATATTGGCCTCAGCCGTTAAGAATTGAATCACGGCGTTGTAGATGTCGGCTTCAATTTTGAGGAAGTTTTCCCGGCGTTCCCGGTCGATACGGCTACTCCGAGATTGACGGCCTCGGGGTCGCTTTTGTTCCTGGGCGATGCGTTGTTCAGCCAGCCGTTGTTGTTCCTCTGAGTGGGGCTGAGCAGCGAGACGCTTCCGCTGCTTGGCGATACGCTTGTTACGGTGCCATCTGCGCGAGAAACCGTGCTCCAGTCGGTGCCAAACAAAGCGAATCCAGAGCGTCCCATTGACGAAAGGATTGTTACTGCTCATCTGGGACTTGAAAACTAAGATCCTCACGTAGCGGTTCGCAAAACTAGCTGGAATCGTGCCATCGTCAGAGCGCTGTTGGACCGTTTCAGCTTCGATTTGGGTGGCTTGATTCAGAATAACCTGCAACTTCTTACGGTCGGGTCGCTGAGAAGTTACCTGGCTATTTAAAATTTCGACGACTTCTTGTGTTTCTGCGGGATAATCGGGATTTTCTTGAACTAGGCGTTCTGTCGCGTAGGCTACCAGCGACCGGCGTTCCTTGAAGGCGGTGTCGGGGTCGACCGGTAGGGTTTTCTTGGGAAGGATAAATGGCAGAATTATCGTCGGCACTAAGAGACTCAAGATAATGACGATGGCTGCGACAAAGATCATGGTATTACGGTACGGAAAGGCGTGACCGTTCAACGTTAAGGGCAGTGAAAAGGCCATGGCCAAAGTAATGGTTCCGTGGACCCCAGAAAGGGCCCCAATTACGGCATTTTGGCGGCGTTCTTTGGGTTCAGACTGAATCAATGCCCAGTCTAAACGAATCCAGACGTAGCGCAGGGCTAACATTACGAGGTAAAGGATAATGGCCAACAAAACGAAGGCCGATAATGATTTAGTATGGTCTTGCTGAATATTTACCCAGACCGTTGGCAACGAGACACCCAAGAGCACAAACACGAACCCATTTAGGATGCTCGTTAAAATGCGCCAGGTTGACCGTGAAACCAGCTGTAACTCGGTACTAGACAGCCGCAGTTGGTTGTTAGAAATACTGTAGATCAACCCAGCAGCGACCACGGCCAGAATTCCCGAAAGTCCGAGATGTTCCGCTGCCAAATAGATGAGAAAGGGTATCGTCACATCGTAGGGAACAATTACACTGGAAGAATCTTTCCCACTCTGGACTAGATAGACCCGGGCCCAGACGGCCACGATTCCCAGAATGAGGCCAATGAGGAGCCCACCTAAGAAGACGACCAGAAAGTGCTTGACCCCACCGCCAACTGAGAATTTTCCGGTGGTGAAGGCGGTTAGGGCCAGACTGAAGGCCACCAAACCGGAAGCGTCGTTGAAGAGCGACTCACGTTCCAGCATGCCCATGACCCGCTCGGGGACGGCCATGTTGCTGGTGATCGATGAGACGGCGACGGCATCAGTAGGCGTTACAATAGCGGCCAGGGCAAAGGCCAAAGCCAGTGGGATCCCCACCAGCATGGCATGGCTGACGTAGCCCATTAAGATGACGGTCAGGATGGCCAGGACCACGGCCATCGATAAGATGGATCCTAGGTTTCGCCGGAGTTCCTTAGCGTTGGCATTTTGGCCGTCATAGAACATAAGTGGCGCAATGATGATGAGCATGAATACTTCGGGCTCAAGAATAAAATGATGATACAGGGGAACCAGTGACAAGATGGCACCGGCAAAGATTTGGTAGAACGCTTTTGGTATCAGTGGAAAATATGGATAAATCGTATTGGCCACAATGGTTGCGAGAACTAGCAACACGATGGCATAGAAGATTTCCAAGTGAATCCCTCCCAAGTGTGAGAATAATTGCTGTCCCCAATTTTACGCTAATGGCTACCAAATTGGGGGAGAATCACTCGAAACTCGAAAAAGTTTTGAGTGGTTAAATAATCGGGTTGGTTGGGAAGGTAGGTTGATCAAGTTAGTGAGTTTCAGTGAATGAATATTAAAACATTGTATATGGATATTTATTCAAAATGGTAAAAAGGGAACGCCTGGAAGGGTCTGTGACAAACACAAGAAAGTTATCAGCAGATAATTGATTCAGTTTAAAAACTTTGTGATAACGCAAAAGATTGCTACATGAGACGTTGGCGTTTCCAATCACAAACAAATTTATATTCGGATAACTGGTTGATGATAACAACCAACTCACTAAAAAATGTTGACTGTTATTTAGAAAGTTTCCAAAAAGGGTTGATTATTCATTCAGTTGTGATAACATATAAGTTGGTTCTACTAGATGGTTCAGCGAATTATTTTGGGGGAACCGAGCTAAGTCGTTTGTTTTTTTCTATCGTTACTCAATCCAACGATAAGGAAGTGCTGAATATGATTAATTTGTACATTGCACCAAGTAGCGCATCCAGCCGGAAGGCACGAGCATGGCTTAAGGAGCACGACATTGCGTTCAGAGAACGGAATATCAAGTCCAAGCCGTTGAATGCTTCCGAAGTCAAGCAGATTCTTCGCTTAACCGAAAATGGGAGTGAAGACATCATCTCTACCCGGTCGAATGTATTTAAGCAACTACACGTTGACCTGGATAACTTATCAGTTAGTCAGTTGGTCGATCTAGTTGTGAAGTACCCTGACTTAATCAAGCGTCCAATCATCTTTGATGACAAGCGCCTGGAAGTTGGCTACAACGAAGAAGAAATTCGGCGGTTCTTGCCACGTGATGTGCGGACTGCAGAATTACACCACTTGGAATCACAACTAAGTTCATAACACGAATCGATCAGTTCTCGGGGGAGTGCTGGTCGGTTTTTTATTGAAATAATTATCAATGGTGCACAATCAATTTAGTAGGTAAAAGAAAGCGGTCGAGAATTCTCTCGACCGCTTTCTTTTACATATTAACGTTAATCACACATTCTGTGGTTAGACACGTTGTTGCTTGCGATAATTTTGCGCCATATTGGCGTAGCCTAACTGTTCTAAGGTCTCCGCAACTGTTGCATCGATCGTACCCGTTGCGACCACGTCAAAGCCCGCTAATTGGGCAACAATCAAGCTCTCAACTCGATGAACGACTGTCGGGTCGTTCGTGAGGTCTGTGAGTGATTCGTGAATCTTCCGGGGGTCGAACGGACTGTGTTCTCCCGCAACGTTCTCCACGGTCAGGCCGCCTGGGTGCATCGTGGTCTGTGATCTTCTTAAAACGTCCATCGTCTCTAGCCCTCCTAGGTTTGCCGGACCTATCTCAATCATGATCTTAGTGGTCGGTAAAAATTCGTCTATCACTATGTTACGATGAATGACCCTAAATTACAACTAGATATGGTGTGAAAATTTGACGTTTTTCTACATATAGTAGTAAAACCACAGAGCGTGGTGCTCTGAATTTTACGTTAGATACCGCGCAAAGCTTCTTGACTGTGAATAAGTTGGGCTAACAGGGCATTGTTAGGAGCCGCAACGCCTAATTTAGTCCCCAATTTAGCTACATAACCGTTTAAGAAATCAATTTCGGTCGGCCGGTGCTTAGCCATGTCCTGATGCATGGATGGGTAGTGGCCACCGTTGGTTTCTGGTGAGAATTGGGCGGCAATGAGGTCGGTGACGTCGGCCACGCTGAATTGGATCTTGGCGGCGTTAGCGACGGCTTGGAATTCGTTGAGAACCCGGTCATTGAGTTCGCGCCAGTTAGGTAGCGCCCCAAATTCACCAATATTGCAGTCAAAGAGGGTGCAGTAGGTGTTCAACACACTGTTGAGGCCCGCCTTTTTCCAAATGGCGGCCATCACGTTGGCAGCTTCACTTGCGTGTAGTCCTGCGGCATTGAGGGTGTCGATCAATCCAGGTAGGTTCGGGAACTTATCGGGAACGACAGCCTGGAGCGAAATACTCCCAGTGCCAGTGACCGTAATGTGGCCGGGGCCAGCTAAGCCGGAAGACCAAACGGTGGTTCCGACAACAATCTGTTCCTTAGGGACGTGGCGTTCGATGGTCTCTACGTTGCCGATTCCGTTGGCCAGGGTCAAGACGGCCGGCTGGTTGTCCAAGATACCATTGAGCTGTTGTAGCATGGCATCCATCTGCATGGCTTTGGTGAAGAGGATGACGAGGTCGAACTGTTCAGTGACCTCGGCCGGGCGTTTGGCCGTCATGGGGATGACCTGGTCGCCCTGACCGTCCGTGGTGATGGTCAGACCGTCCCGGTTGATGACGTCCACGTGTTCCTGCCAGTTATCGATCAAGGTGACTTGGTTGCCTGCCTGCTGTAGCTTAACGCCGAAGCGGCTACCCATGGCACCCGCGCCAGCAATCGCAATTTTCATGAAGAATCACTCCTATTATGATTGACTTAGCCTCAGTGTAGCAGTTTTTTGGTGAAAATGGTGTGGGAACGGTAAGGATTGGTAATTGACATCATCCAAGCGCTGGGCTAACATGAAACTTACTATTAGATGAGAAAATAATGAGAAAAAAATAGGAGCGATGTGTATGTCCAAGAGTGTTAGCGCGCAAGACTTGTTCAAGTTAGTAGCGCTGTCTCAACCATTAGCCAGCGACGGTCAGGTATTTTTCGTGGAAAATGGTGTCGATCAAGCTAGTAATGGGTATGTTTCTCAAATTAAACGACTCAGTGTTACTGGTGGTACGCAGGATGTGGCGGTTAATGGCCGGTTGAACCTACAACCCACCGTTGCCGGTGAGAGCCTATACTACACTGCTATCGTGGACCAGGCCAAGGCACAGCTCTTTCGGGTACCGGTGACCGGTGGCGAACCAACGGCCGTTACGACAAGTACGCCCAATGAGGCCGTCAACACGGTGATCGCCGCTGCGGATGGTACCAGCATTTTCTTCAAGACCACGCAGACGGCGGAACGGCCTAAGTTACCAAATACCGAAGCGTTTCCGCAGCCCCGGCACGTTGAGAATTTGATCAACAAGGCTGACGGCTATGGGTGGCTCCCTTTGGACGTGGTGTACCGATTACGCCGCTATCAACCGAGCACCGGCGTCGTTGAAGAAATTTTTCAACAGGGTCACGATTTCGACCTGACCTCGGTGAGTGCTGACGGTCGTTACGTTTCCTATTTAGTTGATGATCGACCAGCGGATGATACGGACTTTTCCCGGGGCGTCAGTGTGTTAGATGTTCAAACGGGAGAGACGGTCGATTTGACCACCACGCTGCCTAAGGCCCGTTTCTCAGACGCCACGTTATCGCCAGATGGCCGACGGGTGGCTTTAGTGGGTGACGACGGTTCCTTTGGCCGTCATACCGTGGCGAACCTTTACCTAGTCAACCGGGAGAGCGGGGAATTAGTTAACCGTACCGCTGAATTAGACGCTGATTTGGTGCCAGACTTTGCTGGCGACTTCGTGCAACATCCTAGTGGTAAATTAGTTCGGTGGCTGACCGATGAGGACGTGGTATTTGCCGCTGCCTTTCACGGGCGTTCCCAACTTTACGTGGCGAATGCGACCGACCTGCATTTAATTGACGACACTGCACGTCAAATCGTGGACTTTGACGTGGTCGATGCTCAGCACATCGTTGCCGCTGTGTCCTATCAGGATAAGCCGAGTGAACTCTTGCGACTGTCCGTCAAGACGGGTGAAGAACGCGTATTATACGATCCGAACGCAGCTTATGAGGACACCCATGAGTTTGCCCACGCACAACGGTTTGATTTTGAATCGGATGATGGTCAGCCCTTGGAAGGCTGGTACTTACCGGCCCAAACGCAGGCGGCAAAGGAACCAGTGTTGCTATACGTTCATGGCGGTCCACACGCCAACTATGGCGAAACGTTCTTCTATGAATTTCAGGTACACGCGAGTCGTGGGTTCGGGGTCGTCTTCTTCAATCCCCGGGGGTCAACCAGTTATGGGCAAGCATTTGAGGACGACGTAAACGGTCACTATGGAGAAAATGATTACGACGATGTCATGAAGGGGTTAGATGTTGCTTTGCAACGGTTCCCACAGTTAGATGCTAGCCGGCAGTACATTGCTGGTGGCTCCTATGGTGGGTTCATGACGACCTGGGCTGTGGGTCACACCAAGCGGTTTGCCGCAGCGGTTGCCCAACGAGCCGTGACTAATTGGATCAGCTTGTTTGGTATTAGTGACATTGGTTTTTACTTTAATCCGGAAGAACTGGGTGTCGATCTCTTTGCCAAAGGTGGCCTAGAGTCTTACTGGAAGCAGTCACCATTAGCTTACGCGCAGAACGTGACAACGCCGATTCGGTTGCTTCACGGTGAGTGGGACATGCGTTGTCCGATCAGCCAGTCAGAGGAATTCTTTACAGCTATCAAACGCAACGGCGTGGATGCAGACTTTTTGCGGTACCCGCAGAGTTTCCATGGGATTTCACGGAGTGGGTTGCCTAGCCTGCGGATTCAACGGATTGACGATATGACTGAGTGGTTTGTCGCTCATCCTGCTGTTCAGAAATAACCTGTATGGTTTTGGTCGCCTCCGGCCGTCAGGGCTGGTGCTGGCTGTGGGGACCGCCTGCAGCCAAAGTACGGGCTTCCGGCTCGACTTGAAACCTCGGAAGTTCGCCGAGTTTCCAAGCTCGTCCCGTGGCGTAACCTCGGAAATGCACCGAGCTAACGCCACTTTCACTGCCAACACCAGCCCTGACGACCTGCGGCTACACTTGTGGGTTGGGTGAACATAACTGAACTGTTTACTGATGTAATACGAGGTTGTCATTGCTGTGATTAACTGGCATATTCATTGATTTTGGTCAGTAAGCCAACTAATTTAAGTGAAATTGATTGTTTATAAATCACCAAAAAGGCCGTTAGTACCGTGAGTTTCGGTATTAACGGCCTTTCTCGTATCGTTTAGATAATTCAAAAGAAACAGCGTTGTATCAGCGTTTGCAACCACCTTGGCAACCGTGACGGGCGCAACTAGCCCGGGCAAAGTGCGGGGTGGCAGTTTTGATTGCTAGACGGGATTAGGGGTGAGTCATTATACTCGAATTAAATTATAGGGGATGAGCAGATGGAGAATGTATTTAGACAGCAGCTGGTTAAAATTCGGCGCCAGCAAAACCTTTCACAGGAACAATTGGCCGGACAACTGTTTGTGTCACGCCAGTCTATTTCTAAGTGGGAACAGGGGGAAACGTCGCCGGACATTGACACGTTGGTCAAACTCGCCAATTTGTTGCAGGTTGATTTGAATGAATTAGTTGGTGGTGAGAAAACCACGGAAACGTCCTTCAGAACCGATAACTTGGGGACGCAACAAACTAATCATCAGTCACAGATGAATGGTTGGGAATTTCTATCAAAGAATTGGTGGACGATTATTCCGATTCTGGGGATTATTGGTTGGATTCTTGGAGCTAATTGAAGATGCTGGTTTAGATGGTAGTGCTGGGATGTGGGGATGTCCTGGCGCTATTTTTTGTGGCGCTGGGGTTGAGCTGGGGCGTTAGAGAGTTTCTCGCCGAACTGTTGTGGCCTGGCAACTTCAGAAACGTGTTACTACCGGGCAGACAGTTGCGCTTAACCCGATTAAGTAAACGACCCAAACCCAGGGTCATTCACTTAATCACGTTAATGCTCGCTGTCTAACCGCCCTTCGTAACACTCTTGACCCAAAAATCCCCCGTCGCGACGTACGACGGGGGACACAGTTTATTTCATTTATGAGGATCAGGAACTGTTTTAATCTTTTTGTGAATCAGTGACTATTCAACGTTACCGACACGGGCGTAACCTACAGCGTGCCACCATGGGGCGTGAACGGCTTCAGTCACAACACCGCGGTTTTGTGAATCAATCATCTTACCCTTACCAACGTACAGACCAACGTGAGAGATAGAATGCTTGGAACCACCGAAGAAGACCAGGTCACCCTTCTTGATGTTCTTGTAAGTCACGTGCTTGAACTTGTTGTATTGTGCTTGGGCGGTACGAGGGATCTTCTTAGAAGCACCCTTCTTGTAAACGTAACTAGTAAGGCCAGAGCAATCAAAACGGGAAGGACCAGTTGAACCCCAACCGTAAGGCTTACCTAATTGGGCTTTAGCAACCTTGTGGATCTTGTCGTATGACATGGTAGCTGCGGATGCGTCAGTTGGTTGGGTAATGGCGATACCTGCAATTGCAAATGCTACAGCGGCCATCACGGATAATAAAATGTTAGTAAACGTCGTCTTCATAAATGTAAACAAACTCCCTTTTTCAAATTAGATTTAGTATTTTGTGTTTCGCGCTTCGTTTCAACATGCTTAATACTATCAGGGAGTTGTTACAGAAATGTCTCAAAGCCGTCTCATTCGGATTAAAGGTAATGTTAAGCTCTGCAACATTTGGCCTTAATTGTCCGGGTAGGCGTGAGGGAAACGCCGGTGGGACGCCATTTCTGGCGTCAAAGTGATTTGTTGCAGACGCTGAGTAGTTCGCGGGATAAAAAAGTAATTTAGCGTATTTAAATCGATAACAGACCGATAATGGGTGTAATTATGGTTGGGTTGGGTCCGTCTGGCGGGGTCATAGGGCAGGATAACCTCTGCTAACCAGTTGAAAATTCCAGTGATACTTTCAGCGGTCGTCATGAAAGTGGGGGTTCCCCATTTTCTTAAAGCCATGTGGATGAATCGGCGCGTGGGGACTGAACCGGTGGGGAGTGGTGCTTGGCTTGCCAGATAATTGTGGGCGGCCATGGCCGTTTGACCAGAGAAGTCCGACCCACTGACGTCTAGAAAATCGTTTAAGTTCTGCAAATGAGTGGGTAGCACGGGGGTGTTGGTCAGAACGCCCACTGGATTGCGGTCAGCGTGCAGCGGGCCACCAGTGGGTTCAATGACGAGCGTTTGGCCTGACTGGTCGCTGAGAATCCAGTGGAAGGGGTAGACGTGCCGATCCTGCCCCCATTTGCGGCCAACTAGGGTGACTTGGGGCAAGTCGTTGACGAGTGCATCCAAGGTAGCGTGTTCACCTAGGGCCCAGTTGATGAAGTCTTGGGGGTTGAGGTTGATATTCCCCGTGACGGGATCGTCGGCGTAAGATGCAGCGCCAGGTAGGTAGAGTTCGGCACAGCTGATACCGTTTTCATTTACACCGTCGGCTAGCAGGTAGGCGGAGAAGTCGCTAGCAATGCGACCGCCGCCTAGAATTGCGTAACGCGTGGTCCGAAAAGTATGTAAGGCCGTTTGCCACCGGTAGTTGCGTGGTAGGAAGACCGGCCGCCAAGGAGTGGTGGTTGGAAAATCCATGGTTCGCGCAAAAAAATGGTGGGCAGAAGCGGAGGTATAGGTTAGACTAGTACACACAAGGGTTCCTCCTTTGGGACTCATAATTAGTCTAATTATAACTTATAAATGACCGGGACTGCGGCCTTGTATTCCGGGCAATAATCTCGTAAGCTATTAAGGAGAGAAAATGCCCAGATAAAGGCTTATTTCTGGAAGGGAATTGGGATAATGAAATCAACATGGAACTTAGTGGGGATGGCCCTATGGCTCATCGTCCTCGTCACGCTGGTCTGGATGGTCCACGATATGCGGGTTCGTCGGATTCGTTTAATTGTTAAAGAGCATCATAGTTTTTCCTGGAAGAACTTTAGCATTTCAACCGTTGAACTGGTCGTCTGGCTCCTCTTCTTTGGGGGGATGAGTTACACGACTTTCTTCCAAAACGTTAACCAACTGGGAACGCGGGTCAGTCAAACGACGCGTTACGAACCGCTGGTCATCAACACGGGGAGTAGCAATGGCTCGGCCTACTACGTTTCTGTGAACAATAGTACGGGTAAGAAGCCCGTGCAGACCTACACGTACTTAACTGAGGGCGAGAAGTATGAAGTCCGCAGCACGGATGCCACGGTCTCCGATGGCAAGAAAGCCATCAACCTTCCAGCTTCAGCTTACAAATGGAATACCCAAAAGGTGACTAAGTATGATCAACGTCATCAAAAGGCGTGGGTCGGGGTCATTGAAACCACGTATAAAAAATCGTTTGTCAACGGGATTGGCTTGCACGCTGGCCGTTTGGCGAACCGCTTCACGTTGATTCGAATTCCGGATCACTCCTTCATGTTACGAGAGTAAACCAAAACACAGGCTGTTTTCCAATCGGAAAACAATCTGTGTTTTTTTGTATATCGGGGGAGTGCTTTGGTTATGCATCTCGTTTTGTCCGCCTTACCGGGCAGGAAAAATAGGTTGGAACGCTGTGAACGCGATTTCGAGCCAAAGAGCGGTCTCGAAACTCGGTTCTGCCTAACCGAAGAAAATCACTTCGCTAAGGCAGTGCCACGGCTGAACCTATTTTTCCTGCCCTCACGGCTGATGTTTGGCGATACATAAACTTACAGTTGATATCATTGCGAGCAGCTAATGTTAGATTATTAAGTATTCGCAGTGTTAGCCGAGAGGTCGCTGGATATGGGCTCAGGCGCCTCGTTGTTCTTCGCCGTTTACGGCTTAGAACAAGGCCAAGCTTTGAGACTCACGTTTTTGGTGAGGCTCAAAGTTGTGCCGGCACCGTTCCAGCCCATATTTGGCGACCGGTAAGGCGGGATAAGGCGAAAATCAGAAATCATTGGGGTTGGCAGCGGCTGGTTGGTAATCGTCCATTTGGGTGTCGCGGTAATCCCACCACTCGTTTTCGTAGCCGAAGAACCCGGCCTCACGCATGGCGGCGTCCAGAATCTGGTAGTTCTTTTCCTGCGTCGCAGTACGGGGATGGTTCCGGTGAGCGGCTAAGGTGAAGTCGTCGAAAGGTGTTTGCATTTCTAATTCGTTGCCGTCAGCGTCACAGAGTGTGAGGTCGAAGGTCACGCCTTTTTGATGAGAGAAGTTGGGATTGGGTTTGGCAACGAACGAGGGATCGGGGTAGACATCGTATAATTTTTCCTGGGCCGGTACGGGGCGATAAGCGTCCCAAATTTTTAGCCGGTAACCCTGTTCTTTAACAATGGCACTCGCTGCGGCCAATTTTTTTGCCGTTCCTGTGCGGGCGATAGCGGTGGTAAAATCGTAGATCACACGGTGGGTAAAGTTGTCCGTGGTGGCGTAGCGCAGGTCGACAATGATGCTGGGGTCCAGCGCTTGGACGTTGGTGAAACCAGTTTCTAGTTGTGACATGGGGCACCTCCATAAATTGTTATCAATAGTATACCGGGTTCCAGATAGAAAAGCTTGTGAAAGGGCTTAAATTACTGAAGTTCCGGGCATTCTTGACCAAAAATAAAAAACGCCCGACCCCGCAGGATCAGACGTCCAATATAGTCGGAAACCGCGAAAGTCACTTCAGCTTTCGTACCTTCCAGTGTACCTGATGATTGCTTATTTTAATGGGTTGAACGGCTAGTTTGTTTGGTCACTTAGTAATTAGCGTACGTGTTCCAAATGGTCCTGCGCATAAATCCCAATGTCGGCGACGTGGACTGTGCCGGCGTGGTGCTTACCGCTGGCGGTCAAGAGGCCAATCTTGTTGTAGGCCATGGTCGTCGTACTGTCGGCAACTACGGCGACGCCCATGACATCACCAGTGTCGGCGTTGATGCCAGATGGCACATCGATAGCGACCTTCTTAGCGTCGGCAGCGTTGATGGCGTTGATGGCGTTGGCAAAGTTCCCCGTGACTTCGCGGGACAAGCCAACGCCGAAGATGGCGTCGACAATCATGCTGGCGGCCACGATATGATTCAAGTCGTTGGTCACGGGAATGCCGTAGTATTGGGCAATCTTCAATTGTTGATCAGTCTGAGGGGTTGCCTTTTCGAGGTCCCCCAGAATGTAGAGTTCAACGTCGATTCCCCGAATTTTAAGCAACCGGGCCACGGCAATGCCGTCGCCACCGTTGTTACCGACACCAGCGACCACGATGACCTGACTTAGGTCAAAGTCATCGTTCAAAATGTTGTTAAAGGTAGCCAAGGCAGCCCGTTCCATCAGAACTAATGCGGGAATCCCGACCTTATTAATCGTATGGGCATCGTAGCGTTGGGCTTCGGCAATGGTAATAGCTTTACTCATAAAAATCCCTCCTCAGTTAGGGAAAGCGCGGCTAATGACTATCCGTTTGACGGTCAACTTGCAAGACCCGTGAAGAAAGTTGCTGGAGTTGGGTGGTAATTGTCGCGTAGTCAAAATTAGTATCGGTTGGCGTGGCCTGTTGCCACCAATCATGAAGGACGGCGACGGCCTGTTTAACCAGGTGCTGGCCATCTGCAGTTAACGTTATGCGGCGGTTTCGCCGGTCCGCGGGGTCGGTTTCCTTGCCTAACAGGGAAAGACCGACCATGTGGTGAACCATCCGGGCCATCAAGCCTTCATCGACTGCCATGGTCCAGGCGGCCTTGCGTTGATTCAGTTGACTGGTCTCAGAAACCAAAACTAACAGATAAAATTCAGTAATGTTGATAGGCATCTCATCGGCTTCTAGAATCTGGTTCATCGCCCGTTGAAATTGGCGGTGGAGGATGGCCAGATTCGTGGTGAAGTCTAGTATTGAGTCTTCCATACGCCACCTCCTTAGTTTGACTTGATTTGATATAACTTTAGTTTACACCAGATTAGCGGGAAGGATAATCCTTTGACTCGTATTTGGCAGTTGGCGTGCTAGAATAGGAGTACAACTAATTATGGGAGGCATTGCCGTGTTTATTCAAATTCCGACCGACATGGACGAGGTGCAGATGCGCCAGCTACAGCTTAAGCAGCACGGGGAGACGGCGACGGAGGATGAAATTATTCACCAGGCCGTTCTCGATATTTTACAGAACTTTTTGGACCAGATAGAAGATGGCCACTACGATACTGCCGCTTGGCAGGGTGAAAATTTGACAGTCACGGATATCAATGGTGACTTGACGGCAACGATTAAGCCAATGGCAGCAACGTTTATCGCTGACTTTCGGGATAACGCCGACCAAGTGACGGGACGTTTGGAGCAGGAAGCCATTCAAGCATCCGGTGCCAGATGAATTATTTGTTCATCAAACTAATTTTGGGTTAAAATAAAGGTGTTGTGCGCCCTTAGTGTAATGGATAGCACATGAGATTTCGGTCCTCATGATCCTAGTTCGACTCTCGGGGGGCGCAATAAGCAGTAGCGTTTAGCTGATGTTCTGGGAATTTTCCTGGACGTCAGCTTTTTTGTGTTCGCAACCAAGTCCTTCTAATAAGTAGATGCAGTCACGTAATCTGAGTCTAGTATACGTGTGGCGTAAGGTAGCTTGCCTATTTAGTAATTTTCAATTGGTTAGTGGCACTTTATGCTTAATCTAACGCGTTATGGTTGAACGGGTTTTCATCATGAAATGACGCAATCCGGGCAACTGACGGTTAGAATAGGAGCTCGTAATGAAGCAAAGAAACGAAAAGTTTGGCATAGTTTTGCCAATAATTTTATTAAGCTACGTAATGATTTTGTTGGATAATTCGATTATTTTTACCAGTACCGTAAAAATTGCGACGGACCTGCATTTGAATGCCCAAACGTTGGCGTGGGTCAGCAGTGCGTACACGTTGACTTTTGGTGGTTTTCAGCTGTTCGGCGGGCGGATCGGTGATGTGTATGGTCGTAAACGGGTCTTCCTGATTGGCCTCTTGGTATTTTCTTTTGGTTCGTTGATGGTGGGTGTTTCCACCAATGCTGCCATGATTATTTCAATGCGGGCTCTTCAGGGAATTGGTTCAGCCATCGTAGCACCGACCACTTTGGCTTTGCTATTAGATAATTATCACGGAACGATGCGTTCTCGAGCTATTGCGGCCTATGGTGCAACCGCTGGTGTTGGCGCTAGTCTAGGTATGGTTCTAGGTGGCGTGATTACGAGTGCCTTTTCGTGGCGATATGGTTTCTTTTTTAACGTTCCAATTGGGTTACTGATGTTTGTGATGACGATTTATTTCGTTCATGACCGGGAAAGCCAGAAAGCTACGCGCCTGGATAGCGTTGGCACCCTCTTATCAGTGTTGGGACTATCCGCCTTGGTCTACAGTATTGATGGCACGACTCACCAGCTGTTGGCCTTGGTCGTTGCAGTGATTGCTTTGGGAATATTTGTTTATGTTGAACGAGTGGTTACTAGTCCAATCATGCCGTTACGGCTATTTGCGGATCGACAACGCAATAGTGCCTACATTGCGCGGTTTTTCTTTATCGGTGCAGCCTTTGCGTACTTTTTCGTTACGACACAAGCTTTGCAAAGGATTTATGGATTTACGCCGTTTTTGACAGGCCAGGCGTTCTTGCCAGTCACCATTCCCCAATTTATCGCTGCGCTACAGGTCCCCAAGCTGGCCAGTAAGATTGGTAACGCTCGGTTGATTGTGATTGCGGACATACTGGTCGCAATTGGCATTTTACTGACGGCAGTCCTGGGGATGGACCGTGGTTACTGGGTCGCGGTTGCTGTGCCGATGGTCATCTTTGGGGTTGGTCAGGGGCTGATACTCAGTCCGCTCACGGTAGAGGGGGTCGCCAATACTGATCCTGAAATTGCTGGCGCGGCCTCCGGAGTGGTGAACACAGTCCATCAATTTGGCCAGTCGGTTGGTATCTCAATCGTTGTTGCCCTGACCAGTGGGGTTCATAATTTCTCGACGAGTTACCATGATCAGTTATTGATTATTACGTTGATTGCGGGGCTGAGCCTGCTTGCCGCATTGGTCTTGCAGGGGAGTCATAATCGCCAACTGGTACATGATTTAACTGCGAAATAGGCAATTAAAATAATAGTTCCCCTAAGCCGACAAGACGCCAGCTCAGGGGAACTATTATTTTAGTTAAAGGCTTGGCTCAATTAACATCCAAATAGCATTAAACCGTTCTTCATAGTCGGGAGAGTTCCAAGTTTCCTTGAAACTGGGTGCGGTAAAAACGGCAAAGGCTGACATGATGGCTTCGGCCTTCAAATTATTCTGCGGGTCATAGTCCATAATTGTGTTGATTTTGGCATAGGAATCTTGGAGCATGTCTCTTAGGACGAGGGGTCGCTCATCAATATATTTGGTGTTTAGAGCGAACATTTTGGCATCAGTATTGGCGATTTGTCTTTTGAGATTTATGAACTGCCAAAGCCAGTTCTTCAACACAAGTTTAGGGTCGGAATCGGTGGTGAGATCAATTTTTTGAAAAACTTCACTGTTAAACCAATTGATCAGGACGGCCGTCCACAGTTCATCTTTATTTTTGAAATGTTTATAGAGCGCGGGGTGGGTAATATTTAGTTTCTGTGCGACCTTGGATAAGGTCACCGTTTCCCCATCTTTTAGTAGGTCTCCGACTGTTTGAATAATACTGTCGTTGGTTACACGGGACATAGGGTCACCTTCTTAATCTTTTTTCTAATTCTACCACAGTTAGCCTGCTAAGTTACTTTATTTAAATTTTGTAACTTCAGAGCCGACTTAAGCCAAGCAGTAGGTGTCAAAATGTTGACGGCCTTTTCGCACACGAACAGGGTTTGAGACTTTTGTCCCAAACCCTGTGTTCGTGCTTATCTAATTTATAATTGCCGAGTCTGACCTTCAACCGTCATGCGGTTCCGGCCACTCTGCTTGGATAGATAAAGGTAGTGGTCGACGCGTTTAAACCAACTGTCAAAATTTATATCGGTTGGTTGTAAGGCTGAAATACCAATGGAGACCGTCACCGTAAGTTTCTGGTTGTCTAGGTGGACGGGGTGCTGTTTTAAGGTTTCTCGGATGGCCGTGACGGCAATTTGCGCGTCGGCCGGCGAGGTGTCTTCAAAGATGATGACAAATTCTTCGCCACCATAGCGAAATAGTTCGCCGTGGGGTGTTTGGCGCACCAACTCCTGGTTGAAGTGCTGGGCCACGTGTTTAAGGACGGCGTCCCCCGCTAAGTGGCCGTATTCATCGTTGAAATATTTAAAGTGATCGATATCAAACATCGCCATGGTAATGGGCTTAGTGGGGTGGCGACGGTAAACGCCAAAGACCCCTACCGTTGTGGTATCAAAGTTGGCCCGGTTACGAACACCAGTCAATTCATCGTAATTAGCGGCCTGACTCAAGCGGGCAAAATGATTAATGACTTGATTGATGCGCGTCACGAAGAATCGAATGATCCACATATACAGGATGAAGATGACCAGCACGTTGACCATGTAGAACGGATGATAGGGCCGTACCGACCAGATGATCAAGCACCAGGTTAGTCCGTATAATAATTGTAGAAGCAAAAAGTGCCATTCCGAGTCTAAAGCTAGTGTTTGATGGCGGCTGATATAAATAATGACGCCAAACAAAATCACCGTCATCGTGGCAAATAGCCACCATCTTTGTGGACTAGCACCTAAACGCAGGGAGGCACCGTAGAAAACCAGTGGCATTGCCAGGTTGACTACGGTTACGGCGACGGTCTGCATGGCGTATAGGCTAAATAGCAGGACCATTAACTGGGCAATGGCGTACCCCCAGCTTAGAACGCTCCCACCGTTTAGGACGAGGAAGGTTTGTCTTAAGACCACGACCCCACCGACGACCACACCGGCTTCAAGTAAATCGACGATGATGGTGTAGGGCCGGGAAAGTCTAATGGTACGTTGTGCCAAAATGTAGGTCATAATCATCATGAGTGTGATGAGGCCGACGGTAATTAAGGCCATAATTACTGATTTAATGTTAAAAATATCCTGGAAAAAGTTCTCAAGTAGGTCCATAGAATCACCCAATCATTGTGATGTTCTAGTTTCCTTTTAAGCATACCATAAATGGGGATAACGGTTTCGCTGATTAACAAATAAATTGTTAAAATGATGGCGATTTGGGCTATCTTGATTTTCGGGTTTATGGTGAATGCCGGAAACCAGGGCTCTTCGTGGGTAGTAGTGTTCCGCAAGAAATGCTAGCTAGATGTTGCTAACTGCGCTAGGACTCTTCACGATTTGATAGGGGTGTGGTGGAAATACCGTATTGCGCTTCCAAGGTCTTGCCCCAATCAAAGAGCTCGCTCATGGTAAGGACTAGGCTTTTACCTGAATCGGTGAGGGGATAGGTCACGGCGGGCGGCACGGTCTCATAGCTGTGGCGTCGGACTAAGCCGTCGCGCTCTAACTCACGGAGACTCTTAGTCAGCATGGTGTTGGTGATGTTGCCAACGGTCCGTTTGAGCTGATTGTAGTGTTGGCCGTCTTCCAGCATCAGGTGCCAGAGGATGGGAATCTGCCACTTCGACCCGATGATTTTTAAAGTGTACAGAATCGGGTATTGCGGTGGCATATTTTGTTTGAAGTAAGCAATTTTTTGGTCAAAAGTGGTTGGATCCATAGTGGCACCTCCAGAGATGTTGGAAAGAGAGGTAGGCGTACATGATTATAAGTTGCCACTACAGTCCATCGGTTGGATGGCGTGCAGTCAAGTCAGTGAGATAAAACGGCTAAGTGACAAAATGGACCGCCGACTTTTTTAGAAACGGCGATCCGTTTAACTTACTTCGGAATCTTAATGCGGTGGATAAATTTCACGATAGCTTTGGTGGAAATGTGGGAGGAGTTATGACCCCACAGACTGACTAGCGTTCCTCTGGTTTTAACCTTTGGTTGCATGATCCGGTGGCTGTTTTTATTCTTAGAGGTAATTTCGTTAAACATTGTGGGTTTGTAATGGTTACGCAGGTAATTGATAAAGTAATTATCGTTGGTTTTATTGCCAATATGCTTTAGTTGATAGTAAGTGGCGTAGCTGTTGGCGTTAACGACGCGGCGCTTGGCGTTCACCAGGTTCTTCACGGAAACTCGGTGTGTTCGCCGATTGGTTAGCGTCTTCTTGTCGGAACGGTTACCTGCCTGGGACCAGTAGTTGATGACGATGTTTTTATCTATCCGAGGAAGCTCACTCTTCAAAATTGAGTCGTTCCAAATGGTCGTGGTGAAGCCCCGCTTGTTCTGGAAACGATTGAGTTGGTTGATGAAGGTGGTCAGCGATTTGTATGCCTCAGGGTTCCCTGGCACTTCGTCGGCCCCGATGATAAAGTCCCGCGAGGATTGCTTCTTGAAAATAGTATCGAGCTCACCGTAGATCTTTTGGACGACGGTGATGGATTGCTTCTTGGTGTAGTCCAAGGTATGGCTATCCATTTTGACCTGTTTATAGGTCTTGGGCCGTTTCTTCTTGAGCTGATGGAGGATGGCCCCGGTATGTGAAGGGGCATCAACGTCTGGGACAAGCTGGATGTGTTTCTTCTTGGCAAAGGTGACCAAGCGTTTTAATGCGGCCTTGGAAAGGACCTTCTTACCGGCCTTATTACCGAGATAGGTGGACTGGAAGCTCAAGTGTTCGTTATCACTGAGGTGCAGGACCACGTAGTTTAATTTTTGATCACGAGCCGCTTGGATGACTGATTTAACAGATTTTTCGGTTAGAGGGTGCCGACCGAGGTCAATCAAGATTCCCTGACGGTTAGGCAACTTGGAAGCCTTGACGGCGGCGTGAGTAGTGGTCGGTGCCCGCCAGAATAGGAAAATACTGAACAGCAATAGTAATGTGGTAAGAAATTTTTTGTGCCGATTAAACATGGTGCACCTCCTTAGTTTAGTGTGTGTTTAATGGTATTTTCTAGCATACCCCGCGGTATCTTATTGGGTCAATGAAAGGGGCTTGGTTAGGGCGGATTTTATAAGAGGTTGTCATAAATAGTGACCTGAAGGTTATTCGTCGTGGAGTTAATCATCCTTAGTTGTGATTTCAATTTGATTGTGTTCATTACGAGAAAGCAGTGCCACATAGGTATGTTTAAAAGTAGACCTCCAAAGGATGTTGTTAGAGATTTTCTAAATGAAATAGGCAACCGTGGAGATCTTGCAAATGGTATAATTTACGGTAATATAGAGCAATTCAGGAGGGGTAGCATGGCTGATTTAGACTATTCACAGGTGATGCAAGAGTTACGAGATTTTCGGGATCAGCGGGGCTGGCAAAAATACCATACGTTACCGGCGCTAGCTCGGGCGTTATCCGTTGAGGTTGCCGAGGTTAACGAGATTTTTTTGTGGCATGACCAGCAAACTACCATTTCCGACCAGCAAACCGCTGATTTGAAGTTAGAAATGGCAGATGCCTTAACTTACTTGTACTACATGTGCGATCAGTTGGGGGTTACTCCCAACGAGTTGGTGCAACAGAAACACGAAATTAACTTGGGCCGCCATTGGCGGTTTGACAAGAACTAGGGGGAATTGGGATGTCAGAACTACCAAAACCAGTGGTCGAACAAGGGGCGTTTAGCCAAACTGGGCTAGATGAAATAAAAAAACGGGTCACGGGTAATCACGTTGAACTGCTCCTAGAATATCCCACGGTCTATATCGTCTATGATCAAGATAAACCAAATGCTTATCAAGTTTATGTGGGTGAAACGAATGACATTGAACAGCGAACGCAGCAGCATTTAAATGACGATGTTCACGTCCGTAAAGACTGGCAATATTTGGCAGATAGTCCTGACTCCCAGCTGCTGGTGATTGGCCATCCTCACTTCAATAAATCCCTCACACTGGATATTGAAAACAACATGATGTTGTACATGTCTGGTGTTGATAGCGTAAAGAAACTCAATAATCGTCGAGAAAATCAACAGAATAAGTACTATACGGCGAATGAAAAGGGACCAATTTTTTCGGCCATTTGGCGGAAGTTACATCGCGTGAATCCGAATATATTTCCGATTGAAGAGATCGTCCGGGATTCGGCGTTATTTAAAGCATCGCCATTTCATGAGTTGACTAAGGAACAAGATAACGCGCGTAATCGAATTTTGCGGCGAATTAAGACGGTTTTCAGGTCCAAAGAAGATCATCAGCTGATTTTAGTTGAAGGGGAAGCGGGTTCTGGCAAGACGGTGCTGTTGAGCACACTGTTCTATCAGTTGTGGCAACTGGGCGAAGATTTAAATTACACAGAGTTTAAAACGGCCAATAATTACTTATTGGTGAACCATGATGAGCAGGTCAAAGTGTATCAAAACATCGCTGAAAAATTGGGGATGCAGGTGGCTAACGTTAGTAAACCAACAACGTTCATCAACCATCACAGTCCCGATGAACAGGTCGACGTGGTGTTAGTTGATGAAGCTCATTTACTGTGGACACAAGGAAAACAATCCTATCGGGGCCACAACCAACTGAAAGACATCATGGCACGGGCAAAGCTAACAGTAGCGGTGTTTGACGTTAAGCAAATGTTGAAGACGGAAGGTTATTGGACACCGGGTGAAGTGCGGAAGCTGGAAAGCCAGGTTAAGCAGCAAGGGAATTTGATTCAGTTTAAGCAACAACTGCGGATGGATGCCAGTGAGGCAACAACCACATGGATTCGCAACTTAATTGATCGGCGAGTTGTGACTAAGATTCCCCAAGATTCCAAGTATGAGTTGAAAATTTTTGATGATCCGGTAGCCATGTATCAGGCAATCGTGGCTAAATCACAGGATGAAACTCATGGACTGTCACGGATTTTAGCGACGTTTGATTGGCCGTTTAAGCTGAAAGATAAAGCGATAGATATGGTAACCGTGGGGGAGCTGTCATTGCCCTGGAATCTGCAGTTACCTTTGGCGCAGAATCAGCGTGGTCAGGCAAAACATTTAGCCTGGGCGGAACAACATCAAACAATTGGAGAGGTTGGGTCCACCTATACGATTCAAGGATTCGATTTAAACTATAGCGGTGTTATCCTGGGGCCTTCCGTGAAATATCGAAATGGAAAAATTGTTTTCGATCCTTCGGTTAGTCAAAATGTGAACGCCACCCGTAAACGGACGTTACCGAATGGGACGAAGAAGCACGTTGACAATGAACTCTTACCAAATGAATTGAACGTTTTATTGACGCGGGGTGTCCACGGACTCTACATTTATGCAGTGGATGATGAGTTGCGGGCAGCATTATTACAAGAAAGTAAGCATAAATGAAACTACTTATTTTAAAATTTTAGATTCCAATTTACCCCGCATTCTCACAGACTAACTACGCATTAAATTCAGAAAAATTAGAACTTTCTCCATTTTATCATTGATTTTTAATCTTGTGCTCGCTATAATAACTATCAAATACTTCAAAACGTTGAGGAAAAAAGTAGCGAACGCAGCGATGCCCAGTGAGTCACGTCTAGTGGAAAGTGACCGTTTAGCGTAAGTGAAAATCATTTCCGAGTTCGATGCTGAATCAGTAGGCTATCGTGGTTGCCACCATTACTTGGCTAGCGGATGTTTGTCCGTGATGAGTGTGGTGGCGTATGCGACCACAAAAAAGGTGGTACCGTTCTACTCGTAGAGCCCTTTTCCCAGTATGGGAAGAGGGCTCTTTTTAACGTTAAGGGGAAAATGAGTGGAGGTTTCAATATGGAAAATAGTTCAGTTGCACCGCGTAGAAGTTTCAAACAATTATTAGTGGTTAGTTCCTTGATTTTCGGGATGTTCTTTGGGTCCGGGAACCTCATTTTCCCCGTACATCTGGGGCAAATGGCCGGTTCTAACTGGTTCGTTGCCGCCCTCGGATTCGCCGTCTCCGGTTCGCTGTTCCCACTGCTGGCCATCTTGGCCGTAGTCTTCACCAAGAGTGATGGCCTGTACGACCTAGCCAAGCCAGTTGGTCGCCACTACGCCGCCCTGTTCCTGGTCTTGGTCCACTTAACCATCGGACCGTTCTTCGGAACACCCCGGACTGCCGCGACGGCCTATGAAATGGCCGTTCAGCCATTCCTACCTACCCGCTTTACCACGGTCGGGATGTTAGTCTTTACGGGACTGTTCTTCGCTGCTGCTTACGTGCTAGCGACTCATCAAAGCAGCTTAGTCAAGGTGGTTGGTAAGTATTTGAACGCTTTCTTCTTAGCCATGTTAGCCGTCCTCTTCGTCGTGGCTTTCTTCAATCCAATGGGTAGCCTGCAACATACACCAACCGCCGCTTACCAAGCCAATGCCACAGTCAGTGGGCTGTTGGAAGGGTACAACACCGTTGATGCCGTCGCCCTGTTAGCTCTGAGTGTGACCTTTGTTCATGCTGTTCGTGGCCTGGGTTACCGGGATCGTGAATTGACTAAGTTGACCGCCCATGCCGGAACGTTGAGTATCGTCTTAGAAATCGCTATCTACTTTGGCTTGGTTCTGCTGGGTGCTTTCAGTATGAGTCAACTCAAACTCTCCGCTAATGGTGGGGTGGCCTTATCCGCCATCGTTGGTCACTACTTTAGTAACTTTGGGACTCTGTTCTTAGGGGTCCTAGTCACGTTAGGGGTCTTCACAACGGCCTTAGGACTGGTTACGTCCTTTGCTCAAGATTTCCACAAGCTGTTCCCGAAAGTTAGTTACTTGAACTGGCTACGGGTCACGACGTTTGTTTCCTTCGTCGTTGCGAACGCTGGGTTAAACGCCATCATCGCTTGGTCCTTACCAGTACTGATGCTGCTCTACCCACTGTCTTTAGCCTTGATCTTAGTTTCTTTGACAGTTTCCAAGCGGCCTTACGCCGGTTTGGTTTACAAACTGACGATTGCCTTCGCGGCCGTTCCCGCCGTCTTAGATATGCTAAACACTGCTCCCGCCGTTGTTTCCGGCTTTGGACCAGTGGCTGCTGTTCTTAACTTTTATCACGCGGTCGTACCGTTCGCTAGCCTGGGATTAGGCTGGATCGTACCAACCCTGGTGGGCTTCGTCATCGGCTTTGTTTGGGGTCGCGTTCGGTGGGCCGCTCAGTCGACTGTTCCCGACAACAATTAGCTATAAAATAAAAAATCTCATCTTTTTCTCATTTTATCATTGCATTTTAAGAAAATGGTGACTATAATACAAATCAATACTTAATAAACGTTGAGGAAAAAAGTAGCACGCCCAGCGATGCCTAGGGAGTCACGGTAAGTGGAAAGTGACCGTCAAGGGTGCGTGAAAGTTACTTCTGAGTTCGGTGGTTGATAAGGCCATCGTGGGTGCCACCATTACATGGCTAGCGGATGTTCGTCCGCGATGAGTGTGGTGCATCATTGGCCACAAAAAGGTGGTACCGTTCTACTTGTAGAGCCCTTTTCCCAGTATGGGAAGAGGGCTTTTTTAACGTTCAAGAGTAAAAAATATAGAAACTGGAGGAATCAATTATGGAAGAACTTGCAGCAACACCAAAGAAAAATATGGGGCAATTACTCGTCGTCAGTTCTTTAATCTTCGGCATGTTCTTTGGCTCAGGTAACCTGATTTTTCCAGTTCACTTGGGACAAATGGCTGGGTCTAACTGGTTCATGGCCGCATTTGGATTCGCTATCTCGGGGTCACTTTTCCCACTGTTAGCTATCATGGCTGTGGTGGTTACCAAGAGTGATGGCCTCCTAGACCTTGCCCGCCCAGTTGGCCGCCACTACGCCGCCATATTCTTGATTCTGGTTCACTTGACCATTGGGCCATTCTTCGCAACGCCCCGGACGGCTGCGACAGCTTACCAAATGGCCGTTGAACCCTTTATTCCAAAAAGCTTCTCTACGATGGGCATGCTCTTATTCACCGGATTATTCTTCGCCATTGCGTACTTGGCAGCGATGCATCAGGGGGCCTTACTCAAAATTGTCGGGAAGTACCTGAACGTGGGTTTCTTAGCCTTACTTGCCATTATCTTTCTGATTGCCTTTATCAAACCAATGGGGAATTTATCCCAAGCACCAACGGCGACCTACCAAGCCAACGCCACGATTGGTGGCATGCTTGAAGGGTACAATACATTGGACGCTGTGGCACTCTTAGCCTTGAGCGTTACCTTAATTCACGCAATTCGTGGTCTCGGATATCGGGGGCGTGACCTGACGAAATTAACCGCTAAGGCGGGGATTCTCAGTATTTCACTAGAAGTTATCATTTACTTTGGTTTAGTTCTGCTAGGCGCCATGAGCATGAGTGAATTAAAGCTTTCCGCCAACGGTGGGGTGGCTCTTTCCCAGATCGTGGGTCATTACTTTAGCAACGTTGGGACGTTATTGTTAGGTGCTCTGGTAACGTTGGGTGTGTTGACGACCGCGATTGGCCTGATTTCTTCTTTCGCCCAGGATTTCCACAAGTTATTCTCTAAGATTAGTTACCGGACTTGGTTGCGGGTCACCACGATTCTTTCCTTCTGCGTGGCCAATGCCGGGTTGGATACCATTATCAGCTGGTCACTCCCAATTCTCATGCTGATGTACCCACTGTCCTTGGCTTTGATCTTCTTGTCCCTGACGGTTTCCAAGCGGCCGTATGCGGGAATTGTCTACAAGGTAACGATTGCCTTTACAATTCTACCAGCTATCTTAGACATGCTGGCTAATTCACCGGCAGTTATCACCAGTTTTGGTCCAATTCAGAGCTTGTTGGCGCTTTACCACGGAGTGATTCCGTTTGCTAGCATTGGTCTGGGCTGGTTGGTTCCAACCTTCATTGGTTTTGCCATTGGGCTGCTGTGGGGGCGTCTTCGTTGGGCGAGCCAGCGGGGAACGGTTCCCGAAAGCAACCGGCTGTAGTCATGTATCTGAGAAAAGTCGCGGCCGATGGTCGGGGCTTTTTCTTCGGTTCCAAACGGGTTATGATTGGCTATAAAAGGGGGGACTTCTCGTGGAACAAGAATCGTTGTTTTCAAATAATCGGCAGAATACGCCGTTGGCCAGTCGGGTTCGACCACGTACTCTCGCCCAATTCGTGGGCCAAACGCACTTGTTGGGAACTGGCAAGATTTTACGAGAATTGATTGAAAATGATCAAGTATCGTCGATGATCTTTTGGGGACCACCTGGTGTCGGCAAGACCACGTTGGCCGAAATTATTGCTCGCCAAACACAGGCGAAGTTTTTGAGCTTTAGTGCCGTTGATAGCAGTATCAGTAAGATTAAGAAGATTATGCACCAAGCAGAAGATGACCGTGAAATCGGGGAACAGACGATTGTATTCGTCGATGAAATTCACCGGTTTAATAAAGCACAACAGGACGCCTTTCTTCCATATGTGGAGCGCGGCAGTATTATTCTAATTGGTGCAACCACGGAAAATCCGTCGTTTGAGGTCAATTCGGCGCTACTTTCTCGGTGTAAGGTCTTCGTCTTAAAGGGCTTAGAGACCACTGATATTGAGGAGTTATTAACCAATGCTTTAAAGAATCCCGCCGGGTTTGACGTTCAGGTTAAGATTGGTGCTGATGAGTTACACGCCATTGCGGAATTTGCCAATGGAGATGCGCGAACGGCCTTGAACACATTAGAAATGGCCGTGTTAAATGGGGACAAACAGGGCAATCAGGTGACGGTCACCCTGGATGATTTAAAGCAACTGATCAGCCAAAAGTTTGTCCTATATGATAAAACGGGTGAGGAGCACTACAATATTATTTCGGCGTTACATAAATCGATGCGAAATTCTGACGTCGATGCGGCGATTTATTGGTTGTCCCGGATGTTAGAGGGCGGCGAAGATCCGTTGTATATTGCCCGCCGGTTAGTGCGGTTTGCCAGTGAGGATATCGGTCTTGCGGACACGAACGCACTGAACATTGCGGTGAACGTCTTTCAAGCTTGTCAGTTCTTAGGAATGCCAGAGTGTGACGTCCATTTAGTCGAGGCCGTGAGTTACTTGTCCTTGGCTCCCAAGTCGAATGCGCTATACAAGGCGCGGCTGGCTGCTAAGAAGGATGTGAAAGAGACCCGTGATGAACCGGTTCCGCTGCAGATTCGTAACGCGCCAACGAAATTGATGAAGGATCTAGGGTACGGCAAAGATTATGAGTATGCTCACTCCACGAAGGATAAATTGACTGAAATGGAGACGATGCCGCCAGGACTTCGTGGCCATGTGTACTATGAACCCACGGAACAGGGGCGCGAGGGGCGCTTCAAGGAACGATTGGCGTACATTAAGCGGTGGCATCAAGAGCATCGTTCATCAGATTAATGGTAACCGGCAGGCGACTACTTGTCGGTTTTTTGAATGTAGCGATTGTGTTGTTGGCGCGAAGGTTCACATAAAATAAGGAGGAAAATCAGACTTCCCAACGGAATCAAATTGATCAACCACAAACGACCACTATGGCCGGTATCGTGTAGGCGGCGAACCTGGGCCGTAATGTTACCGGCAATCACAATGGCCAACAAAATCAGCAATGGGGCGGCGGTTAGGAGACTCGTCTCTTCACCCAAGCGGCGAAAACTGCCAAAGCTAATAATGGCTAAGAAGCCTAACACCATTTCTACCAAGCTGATACCAATGGTCGACCACCAGAAGTCAGCCCGGCCCATGTGTCCCGTTAAATTGCCTAGGTCCCGGCAAAAAAGGACGCTAGATGTGACTAAGTCTGGGGCAGTCGTTTCGTTATAGGGGCGGTCGGGGTGGTTGGTTATTGGCGAATATGAGAACGCATCGATGCCCTGTGCCGTTTGACAGTAATGGCAGAAGTTGGCGCCTAAAGGAATAGGTTTCCCACATTTAATACAGGTACTCTTGTAGTTCTCCATCGATGATTGACCCCCTGTGAGTTTACATTTGATAATGACCGACTAGTTTTTCAGGAATGAAGCTGTTAAGATTCATCATAGCGGCTAGCCGTTGGAATAGCTATGACTTTCTACCGTCAGGGATAAATCCGCTATAAAATGGTTAATACTTAGCCAGATGATATAATAAACATAATAGACCGTAATTGGCAATTAGGGGGTAGCGTAACAGACTGGTACAGTAGGAAACCTAGCGACATTTAAAAGTCTGGTTTTCCAAAGAAAAGGTGTAGAATAATAGCACCAATATCATTTGTTTAATAATTAGAGGAGGTCTCATCGATGACCCAACTATACTTTCTGTGCACGGGTAATTCATGCCGGAGTCAAATGGCAGAAGGGTTTGCCCGTCAGCTTGCACCGAAGACTTGGCAGGTAGCTAGTGCGGGGGTGGAGCAACACGGCCTGAATCCGTTAGCAGTGAAGGTCATGGCCGAGTGTGATATCGATATTTCGCAGCAACAATCCACGTTAATTGACCCCCAGTACCTCAATCAGAGCGATATTGTCGTGACACTCTGTGGGGATGCCCGTGACCGTTGCCCGGTCACACCACCAACCGTCAAAAAGTTACATTGGCCGCTTCCAGATCCGGCGCAGGCAACGGGCAGCACCGAGGAGGTTCTCGACGTATTCCGAGAAGTTCGCGATGAGATCCAGACTAAAGTGGCACAGTTGATTACCACCCTGCAAACGACTGATTAGAAAATTAATGTACGACTAAAATAAGGAGCTGCCCAGTAAATTTGCGGGCAGCTCCTTTCAATTGTTAACTAAATTAGCCAACAACTTCCGGGGAAACGGAACAAATTTCGGTAAAACGGTTGAATTTTGATTGTACATAAGCGATACTGGGGTTAGTTGGTTCACTGAACCATGATGAAAAATATTGTTACCGCTTGCAACGTCGATTTAATCGCGGACGTGTGACTGAACGGTTGGTTGGTTTTTCAATAAGACTAACTTGGGGCGGCAATGAGGAACGGTTATCGTTTTTGAGGAGGGAATTTAAATGGTTCGACGTAGTATGAATCGAAATCAGTTGCATGACCAGAACCTGAAGTTTGTCCTGCAACAGATTTTTAACAATCACCCCACCTCGCGGATTGAAATTTCTCACCAGCTTAACCTGAATAAGTCCACGGTCTCATCGTTGTACAATACCCTGATGGCCGAAGGTTACTTAACAGAACTAGGCTTGGGGGAGGCGTCAACCGCTGGTGGGCGGAAACCAACCTTGGTTGAGATCAACAATAGCTACGGCTACACGTTGACGTTTGATCTGGGCTACCGGCACCTGCACGCACTCGCAACTTGGCTCGACGGGAGTGTCTGGAAGTATGACCGGATCGATACCAAGGGCCAGTCAATTCATGAAATGGTCGACCGCATCAATCAGTACATCACGGATCTACAACGCGAAGATACTAGCAGTAATGGGCTACTTGGTATCTGCTTCTCCATTCACGGGATCGTCTTCAACAACCAAGTGAAGACGTCACCATTTATTGATATGGATGGGGTAAACCTGGAACAGGTCTTCTCCACGGCCTACCAGGTGCCCGTCGTTTTGGAAAACGAAGCCAACCTGTCCGCTATTTATGAACGGGACTTTAACGGTGCCCGCCAGCTCAACAGTACGGTGACCGTCAGTATCCACAGAGGGATCGGTGCCGGGATTATCTTGCACCGCGACCTCTTCCGTGGGGAACACGGGGATGCTGGTGAAATCGGTCAGACCATCGCAGATATTCAGATGGATGCCGCGGATTCACCACATCCCGTGCACGCCGAAGATATTGGCTCAGAAGACGCCATTATCCAACGGATTGAGGACTTGAAGGGCGTCGACAATTTGGACCGAGCGGCCATCGTGAAGTTATATCGGGAACGGGATCCGGAAACGATGATGACATTGGCTAACTTTGCTGCCGCTATCGGGGGAATGCTCTACAATTTGATGCGTTCGTTGGATCCTGATGCGTTCTTCCTGAACTCACCGTTGGTTGAAGAGTTGCCAGAGCTATTGACCCAGATTCGTGCCATTTTTGCGAACTTAGCACAGGTAGAAATGAGTATTGAGTTAACAAAGAATGCCCGTTTAGCCACGGTATTAGGTGGTTGCTCACTGATTACCCACCGGGTGTTAGGTCTGGATCACTTTGAATTAAACTTTGAACGGCCAGATGCCGAATAAAATTAGACATGTAAAAAGACGTGCAGAATTGCACGTCTTTTTTTATATCATGAGTTAGTCTTGTTTCCGCCAGATACCCCATCCAATTAGAGAACTGAGCAAGAGGGCGATTCCGATGAGTGGTGAGGAAGCTGATTCACTGGTTTGTGGTAATGCACTTTTTTGCTGCTTAGTGGCAGCATTCCAGGCAACTGAGTCCTGCATTGTAGCGCCGACCTTAGCGTTACCGTTAGCGGAAAGGGTGGTGGTTTGACCAGCCACCGTGGCGGCGCTGCCCCCGCGCTGGTTGTTGATGATGCCGGCGGCGTTACCACCATTCTGGGCGGCTACTTGGGTGGGCGTAGTCGTGGTCGTAGTTAGTTTTTTGGCCGGTTTACTAGGCTTCTTAGGCCGAGTGGTGTTACCGGTGTCCCCGGTACTTCCGGTCTCGTCAGTTTTATTGGCCCGGTAAATATATGTTACCTCAAGATCTGTCGTGCCAAACGTCCCGGTGGCGTTGGTTGGCGTGGCAGTCAACGTGTACCCGGACAAGGTTAGTGGCGCGGTTTGATAAGGGGTGCCAGTATCGCCGGTCAGGACTTTGTCTGTGGCGAGTTGTTGGCCTTGTTGGTCGACGTAGTGGATGATCACTGAGGAGTGGGTGGTTGGTGTGACAACTGGTGGTGTTGCCTGCTTTTCATAAACGAAGGTGATGTCGATGGGGGTGTCCGCGTAAGTCCCAGTCGTTTCACCAATTGTTTGGACGAGTGTGTAACCGTCGATGACTGTGTCTTCAGCGGGAACCGTGTAGGCGTCACCGATCATCCCAGCGGGGAGGGTCGTATCGTCCTTGATGGCCTTGCCGGTGCTGTCTTGGTAGTGCAGGGTGATGGCCTCGGCCGGTTGCGGGTTGACGTAAGGAATGAAGAGGCGAATCGTGATAAATTTGCCTTCGCCAGAGCCCGAGAAGTCCTCAATCAAGTAGTACTTGACTGGGTTTTGAACAGCCGTGAAACCAGGCCAAACCCCATAATTGGATGGTGAAACTTGGTCAGGTAAGTCGAGAAAAGTCACGCTACCATCGGCGTTGGTGGTGGGGTTGCCGTCCGCGTCAGTTTTAATGTGGCCACCCCGGTAGTACATGCGCATGAGTCCGCCACCGTTCATGTGATCCTGATAGATGGTTTCCAAAATTTGGTCGTCGTTGTAATCGGATGGAATGTCGATCGATAACTTACCCGAGAAGTTCTTGGGTAGTTTGACGAGTTGCGGAATGGTGATTGTGGGGTTAGCTGGGTCCACGACGTAGTTGGTCGTCAGCGTTGCTTGTTGTTCGGAAAATTCAAGATTGGTGAATTGGTTGTAATCTAATGAAGAGAAATCGTAAACGCCATTGCCGTTGAGAATTAGTGTTTTCAGTTGGGTCAGGTTAGCTAACGGGGTAACGTCGCTGACGTGGTTGTTGGAGAGGTCTAAATAAGTTAGCTTAGTTAGCGCACTTAATGGCGAAATGTCTGTGATGTCGCCTCAATCGTAGCCTAACAACATCATATCGTTGGTACTCCAAGATAAATCCAGATACGTTAGATTCGTAGCGAATTCCAATCCCTGCAGAGAGTAGGGATGAATCCCGTCGTTGGAGGTGGTGGTAGCGATGTTCATGTGGCCAACTTCGAGCTTGGTCAATTTTAACAGGTCGTCTTTGGTCAGGGCAGCCGCGTTCTTGCCGAGCGCAGCAGCCACGAGACTTTGCAGCTTTTTATTGGGCATCCACTGGTCAATCGTTTCTGCGGTAGCTGGGGCAGCCTTTGGCACGGCGACCTTAGGGGCGGAATAGGCTGGCAACTGGGCCATACGACTGGTTGGCCGACTAATTTGAAGATTTTTCGCCAGTGGCGGCGTTGTTATGTTGTCCGGGTTGGGTGTTTGTTCAGATGTCTTAGGAGTATGTACGGCTATTTCAGAGGACTTGGCTACTGGCGTCGGGGTCGCTGCTGACGTTGATGCGGGTTGGATTGCTGGTGTTTCCTTTAGTTTTGACTCCTGCTGGTCGATTGTCGGCTCAGTCGATTGGCTGGCAGTGGGTCTTAATTTGGTCGTTGTGGCAGTTGTTTCTGGAGCTGATGGGTCTGGTTGAGCTGCGGTGGTTGACTGGTCGTTATCAGCGGTGGTGTCCGCACTGGCTTGTGTTCCACCAAAGGTGACTGCTATTCCAGCGGTGACAATACTGGCGAAAACCCAGGCACGACCGTTTTTATACATTTTGTAGTGTCGTGATTGGTTGTTACCCTTAAACATTTTAAACTCCCCCTCAGGATAAATGACTTCCAAAGACAGTGTTGCCATTGATCAGGAACAAAAATGATTGCTAGCAGTGGCAGACTTTCAACTGGTTCTAGTGTTAAATTTTGTAAATCGTTATCGAACCAAGAATAGTCAGGCATTATAGGCTTCAGTCTCATCCAGCCACCTGAGGCTGTCAGAGATTACGCCTGCTGTGGGGAACGCCTTCGGCCTGAAAGGCGGTCCTTCAGCTCGGTTTGAAGCCTGGAAAAACGCCAGTCTCCAAACACGTTCCACTAGATAGCCGAGAGTGAGCCTAATTTGGACTCAGCCGTGGGATTTTCAAGTGGGTTTCTTGAAAATGGCGACTTGAAGACGTGTTTTGCGGCTTCAAGCGAGGGGCAAGACCGCTTTTTGGCTTGTCCCGTCCTGCCCACCGCGTTCCAGTCCAAATTTGGCGAACGGTAAGGCGACAATTTCCCACGATGTCTGACTAAATCCTAATACCCAATTCTTGTTGTACCAGGTATAGTGGGTGTTTCAGTGCTTTCAACCTTTAGTAACTGAAAAATGCTTACTAAGTTCGCTGGGGAAGTTAGCAAGCATCGCAATTCGTTAGTCATGCTCTCTAACGCGGCGCAGTTGACGGCCTATCAGTCCCGTTCCAATAAGGCAGAGGCCGATACCTAACCAGGGCGAAACAATCTGGTCACTGGTTTGTGGTAACAGCGCTTTTTGTTGGTGAGCGGCGTTCCAGGTAACTGAATTCTTCACGGCGGCCCTGACCTTGGCATTGGGGTCGACCTTGCGCGTAACCTGCGAAGCGGCTGAGGCTTTGGTCGTTGTCGTCACGGTGATTCCCCCAAAGGTGCACAGTAAACCAATGACGATTAGCAGGGGGAGCAGATGGCGCCCCCATTGATGATTTATATGTAAATCCATCAGATATCCCTCCCAGATAAATGAGTTGTGACCTTACCCATTAATTGCCTTCATTATAAGAAGAATAATTCTTAAATTCACCAATTTGGATGTGACAATTTTCACAGACACTGGTTTTTCCCGTCACAGACTGGTTTCAGTTTATTAAGTTTATCGCCCAACTAAGCTGGTTGGGGGAGGAAGTAGGTGCCACCAAAGACTGGGGATAAATTCTTTTGGAACGCGGATAGTTGGTAGCACAAGGATTAAGCGCAACCGCTATCATTTTTCTGGAAAAAGTTTTCGAAAACGCTTGCATTTAGATTGTTCCCTGTTATACTAGGATTTGTAAGTTGGTTGTCGCAACGAACTAACTAGGAGGGTTTTACTAATTATGGATACTAAAACAAGTTATTGGAAAGGCATCGACAAGATTCAATACGTCGGGCACTCAGATAAAAAGTCAGGCTTAGGGTTCCAGTACTACAACCCAGAAGAAGTTATTGGCGGTAAGAAAATGAAGGATTGGTTACGGTTTGCCGTAGCTTACTGGCACACATTCGATCAACGTTTGGTTGACCCATTCGGTGATGGAACTGCCCAACGTCCTTACGACAAGTACACAGATCCAATGGACTTGGCTTTAGCCAAGGTTGATGCTGCATTTGAATTTTACGACAAATTAGGTGTAGATTACCTTTGCTTCCACGATCGTGACTTAGCTCCAGAAGGCGACACTTTACGTGAAACCAACGCTAACTTGGACAAAGTCGTTGACAAGATCGTCGAATACCAAAAGACGAGTGGCATGAAGGTTCTGTGGAACACGTCAAACATGTTCACGAACCCTCGCTTCGTTGAAGGGGCTGCTACTTCTCCATACGCTGACATCTTTGCTTACTGTGCCGCTCAATTGAAGCATAGTTTGGAAATTGGTAAGCGCGTTGGCTCCGAAAACTATGTCTTCTGGGGTGGCCGTGAAGGTTACGAATCACTCTGGAACACGAACATGAAGGAAGAACAAGAACATGCTGCTAAGTTCTTCCACATGGCTAAGGACTACGCTAACGAAATTGGCTTCGATGCACAAATGTTGCTCGAACCAAAGCCTAAGGAACCAACGACTCACCAATACGACTTCGATGCCGCAACCACCATTGCCTTCATGAAGGAATATGGTTTGGACAAAGACTTCAAGTTGAACTTGGAAGGTAACCACGCTAACTTAGCTGGTCACACTTACCAACACGAAATCCGGACTGCCCGTGAAGCAGGTCTGTTAGGTTCATTGGATGCCAACCAAGGCGACAAGCTGATCGGCTGGGATATTGATGAATACCCATCTAACCTGTACGAAACGACTGCTGCAATGTACGAAGTTGTTGAAAACGGCAGCATCGGCCCTCGCGGTGGTTTGAACTTCGATGCTAAGCCTCGTCGTTCATCATTTGCCCCAGAAGACCTCTTCTACGGCCACATCGTAGGTATGGACAGCTTTGCTGCCGGCTTACGGGTTGCTGTTGCTATGAAGGAAGACGGCTTCTTAGACAACTTGAAGAAGGACCGTTACAGTTCATACGAATCCGGTATCGGTGCTGATATCGAAAGCGGCAAGGCAGACTTCAAGTCCCTTGAAAAGTACGCTATCGACAAGCCACAATCAGAATTGATTGCTGCTACGCACTCTGACCACTTGGAAGAAGTCAAGGATACGATCAACCATTACATCATTGACACTCTGAGCAAGTAATCTCGGACTTTGCGAAAATAAATATCATATAGAATGGCGGACGGACGGTGTGTTCGTCCGCCATTTTTATGCTTGTGACTATGGTTAACGTGGTGTCGCCTGCGGCCGCCAGCTACTGCGCTGTGGGGCAACCTTTTCAGCCAAAGTGCGGTCTGAAAAGGCACGAGAGAACCCCGCCTAACCCGCGTGTTTCCCTCGTGGCCCGTGGTCTAAGCTAGCTAACACCACCATCACTGCGCAGTAACTGGCGGCCTCCGGCTCTAGATAGTTGAGGTGGCCACGCAAAACGATGTCTGGCACATGACTGTGATATTCTTGTTAGGCTTTCTAAGTGATAGAGGTCTGTAAAGTGTTAGATTTACTCACGTAATTTATCTGAAATAATAACTGTTTTAACATAATTAGGATAACCAAACGAATAGATGGCTAGGCCCATTCACCAGTGTATTAGCAACGGCATGTTGCCAGTAGTTAGCTGGAGGTGGGGACGGGTCACGCAGTGTCGATGTTCTTAGTGGCGGTTTTTGCCGCTTAGAACATGGGCCGCACTTGGTGACCCACGGTTCTGGTGGGGCACCAAGTCGCCGCGGAAGACCGCTTTGTGGCTTCCGGGGTTGCCCCACAGCGTGACCCGTCCCCACCGGAAGCGACCTAACCCGCTGACTAAAGACTAAACGATAAAGCAAAATATTTAGGAGGAATGACCGATGGGGAAGTATGTACTCGGTGTTGACCTAGGGACCAGTGCCGTTAAGGTGTCGGCCTTAGACCACAGTGGGCAAATTGTCGCCCAAGAAAGTTTTGACTATGATTTGATTCAAAAGAAGCCTGGCTATAACGAACAGAACCCAGAGGACTGGGTTTCTGGAACAACGGTGGCGATTGTGCGGTTGATTTTAAACGATCACTTAGATGCCGCTGACATTGAAGGCCTGAGTTACTCTGGACAAATGCACGGGATGGTTCTGCTTGACGAAAATAAGAAAGTTTTACGTCCCGCTATTTTGTGGAACGATACGCGGACCACGCCACAACGTGAAGAAATTGAAGCCAAGATGGGCGACGAATTTGTCGACATCACTGGGAACCAACCCCTCGAAGGCTTTACGCTGACGAAATTACTTTGGGTCAAAGAAAACGAACCTGACATTTGGGCTAAGGCTAAGTACTTTGTCCTGCCTAAAGACTACGTGCGTTATCGGATGACAGGTAACCTGGCCATGGACTATTCAGATGCGACTGGGACCGTTCTCCTCGACGTTGCGAAGGGTGAATGGAGCCAGAAAATTTGTGATACCTTTGATATCCCAATGAGCATGTGCCCACCTTTGATCAAGTCCGTTGATTTTGCTGGGACGGTTACACCGGCCTATGCCGAATTCTCTGGCTTGACCACGGCCACTAAGGTCTATGGTGGTGCCGCTGATAACGCTGCTGGTGCCGTTGGTGCCGGGATCCTGCATCCCAACATGGTTCTGTCCAGTATTGGGACGTCTGGGGTTGTTCTGAAGTATGAAGACACGGCTGACGTGAACTATCACGGTGTCGTGCAGTTTGAAGACCACGCCATTCCCGACAAGTACTACTCTATGGGGGTCACTCTGGCAGCCGGTTATTCTTTGAGCTGGTTCAAGAAGACTTTCGCTCCAGAAGCCGATTTCACGGACTTTGTGGCCAGTGCGGCTAAAAGTACCGTTGGGGCCAATGGTCTGCTCTACACGCCCTATATCGTCGGTGAACGGGCACCATACGCCGACGCTGATATCCGGGGAAGCTTTACCGGGGTCGATGGCACTCACAAGCGCTACGACTTCGTACGGGCCGTTTTGGAGGGTATCGTCTTCTCCTTCCGTGATCTCTTTGACATCTACGAAGAAAATGGCGGCGACTTTGATACGGTCGTTTCCATTGGTGGTGGGGCCAAGAGTCCACTCTGGTTACAAATTCAAGCCGACATCTTTAACCGTAAAGTTGTCAGCCTGACGAATGAACAGGGCCCAGGGATGGGGGCCGCCATGATTGCGGCTACCGGTCTCGGCTGGTTTGACTCCCTGCAGGACTGTGCGGAAACCTTCGTGCACTTCGGTAAGGCTTATGAACCAAACCCTGAGAACGCCAAAAAGTACGCTAAGATGCACAAAATCTACAAGCAGGTCTACCAACAGACCAAGTCGATCAGTGCGCAATTGCTGGACTACCGGCGCGAGGAACTTAACTAGCGAGAAGCTTTTTATCATTGAAATGCAAGTAATCTGATAGGAAAACCCGGCGAAATGCCGAGTTTTTTTTATTTTCTCAAGAAAACGCTTCCAAAACGATTTAAACCATGTTATTATATGCACATGGTTGGTTGAACCAATCAACCAACAACTGTTAAAAACACCAACTTACACTTACATTTTCAGCTATACTTCGTCACATACACTGCCACTTTAGAATTTTACGGCGAAAGCCGCATAAGGAGCGATATCTATGCGAAAAGTTTCGACCGGATTTGTTTATTTCTTCGGGGCTTTGGGTGGATTACTATTCGGTTACGATACCGGGGTAATTTCCGGAGCCATTTTATTTATTCAAAAGCAGATGAACCTGGGTTCTTGGCAACAAGGCTGGGTCGTTAGTGCCGTTCTGTTGGGGGCCATTTTAGGGGCTGCCATCATCGGACCATCCTCTGACCGTTATGGCCGGCGGAAGTTACTGCTATTATCAGCAATTATTTTCTTCGTGGGGGCCTTGGGTTCCGCGTTCTCACCAGAGTTTTGGACATTAATTATTTCACGGGTCGTCCTCGGGATGGCCGTTGGGGCTGCCTCAGCCTTGATTCCAACTTACTTAGCTGAACTATCACCCGCTGACAAACGGGGGACGATGTCCAGTCTGTTCCAACTGATGGTTATGACCGGGATTCTGTTAGCCTACATCACCAACTACGGTTTTGCTGGCTTCTACACCGGCTGGCGTTGGATGTTAGGGTTTGCCGCAATTCCTGCCGCAATCCTGTTCTTAGGTGGGTTGATCTTACCTGAAAGTCCTCGTTTCTTAGTTAAAACGGGTCACAGTGACCACGCTCGTCAAATTCTGGACACCATGAACAAGCACAATACGCCCGTTGTTGAAAAAGAATTAGCACAAATTGAAGAACAAGCTAAGATGAAGAACGGCGGCTGGAAAGAACTCTTTGGCCTGATGGTTCGTCCTTCATTGACGATTGGTATTGGTCTGGCTATTTTCCAACAAGTTATGGGATGTAACACCGTGCTGTACTACGCACCAACTATCTTTACTGACGTTGGTTTCGGGGTCAACGCAGCCCTGTTAGCCCACATCGGTATCGGGATCTTTAACGTGATCGTTACTGCGATTGCCGTGATGATCATGGATAAGATCGACCGTAAGAAGATGTTGAATATTGGTGCCGTTGGGATGGGGATTTCCCTGTTCGTTATGAGTCTCGGGATGAAGTTCTCCGGTGGTTCTCAAACTGCAGCCATCATCTCCGTTATCGCCTTGACCATCTACATTGCTTTCTTCTCCGCAACCTGGGGTCCCGTAATGTGGGTTATGATTGGTGAAGTCTTCCCACTGAACATTCGTGGGTTAGGGAACTCCTTTGCTAGTGTGATCAACTGGACCGCTAACATGATCGTTTCCTTAACTTTCCCATCTCTGTTAGACTTCTTCGGTACTGGTAGTTTGTTTATCGGTTACGGGATTCTCTGCTTTGCTTCTATCTGGTTCGTTCAAAAGAAGGTCTTCGAAACTCGGAACCGTTCTTTGGAAGATATCGAAGCAACGTTGCGTGCTAAGGCGGACGAAAAAGAAGCTAGCCTGAACGCTGCGAAATAAGTTAAGTATTTCCTTTGATTGCGAGAGGGCCATTCCTGCGAGGATGGCTTTCTCGTTTTTTTGTAAAAAATTTTAAAGTGACTTGGATTTATCATTGGTGGTGAGAAACATAGAGTTTATAAGGAAAGTCACGAGATTGTGCTGTGAAACCGTTTACCCTGATTGCGAAAACCTTCACGAAATTCCGTAGGAAACGCTTTCAAAAATTTGATGAAAGTGCTATCATAGCTTCTAGTTGGTTGTGGCAATCAGCCAACGCTAAATGTGCCAACTTACATATTGCAAAAAAATTATGCGGCGACGAACCGTCAAAGGAAGTAAGAACATGCGAAAAGTTTCAACTGGCTTTGTTTACTTCTTCGGCGCCCTTGGGGGTCTCCTCTTTGGGTATGATACCGGGGTAATTTCAGGAGCAATTCTGTTTATCCAGAAACAAATGAATTTAGGGTCTTGGCAACAAGGCTGGGTCGTCAGTGCCGTCTTATTAGGTGCCATCTTAGGTGCCGCCATCATTGGACCATCCTCTGACCGTTTTGGTCGGCGGAATTTATTGCTGCTTTCAGCTATTATTTTCTTGGTCGGTGCTTTAGGATCTGCCTTCTCACCAGAGTTCTGGACACTGATCGTTTCCCGGATCATCTTGGGGATGGCCGTTGGGGCTGCTTCAGCTTTGATTCCAACGTACCTGGCTGAATTGGCACCTGCTGATAAGCGGGGGACCGTTTCTAGTCTGTTCCAACTGATGGTTATGACTGGGATCCTGTTGGCTTACATCACCAACTACAGTTTCTCTGGTATGTACACCGGCTGGCGTTGGATGTTAGGGTTCGCTGCTATTCCAGCTGCTCTGTTGTTCATTGGTGGGTTGGTCCTGCCAGAAAGCCCTCGGTTCTTGGTTAAGTCAGGTCACATGGCCGAAGCACGTGAGGTGCTGGATACCATGAACAAGCATGACCAAGCCGCAGTTGACAAGGAAGTTGCCCAAATCGAAGAATCAGCCAAGATCGTTAGTGGTGGCTGGAAGGAACTCTTCAGTAAGATGGTTCGTCCTTCATTGACCATTGGTTTTGGGTTAGCAATTTTCCAACAAGTCATGGGATGTAACACCGTGCTGTACTACGCACCAACCATCTTTACGGATGTTGGTTTCGGGGTTTCCGCCGCACTGTTAGCCCACATTGGTATCGGGATCTTTAACGTGATCGTTACTGCCGTTGCCGTAACCATTATGGATAAGGTTGACCGTAAGAAGATGCTGATCATTGGGGCCGTTGGGATGGCCATCTCACTGTTCGTGATGAGCCTTGGGATGAAGTTCTCCGGTGGTTCTCAAACTGCTGCGATTATTTCCGTTATCGCCTTGACCATCTACATTGCCTTCTTCTCCGCAACTTGGGGCCCCGTAATGTGGGTTATGATTGGTGAAGTCTTCCCATTGAACATTCGTGGGTTAGGGAACTCATTTGCTAGTGTGATCAACTGGACTGCTAACATGATTGTTTCCTTAACTTTCCCATCTCTGTTGGACTTCTTCGGTACTGGGAGTTTGTTCATCGGTTATGGTGTTCTCTGCTTGGTTTCCATCTGGTTCGTCCAAAAGAAAGTCTTCGAAACACGGAACCGTTCCTTGGAAGATATCGAAGCCACCTTACGTGCTAAGGCTGGCGAAGATGCTTCTAGCTTGAGCGCCGCACAAAAGTAAATGAACGTGGTGCCTGAGAAATTGCCAATAACGCTATGATTGATCAATTTCCCAGCGCATAATTTAAATTTAAGTGAAAGACTGAAGTCACTCCTGAGAGGGTGGCTTCTTTTTTTGTTTTTGGGGGTGAGGTTACTGATTGATTTGATTAAGGGGGATATTACTTTGATTGAAACTAGACGTGAAATCAGTGGGCATTTATCAAGTCAATCTAAATGATTAACATCAATATAGCTGGAGGTTGTCAGGGAGTGGGCGGGCTGTGTCGGTGGTGTTGGTCCGGGTGGGGTTACCCGGGCCTACAGCACGGGACGAGCTCAGAGACCGCGCGAACTTGGCGGGGGCTTTGAGTCGAGCTGAAGGACCGCTCCTCAGGCCGAAAGCGGTCCCCACAGCCCGTCCGCTCCTTGCCAACCGGAGGCGGCAATCGTAATCACTGAAGTCGACCAAGGTTTAGTTAACAAACTACGTCTATTTGGATAAAAGGATTTCCGTTTAAGTCGTTAAGCACTTAAAGTTCAGTCGTATCAAAAAAGACTCACCTTAAGGAGTGAATGTTATGGAAGAAAAAAAGCGGGTAGCGCTGGTTACTGGTGGCGGTCAAGGAATCGGGAAAGCCATCGCCATGCGGCTGGTGCACGACGGGTTTGCGGTTATGCTGGCAGACTTGAACTTAGAGAATGCACACTTAGTGGAAGAAGAGATTGAAGCCGCTGGTGGTCGGGCGGGATCGATTCGGACCAACGTTGCGGACCGCGCAAGTGTCTTCAAGGCGGTTGACGCTGCTGTCGAAGAATTTGGCGACCTAAACGTGATGGTCAACAACGCCGGTCTCGGACCAACCACTCCCATAGACACGATTACCCCGGAACAATTTGATAAGGTCTACCGGGTCAATGTTGGTGGCGCTCTCTGGGGAATCCAGGCGGCACACATCAAGTTCCGTGAGCTAGGTCATGGTGGCAAAATAATCTCCGCGTCCTCCCAAGCGGGGGTGGTGGGGAATCCTAACTTAGCCCTGTACAGTGGCACTAAATTTGCTATCAGAGGGATTACTCAGGTGGCGGCTCGGGACTTAGCGGCTGAGGGGATTACCGTCAACGCGTACGCACCGGGAATCGTTAGGACTCCAATGATGTTTGACATCGCCCATCAGGTCGGCGAGAATGCCGGTGAGAGTGATGAATGGGGGATGCAGACGTTTGCCAAGGATATCGCGTTAGGCCGGCTAGAAGAGCCTGAGGACGTTGCTAACGTGGTCTCCTTCCTGGCTGGTCCCGACTCAAACTACATTACTGGCCAAACGATTGAAGTTGATGGTGGGATGCAATTCCATTAGCGCGCATTTTGTACAAATAAGGTCGGGACAACTATTTGTCCCGACCTTATTTGTACGATTAGACTAGTTACTGCTTAATCTTCACGACGTATTTTTTCAAGATCCACGCGGTGTGATGGTGGTTATCCTGTACTTTTAGATACGTGGCCTTCTTGCCATTAATTTTGACGGTTTCCTGTTTAGTGATCCGCCATTTAGTTTTAGCTGATTTGGCAGTCTTCCCCTTGCTGTGTTTGAGGTGAGCGTCCTTGAACCAGACTTTGTGACCCTTTAACCGGTAGATGTACTTGGTGTGGCGTTTTTTAGTAGCCGTAATTTTAACGGTCTTTTTCGCTTTCTTCGCTGGTTTGATGGTGTCGCCTTGGCCGGCTTCAGTGACGGTCGTAGCGGTAGACGGTTTCGTTACTGGTGCAGGAGTTGCGGGTTTAGGTGTGCTAGGTGCTGGCGTGGCGGGAACGCTAGGACTGGGCTTAGTCGTGGTATAAGCCGAGCTGTAAGGCGTGTTCTTGCCGTCAGTTGAGACCAGGTAGCGGGCCTTCAGTTGTTCACGTTTGGCAACTGGGAAGTTCAGCTCGCGAGTCAGATAATTTGAAATGTTGGTGTAGTTTTGTGAGATGACTTGATAGTATTCATCGATCCAGCTTTGCTTAACGGCTTCTCGGCCGTAGTAATAGTTGGACAGCGTCAATTGCCCCTGAATGAATTCAGAGGCTTGTCGCTCACGTGTCTGATGACACAGACACAGTAGTCCAACGTGCCAGTTAGACACTCCTACTCGTAGTGGCAACATCATCGGGTAATTGACGGCTACCCGTTTAACTATCAGGATCTACCCAATAGTTGTTAGCTTCTTAATCTTTGGTCGTTTAACACCGTTCAACCATTCTTGACCAAGCATTGCAATATTCATGGCTCCTAATCGGTCATCGTTACAACGATACTGGCATTGTTTACACCAATACTCATGAGTCTCGTGATGGCGATTTGTTTTCTCAACCAGGCCACACCTGGGACAGCGCTGTGAGGTGAACGCTGGATTGACCTTTACAACGGTACTCTGAATGGACAGAGCCTTGTACGTTAGGAAAGTTTCTAGTTGAAAGAAAGACCAGGAACGATGACTGCTTCGTAGGGACTTAGGCAGGTCATCGGTGTTAAACGTCACATTGGTTAAGTCTTCCAAAACAAAAAGTGTATGTGAACCATATGCTGCAACGAGTGTCTTAGCTAGCCGATGATTCACATCGGTCATCCAGCGGTTCTCTCGTTGGGCCAGTCGCTTCAGTTTTTTCTTGGAAGACTTGGTACCTTTTCTTTGTAGTTGTCGACGGGTCTCTAGGAACTTTTTCCGCTTACGTAAGATTTTTTTACCATCAAAGAATAGTGTCTTTCCCTCACTATCAAAGGCGGTTGCTAGAAAGCGCAGGCCACGGTCAACACCCACAATTTGAGGATTATCCTTGGGATTGAAATCACTGGTTTCCTTTGTGATACCGATATGCAAAAACCACTTACCCCGATTGTGGACCAACTTAGCGGTACCTAGCTTCCAGTCCTCGGTAAAGTATTTTTCAAATCCCTTGTCGGTAAAGCTTAATTTAGTCCGTTTACCTAGGGTGGTTATTGAGAGCTGTTGCATTTTATCTACAAAAGAGTAATTACTTTGACGAACCAAATCAGCCTGTGGTTGCCGAAAATGGATGGGTTTTACCAGCCAAGTCAAATCTTTCGGAATCTGAATCCACTTATTCTCTTCGTTCTTGTAACGGTAAGGGTGCTGTCTCATCTGGTCCTGAACAGTTTTGTAATGAGCTGAGACCGTCCGAAAAACGGATTGGACCATCTGACTATTGAGTGATGATTCCTGCCGAAATCGTTTGTACAGTTGGTGATTGATTTTTAACCAGCTTAACTGAAACTCATGGTCAAAGATCCATTGACTGACAATATTAGCTAATCGTTGATATTCTTGACTCATTGCAAGAAAAGCGGCTGCCTGATCAGTATCTGGATAGAGTCTCAGTTTGATTGTGCGCCCCAGCTTAACCAATAGATACCTCCCCTGTAGATTGGATTAAGTATACCATGTTTGGCTTTTTAGGGGAACGTATGTTTTAAAAGTTGTTAAGTCCTGGCATTCATCTTGCGATTAAAATCGCAGGCCTTCTGCTTAGTTTTAAGTAAAAGTTTACTGACCTAACGACTAAGAGAACATGGTACAATGAGGGCAACTTTTTGAGAATGTTGAGGGGTGACTAGATGATTGCAGAGTTTGAGGAGTACCTAGGGAAGATTGAAGATGAAGCGCATCAGGAACGGGTGCGTACCGTTTTAAATTGGGTCCAGGAGACCTTCCCGCAGCTAGAACAGCGGTATGCGTGGAACCAGCCCATGTTTACAGACCACGGCACGTTTATTATTGGCTTCAGCGTGGCCAAGCCCCACATGGCATTTGCACCGGAAGGGCCAGTCATGGAAGAATTTGCTGACCAGATTGCGGCGGCGCATTACAATCCTGGCAAGAAATTTGGCCGGATTAAATGGACCCAAGACGTGGATTACGACCTACTAAAACAAATCATTGCCTTTAACATTGCGGACAAGACGGACTGTACGACATTTTGGCGGAAATAAGTACTTATCTCCGGTGGCCAGAAGTGGGGCCTATCGTGGGGACGCTTCAGTCTTGGTCTAAATGATGGCCGTGGTTGTGGCGCTCTTGAGGGCCTGTGTAGTATAAAATAAAGATTCCTCAGCCATGTCGGCTGAGGAATCTTTTTAGGTTGATCTTAAATTGTTTCGTTTAACTAAGTTGCCTTCCGCATATTGGGCTAGCAAACAAGCTGGTGAATAGTTGAAGTCAAACTTGGATAGTCGGAGGTTGCCGGCCCCCGCCAACCGGAGACAAACCACTTAGCTAGGAAAGCTTAGGCTGTTCGGCGTTCTTGGCAGCGGCGCGTTTGGTATCGATGGGTTCGCCCTGTTCATTAGTCCGAACGACAAAGACATCGACCTTAGCCATGCGACTAACGTAGGCCGTTACGGAACCTTCGACGACACGGGCCATGGCGCTTAATCCGGTAGCGCCCAGCATGATCAGGTCATTGTGGTGGTCTTGTACAAATTCATGTGAGATCACCGTTTTGGGATTTCCGAACCGCACGTGGATGTCCATATCCTTGAAGCCAGTGGCAGAACTGGTCGTTTCCACTAATGAGTTCAGGTAGGACTGGGCGTCTTCTGCGAGTTCGTGGATGACACCGCCAGGCATCGATCCACTGGCGTAAAAGCCGTAGTGGTTGATACGTAAGACGTTCAGGAGGTCAACGTGCGCGTGGTTTCTTTGCGCAACGTCCACGGCCTTTTTAAGCGCCAGTTCGGCTTGAACGGACCCATCAAGGGGAACCAGGATTCGTGAGTAATTCTGTTCCATAATTAGCCTTCTTTATATAGTAGTTTAGACGCGGCCCTTTAAGGTAATTGTGGCTGTATCCAGGACGTGGCCGTTGATTTGATGAAGGAAGTCGTTGAGCCAGAAGCCGTCCTCCAGGTCTAGTTTGGTGTTCAGTGCATAGACCGTCAAGCTGTAGTCGTGGTCCTTATCTGGTGGGAATGGTCCCGTGTAGTTTTGAAAGATAGCGGGATCCGTATTGCCAACCAGGGAACCGGCATTACTGTTGCGGCCATGGACGTGAGGAATCGCGTTTGTCCGGGACACGTCGGCCGTGATTTCACGGGTGGTTCCGGGGAAATTGGCGGCTACCCAGTGAATCCAGGGAAAACCGCTGACTGGAACGGCATCGAAGTCAATCAGGTTTAAGGCAATGGTGCTAGTTTTCTTAGGTACTTTCGATAGACTAATGGGAAATGACTTGACGGGGTCACCGGCATACACATCGTCGCCAGTGGCGTGCTTACTGTATTCATCGGCTAAATAGCCGTCTTCTGTTGGCACAAAAATTCGCATGAAATCCCTCCTATTGATGACGCTTAACTCCCTTCATTATACCGCAGGCGACTGGCAAACTGTGAATATTCATGAATAATGTATAATTATCCGTATAATAAGAATATATCTAATATAATTTCAAAAATAGCTTGATTTACGGAATTATTAGCGTATGATTAGAAACAATTAGTTCGCTACTCAGAAAGGATGATTCGTATGACACCCCAAGCAAAGGTTGAAATTCTTCAGCATTTAATTCAGATTCCCTCAGTAAATGACCACGAGACCGACGTTGCCGACTACATTGCCAGTTTATTTGCGCCATATCCACAAGCCAAGATTGAGAAAGTCCCGTTTGCTCAGAACCGAGATAATCTAGTGGTAACGATTGGTAATCCAGCAGGTCCCCAGCTTGGACTTTGTGGGCACATGGACGTAGTATCGGCCGGGAATGAATCTGCTTGGAGTCATGCGCCATTCGCTGGTGAAGTGGTTGGTGACCAACTTTTTGGTCGGGGGGCTTCCGATATGAAGAGCGGCCTGGCAGCCATTGTCATCACTTTGCTGGAGTTCTTGGAACAGGGCGTTCAGCTCAAAGGGAGCGTCCGGTTGATGGGGACCGTCGGCGAGGAGACCGGGGAGTACGGTGCGGCTAAACTCACGGACGAGGGTTATGCTGATCATCTGGCGGGTTTGGTGATTGCGGAGCCCAGCGGCTTAGATAATGTGGTCTACACGGCACGGGGGGTCATTGACTACAAGGTCGTGTCCACGGGCAAGGCTAGTCACAGTGCGCGGCCAGAAAAGGGTGTCAATGCGATTGATAATCTGATGAAATTTTATAATGCGGTGGGACCAATCATGGCGAAACACACTAAAACGGATCCGGTTTTAGGTGGTCTTCTGCACAACGTTGATTTAATTTCTGGTGGTGAGCAGATCAACTCGATTCCGGCCCACGCTGAACTGATGGCCAACATGCGGACGATTCCGGCTTACCCCAACCAGGTGATTTACGATGAGCTGGAAGCATTGATTGCAAAATTAAATGAAGAACCTGATGTAGATTTAGCATTGAGTTACAGTTATCCTGAAGAAGCAATCCCGGGTGACCCCAACGCCCCACTGGTACAATTAGCCAAGCAAATTAGTGATGAGGTCTGCGGGCATGATACGCAGATTGTGGGTTCTGGCGGTGCCAACGATGGGGCCGAGTTCTTGCGGGCTAAGGCAGACTTTACCAGCATTGAAATTGGTCCAGGGAGTAACACCTCGCATCAAGTTGATGAATACATTTCCATTACGGAGTTCCTACAGGCTGTTGAGGTCTACGAGGCATTGGTGCCAGCGTTCTTTGAGGAGACGTTGAAGACAGCGGTGGACTAATTAATTGCGTGGTGAGTAGTTGGCAGTTGACTAGGAACTGCTGGGTACTACTGAAGTGAATGTAATGTGTTAATAGGGCTGAGAGGTGATCTCGGCCCTATTTTTGATGAGCGCAATCACAAAATTGATTGGAAAAGACCAGTGTAGTCAGAGGTTGGCGGGGTGGGTGCCAGCCGTGAAAGTAGTATTAGCTGAGTGAGCTCAGCTAATACTACGGGACGAGCTTGGAAACTCGATGAACTTTCGAGGTTTCAAGTCGAGCCTAAAGACCGCACTGTGGCTTTAGGCGGTCCCCACAGCGGGCACCCAACCGCCAACCGGAGGCCGCGATAGGTATCTAATTATTAAGATTACGAATAGAAGCTAGCAAACTGATTAAGCTTGCATCGAATTTCTGGTAATTTTGACCGATTTGATTATATTTAAAGTAATTGGGTAAGGGGGGCAGTAAGTCTGATGGCGAAACGAGCACAACGTGGATTAGTTATTTATCATACCGGCGTGACGCTGCTAACACTCTGGTCGGTAATCAACGTGAGTCTAATGATTCTGCGACTGGGAAGCCATGCGGTTGAATTGACGATTGCTAATGGCTTATTAGTGGTGTTTGCCATTGATTATTTCGTCCGGTTAGTTGTGACGAAGAATCGTAAAATTTTTCTCATTCAGTCAGCTTTTGACTTGCTGGGGATTATTCCGCTACACCCGGTTTTTGCTTTCTTTCGACTAGGTCGGTTGGTCCGGCTGATTCGGTTCCACCACCTTTTTTGGCGATTAGGGATCGCGGGCAAATGGACGAAGACCTACCATCGGTTCATCTATAAAACGGGATTTATCTATTTATTTTCAATCAGTGTGGCCATCATTGTGCTGAGTGCTTTTCTCTTCTCGCTGGCTGAGAAGCAAAGTTTGGCCGATTCACTTTGGTGGGCGATTACGACGGCTACGACAGTGGGATATGGGGATGAGACGCCGCACACGGCGGTTGGGAAGATTGTTGCCAGCTTTCTGATGTTCGGTGGCGTTGGCTTCATCGGGTTGTTGACCAGCACCATCATGGACTTCTTTACCAGTCGGACCACACAATTGGCCACCGACCACGAAGCCCAGCAGCAGGCTGATTTGGTGGAATTATTGACGAAGATCGACACCCTGACCACGAAGGTCAATCAGCTACAAGCTAAGATTACTTCCTTAGAAAAAACGACGAAAAAAAACACGCCCTCCCATTAGGAAGAGGCGTGTCACCGTGATTAATGAACAAATTGTAAATTGTAATTACCTTGACCATCCGAGGTGATGGTGTAAGTGCTGTAACCTTCTTGAAGCCATTGGTTCTTAGAGGCCTGGGCCCAGTTCTGTGCATCAGCGACCGACGAAAAAGTGTGGGTCGTGCCAAACGAAGTTGGGTTGTGACTGCTGTTTTTGTTAGGCGCACTAGATGTGCTGTTAGCAGAACTCTTCTTCGTTTGTGCCTGATCCAGTAGCTTTTGCTCACGGGTCTGAACAGCGTTGTTTGACTCGTTGTTAATAATATTCTGTAATTTTTGTTTTTGCGTAACGGTAAGGCCACTGTCATCGTATTGACTGTAGCGCTTCTTGAAGCTCTCAAAGGCGGACTGTTCCGAAACAGAAGAGGATCGAGCCGCAACGGAAGCACTAACACTGGATGAGTTACCGGTGCTGGCACCAGAAGGATTGTTGTGGTGGTTAATGGCTAGGACCAGCAAAATGGCAATAGCCAGCGTTAATAACGTCATGATCCATGGCCACCAGCGACGCGGCTTCCTTGGCCGTTTGCGAGTGGGCTGATCTGACCCCTGGTTAAAGTTATACCGTTGTACGCGTGATTTTGGTTCTTGGTTGTTCAACTGAAAAACCTCCATGTCCAGAACGGTGTGAAAAAACAAGCTTGCCGTCGAGACGACAAACTACCACACCCTTCATAATACCGCAAAACACCGCCAGAACAAAATTTTCCTGCTGATTTCGGAGATTTCTTAACCTTTCTTACCGCGAAATCAGTCAACCTATTGTATGATAGGAGTGGAACTAAGTCTGAAAGGTGGTTTTTATTTTGCATAATGATATTCCTGCATTACCGTTAAATAATGGCAACCGGATTCCCCAACTCGGTTTAGGGGTCTTCCAAGTTGATAACGCTGAAGATACCAAGAACGCGATTAAATGGGCTTTGGCAGCTGGGTACCGTCACATTGATACGGCCGCATACTACGGCAATGAGCAGTGGGTCGGTGAAGCTATTCGTGAGAGTGGCCTCAAGCGTGAGGACGTCTTTGTGACCTCTAAGCTGTGGAACAGTGAACGTGGTTATGATGAGACGAAGGCAGCCTTCCAAGCAACGTTGGACCGTTTAGGATTTGATTACCTGGATATGTTTTTGATCCATTGGCCAGCTCCTGGTTACGTTGACAGCTGGAAAGCAATGGAAGACCTTTACAAAGAAGGTAAAATCAAGAACATTGGGGTGTCTAACTTCAATCAGAAGCAGATGGATGAGATTTTGAAAGCAGGGACGGTTAAGCCAGTCGTTGACCAGATCGAAACGCACCCATACTTCCAACAAGACGAGATGCACGCTTACCTTGAAAGCAAGGGCATCTTGCATGAAGCCTGGAGTCCACTTGGTGGTGGGAACAACAACGCCTTGAGTGATCCAGTAATCAATGAATTAGCCGCTGCGCATGACGTTAGCGCTGCTCAAATCATTTTACGTTGGCACGTTCAACGAGAAGAAATTGTGATTCCAAAGTCCATTCATGAGGCGCGGGTTCAACAGAACCGCGATATCTTTGCCTTTGGATTGAATCAAGATGAAATGCGAGCCATTGCGAACCTTGATGCCGGCAAACGGGTGGGTCCAGACCCAGACGATGCCGCCTGGTTAAAGAAGTCACAGACCTACAGTAGCCGCAAGTAATTAGCGGTACGGTGGAATGTCTTTGGCCGTTGCCTGGGGTGCCAACTGATCGGTTAATGTGTTTACAACCGTAATGGGTATCCGGGCAAACGGACTGAAGAAGTGAGGATGATCTGGGTCAGGAACGTCCTGAGTCTCCTTAAGTTTAGGTACCAATGCAACTAGGTCTTCCTTGTGAAGACCTAGTTTTTTTGCGTAATAGACGACTTCGCGGTAACTAAAATTTTTAAAATAGAAGTAGTAGCAGAGTCCAGCAACTACGAAATACCAAAAAATCGTCCATTCTAGGCCAATGGTACTAGGGTTGAGGAACCCGATGAAGATTGCGGCCACGACAAAGATGAGATAAAGCCCGATGGAAAGAGCGGCCCAACGCTGTTTATGCGTCAAATGTAGCACCTCGTTCTGTTTAGATTTGTGCTCCTAGTGTACGTGGTTTGGTTGGGAAAATTCAAGCTATTTCGTTAAATCTTCCCCGAAAGTTTAGACATTACCCGCCAGTCGTGTATAATAACACGGTATTATCTAGTTTGAGCGTAATATGCGCCTTACCGGGCGGGTCTGTAGGTGCTGGAACGCCATGGACACGGCTTTGAGCCAAAGAGCGGTCTCAAAGTCCGACCTTTCTCTAACCTGAGAAGACCACTCAGCTAAGAGAAATTTCATGGCTGAGCACCTACAGACCCGCCCTCACGGCTGAAGTTAGCTTAGACCAGATAGCTGGGTTGACGTCGATGTTAGCCGTGAGGGCGAGAAAAATAGGCTCAGCCGTGGCACTGCCTTAGCACGGTGGTTTTCCGTGGTTAGGCAGAACCGAGTTTCGAGACCGCTCTTTGGCTCGAAATCGCGTTCACAGCGTTCTAGCCTATTCTTCTCGCCCGGCAAGGCGGCCAACCCAAGCAGCCAACCCAAGACCAAGAACAATGATGAAGTCAATCGCGAAGAAATGAGAGGTAGACAAAGTGAGTTTAAGTTTTGAAACGATTCAGCCGGCCGACTACGAACAGGTCGACCAGATCGTCAAGAGTGCTTTCGCTGCTATTGAAGAAAGCGACGGCGATGAGGTACCTCTGATACACCGATTGCGAGCAACGTACGACTACCAACCTAGCTTGGAAGTGGTCGCCAAGACCGATTTAACGACGGTGGTCGGCCATGGGTTACTGACCCCCGTTACTGTCCGGGGAAGTCGCCACAATGCAACTATCGTGGCTTTAGCACCCCTGGCCGTGGCGCCTGACCAACAGGGCCAAGCCATCGGAAGTCAATTACTGAGTGAATTAGAGACTCGGGCCCGGCTAGCTGGATTTACAGCGGTCAGCGTGGTGGGGGATATGAACTTCTACGGGAGTCGCGGTTACGTGATGGCCGAAGATTTTTCAATTCATAATTCACTGCCAGTACCGATGGGAAGCAACTTGATCAAACCGTTGACAGCTGGGGCTTTAGCTCACGTTGGTGGGATGATCGAATACCCAGCCTCATTTAAATAAAAATTAGATTAGAGGTTGACGAGGTTTTCTCATCGTGCTATTATCAAATCAATCAAATAACGAACGCTAATTTCCATTTCCAAGTAGCGTGTCATCTGTGTGTCAGAAAGTCGGTGGTTGCTGCGAACCGATCAGGGTGATTACGACGAAATACAGTGGAATGTCCTGGTACGCCAGGCGGATAATTACTAGAGCCGTTACCATCTAGAGAGTGGAGTTGCTGGGTCTAGAACCAGTGGCTCAAGTTGGGTGGTACCACGGTTTAAGTCTAATCGTCCCTGTTGCATAGTTGCAGCGGGGACGATTTTTTTGTACATAACTTGGCGAAGATAAGATAAAAAGAGGAGCGTTTTGATATGAAAGAAGAACAACCAAAGAAAAATTGGCGGTCAGTACATTTTGGCGAAGCCATTACCATTTTATTAGCAATGTTAGTCATTATGGGTTTTGGGGTTATCAAATTCGGGTTATCACCAATGACCCCCGTGTTACTGGTTATCGCGTTAGTCATTCTGTGGGCCAAGCTTCGTGGCGCTGAATGGGATGACATTCACGGTGGCATTATTGAAGGAATTAAAACCGGTATTATTCCCATCTTCATCTTTATTTTAATCGGGGCGTTGATCAGTGTTTGGATCGCCGCTGGAATCATTCCTTCTATGATGGTCTTCGGGTTTCATTTAATCTCTGCACAGTGGTTCGTTCCTTCCGTATTCCTAGTTTGTGCTATTATCGGGACGTCCATTGGGAGTGCCTTTACCATCATCTCAACTATCGGAATTGCCCTCTTCGGCATGGGGACCACGATGGGCTTCAACCCAGCCTTAGTTGCTGGGGCCATCATCTCCGGTGCTATCTTCGGTGATAAGACGTCACCACTTTCTGATTCAACTAACCTGGCTTCGGCCATCGCTGAATCTGAATTGTTTGCCCACATTAAGAACCTGATGTGGTCCACGATTCCCGCTTTCTTGGTTTCCTTAGTTCTGTACTTCATCCTGGGCACCGGTGCCTCTGACACCAACGCTTTAGGTAAAATCAATGCGACGTTGGCGACGTTAAACGGCCACTTTAGTATTACTTGGTGGGCAGCTTTACCATTAGTTATTATGCTGGTTTGTGCTTGGCGGAAAGTTCCTGCAATCGCAACCTTGTTGATCAACATTGGTTTGGCTATCGTCATGATTTTTATTGAAAAGCCTTCAACATCTCTGAGTAGTATCGCTACAATGATTGAATCTGGCTTTGTTTCTAAGACTGGTAACGCTAGTGTAGATGCTTTGCTGACTCGTGGTGGGATCAGCGCCATGATGTCCACTGTTTCTCTGATTATCCTGACGTTGACTTTAGGTGGTTTGTTGATGAAGTTCAACATCATTCAAACGGCCATGGTACCGTTAGCTAAGCGTCTGAAGAGTTCTGGCTCATTAGTTACCGCTGCTATCCTGTCTGGGATTGGCGTGAACGTCTTCGTTGGTGAACAGTACTTATCCGTTATCTTACCTGGGAAAGCCTTCAAACAAACCTTCAACGACCGTGGCTTGGACAACTTGGCCTTGAGCCGGGTCCTTGAAGATGGTGGGACCGTTATCAACTACTTGGTTCCATGGGGGGTTGCCGCCGTGTTCGCTGCCAACACGTTAGGCGTTTCTACGTTGGCATACCTGCCATTCTGTTTCTTCAGTCTCTTATCGCCAATCTTCTCCATCCTCAGTGGTTTCACTGGTATTGGGTTGAAGCGCCTGCCTTCTAGTGAAGACAGTAGTGCTACGGCGGCAACGATGGCGGCTGATGGCCGTTAATCAATAATTTTATAAAAAAATCCAGCACCTTAGAGGTGTTGGATTTTTTTTGTGTAAATGTAGTCCGCGGCGTTGAGGTTTAGCGTAATTTCCCGGTGTTGTGGCAATTCCAAATACAACAGATTCAAGTTACGGTCACATTTGGTAATTGTCACGGGAACGTCCAATGGCAACGCAATCTCTTGCAGGTAGTCCACCAAGTCGGCTGTTTCTAAGTAACTTTGACAAATGACTTGCTGGCCGGTCACCACGTCACTGAGGCGGGTGATATGGGTGTCATCCAGGACGTGACAGGGCGCCAGAATGCCGCCAAAGGGGCTACGTTCTGGTCGGCCAAGATAAGAATTAAGGGCAGCGGCGGTTGCCGGTGTCAGTGTGTCTGCCATGGCCCAGGCCTGAGCCGGAACCTCTGATAAAGGCAATTTCAATTGTTGTGTTAAGAAAACCTCACAAAGCCGGTAGTTATGTAGTAGTTGGCAAGCGAGGTGGCGCCCTCGGTCGGTGAGGGTGACCCCAGTGTAGCGACGGCGGTCGACCAATTCGTCACGTTGTAGTAGTCGCGTGGTTTCAGTCACAGTGGCGGGTGAAACATTGGCGAAGTGGCGAATCTGTTTGTTGCTGACTCGTGGCCGAGCATAACTGCACTCAGCAATGATTTTTAAATATGAATGACGCTGGTGTTGCATCTAATCAACTCCCCAGTAAGACCAGAAAATGTTAATCTCCCCTAAAAAAATGTTTTTCCAACTAAAAGTTTACCTGTAAGTGGCAGTCGTTGCAAGTTATCTTTTTCTAACCATAATTTTGGTGACTAATTGTGCGTACTTTTAGAAAGTAAATGCCGTAGACTGGGCATTCTTTCACTGATTTAAAATTATTTTTGAATAAATCTTCGGGTATTTTGGTCAGTGAAATGATGACTGGACTAGCAGTGATGAAAGCGCTTAAAATACTAAAGCTAAAATTAACTTAGGCGTATTAAAGAGTTAAGTGCCCCTAAAAAAGTGTTTGATTTAGCAAAACATTGGGTTACAATGGGTCTTGTAGGAAATAGAAGGGGGTCTTCGTTTTGAGTGATACACCAAAGAAGCACAAACTCATTGAGTACGCCAACGGGCGCTCACTTGAAGAGATTAACGGTACGGTTAAAGTACCCAAGGGGAAAGGGTTCTGGAAAACATTATTTATGTATTCCGGGCCTGGCGCGTTAGTTGCGGTTGGTTACATGGATCCAGGTAACTGGTCAACGTCCATCACTGGTGGGCAAAATTTCCAATATCTATTAATGTCGATTATCTTGATCTCAAGTTTGATCGCGATGTTGTTGCAATACATGGCGGCTAAACTTGGTATCGTGAGTCAGATGGATTTGGCCCAAGCTATTCGGGCCCGGACAAGTAAGTCCTTGGGAATTGTCTTATGGATCATGACAGAATTTGCGATTATGGCCACGGATATTGCGGAAGTTATTGGGGCGGCGATTGCCCTGTATCTGCTCTTCCACATTCCATTGATTGTTGCGGTATTTATTACGGTATTAGATGTTTTGCTATTATTACTGCTGACTAAGATTGGTTTCCGGAAAATTGAAGCCATCGTAGTTTGTCTGATTCTGGTTATCTTAGTGGTCTTTGCCTACGAAGTGGCATTGTCTAATCCCGATTGGGGTGGCGTGATTGGCGGTTTAGTGCCAAGCGCTAAGACGATTTCTTCGACACCACAGGTTGGTGGTCAAACCCCAATCAGTGGGGCATTAGGAATTATTGGGGCCACGGTCATGCCACATAACCTTTACCTGCATTCAGCGATTTCGCAAACCCGGGAAATCGACCACAATGATGAAGAGGATGTTGCACGTACAGTTAAGTTCACCAGCTGGGATTCCAACATTCAGTTGACCTTAGCCTTCTTCGTCAATGCTTTACTGTTGGTCATGGGGGTTGCTGTGTTCAAGAGTGGTTCCGTGAAGGACCCATCGTTCTTCGGCCTGTTCCAAGCCTTATCCGATACGAGCACCATGAGTAACGGTGTCCTGGCTGGAGTAGCTAAAACAGGAATTCTATCAACACTGTTTGCCGTTGCCTTACTGGCTTCTGGGCAAAACTCAACTATCACAGGGACTTTGACGGGTCAAGTTATCATGGAAGGTTTCGTTCACATGCGGATGCCACTGTGGTTACGGCGGTTAGTCACCCGATTGATTTCTGTGATTCCAGTTCTGATTTGTGTGATGTTAACGAGTGGCAAGAGTGCGATTGCTGAACACGAAGCTTTGAACGACTTAATGAACAACTCGCAAGTCTTTCTGGCATTTGCGTTACCTTTCTCCATGCTGCCGTTGTTGCTAATGACGGATAGCAAGTTGGAAATGGGTAAGCGGTTCAAGAACACTCTGTGGGTCAAGATTCTAGGCTGGATTTCTGTGTTAGCCCTGACCTACCTGAACCTGATTAATATGCCAGCGTCCATTCAAGGCTTTTATGGAGATGCGATTACAGCTGGTCAAAAGGTTTTCGCAAACAATTTGGCCTATGTCTTGGATGCTGCAATCATTGCTATGTTGATCTGGACGGTTCTTGAGTTACACCGTGGTAGTAAGCGGGTTGCCGCTCAGCTCCGTGCTGAACAGGACGCAACCACGAAAGAGGAGGCCTAAGCGATGGCAACGACTTTTAAGCGGATTTTAGTGGGGGTCGATGATTCGGCGGACGCCTTATTAGCCTTTGATTACGCGATTCACCAGGCAAAGAAGGACGATGCTGAACTGGTCATTGTCTCCGTCTTGGAAAATGATGAAATGAACGTGTACCAAGCATTAGACAGTGATTACATCCATGGGGAGCGGGATGCACTGAAGGAACACGTTAAAACGTATCAACAACAGGCTGAAGAGGCAGGCGTTACCAAGGTTAAGGTGATCATCGCTGAGGGGGAACCTGGTGAAACAATCGTGAAGAATGTGATTCCTCACGTTGAACCGGATTTACTAGTGATTGGTTCGATTGCCAAGAAGGGTGTTAGCCGGCATTTTGGGAGTCAGGCCGCCTACATGGCCAAGTACGCCAAAATTTCGGTTATGGTAGTCCGTTAAACATTACGAAAGTAAAATGACTTATCCGAAGTCGGTCAAGCTGGAAGTCCAGCCTGGCCGGCTTTTTGCGACCGATTGTTTGGTGGCACCGAAAAAATTTTCAAATGGGACGGCAAACGGTACTTTTCGTGAGCGACTAGCCTTACACTTGCCGTGGCTCAGGTAAGGTGGGTCGTTAGGGGGAGTGATTGGATGGACAAGGAAAAGAAACACAAGCTGATTGAGTATGCTAACGGACGGTCGCTGGAAGAGATCAATGGCACGGTTAAGGTTCCCAAAGATCTAGGATTCTGGAAAACATTGTTTGCTTATTCAGGACCTGGTGCGTTGGTTGCCGTGGGGTATATGGATCCTGGAAACTGGTCAACTTCCATTACTGGTGGTCAAAACTTTCAATATTTGTTGATGTCTGTCATCTTGATGTCAAGTTTGATTGCGATGCTCTTACAGTACATGGCAGCTAAACTTGGCATCGTGAGTCAGATGGATTTGGCCCAAGCTATTCGGGCGCGGACCAGTAAATCATTAGGGGTAGTTCTGTGGTTACTCACAGAGTTAGCCATTATGGCGACGGATATTGCTGAAGTCATTGGCGCGGCAATTGCGTTGTACCTACTCTTTCACATTCCATTGGTCATTGCCGTCTTTATCACGGTGTTTGATGTCCTGTTGCTTTTACTCTTAACGAAGGTGGGGTTCCGCAAGATTGAAGCCATTGTTGTTTGTTTGATCATGGTGATTCTGTTCGTTTTCGTTTATCAAGTTGCACTATCCAAGCCAGACTGGTTGGGGGTGGTCAAAGGACTGATCCCAACGACTAAAACTTTTTCCACGGGTACGCAGGTCAGTGGGATGACGCCGTTGAACGGAGCATTGGGCATCATTGGTGCGACCGTCATGCCACATAACTTATACTTGCATTCTGCTATTTCTCAAACCCGGTCGATCGATCATGATGATGAGGACGATGTGGCGCGGACGGTTAAATTTGCAGGACTGGATTCAAATATTCAGTTGACCTTTGCTTTCTTCGTCAATGCTTTACTCCTAATCATGGGGGTCGCGGTCTTCAAGACTGGTGCAGTCAAGGACCCCTCGTTCTTCGGGCTGTTCCACGCGTTGTCAGATACCAGTACCATGAGCAACGGGTTATTGAGCAGCGTTGCACGGACCGGTGTTTTATCTACGCTGTTCGCGGTGGCCTTGCTAGCTTCCGGGCAAAATTCCACAATTACTGGGACGTTATCTGGGCAAGTTATTATGGAGGGTTTCGTTCACATGCGAATGCCATTGTGGCTGCGGCGGTTGGTGACCCGGCTATTATCCGTAATTCCTGTCTTGATCTGTGTCATGTTGACCAGTGGGAAGAGCGACATTGCTGAACACGAGGCCCTCAACGACTTAATGAACAACTCACAAGTTTTTCTGGCGTTTGCGTTGCCCTTCTCGATGTTACCGTTGCTGATGATGACGGATAGCAAGTTAGAGATGGGGGAACGGTTCAAGAATTCCTGGTGGCTAAAGATTCTGGGATGGTTCTCCGTCATTAGTTTGACGTTTTTGAATATGGAAGGCTTGCCGGGCCAGGTCCAAGGCTTTTTCGGGAGCAATGTGACGGGCGACAAGCTGCTGCTTGCCAATAGTATTGCGTACGGCTTGATTTTTGCAGTGTTGGCGTTGTTAACGTGGACGGTCGTTGATTTACACCGCGGTAATCGGCGGTTGGCGGCAGCCAAAGCTAAGGATTCAGAGTAGGGGGAAGGATACATGCCAACAACTTTCAAAAGGATTTTAGTTGGGGTGGATGATTCGGCGGACGCCTTACTAGCATTTGATTACGCGATTCATCAAGCAGTTCGGGATGAGGCGGAGCTAGTGATTGTGTCTGTCCTAGAAAATGAAACGATGAGTGTCTATCAAGTTTTGGACAATGACTACATTCATGGCGAATATGATGAATTGAAGGCGCACATTCAACGTTACCAGCAACAGGCTCGTGATGCCGGGGTTAAGCATGTGCGGATGATGATTGCGGAGGGTGAGCCCGGTGAAACGATCGTTAAGGATGTGATTCCCCAGGTGCAGCCAGATATTTTGGTGGTCGGATCGATTGCTAAGAAGGGTGTCAGTCGACACTTTGGCAGTCAGGCGGCCTACATGGCCAAATACGCACCCGTTTCGGTATTAGTTGTTCGGTAGTTTTATTAGAATAGAAAAAACACGTCGTAAAAATCAGGTTACCTGATTTTCACGGCGTGTTTTTGTTTAATTAATAACTATCGCCATTCAAGATGGAACTCTTAACGATGACGTAGTCGACCGTTCGAATATCCAAGAGATTACGACCGCCCGCGTAGGAAATAGAAGATTGTAAGTCCTCTTTCATAGCGTTGAGCGTGTTCGCAATATCACCACGGAATGGGACCAACATTTGCTTACCTTCGACGTTACGGTAGGCGCCCTTTTGTTTCTCAGAGGCGGAACCCCAGTATTGCTTGAAGGTCCGACCGTCGATGGTCAGTAAGCTATCAGGGGATTGTTCGTGACCGGCCAGCATTGAACCAATCATGACCATGCTAGCGCCAAATCGAACTGACTTAGCGATGTCCCCGTTATACCGGATACCACCGTCGGCAATGATTGGCTTGCGGGCAGCTTTGGCACATAGCCGTAAGGCAGCTAGTTGCCAACCACCGGTCCCGAAGCCGGTCTTGAGCTTCGTGATGCAGGCCTTACCAGGACCAATACCAACTTTAGTAGCGTCGGCACCAGCATTTTCCAGTTCACGGACAGCTTCGGGGGTGCCGACGTTACCGGCAATAACGAAGCTGTCTGGCAGGTGCGTTTTGATTTGCTTAATCATGCGAATCACGGCGTCACTGTGGCCGTGAGCAATGTCGATGGTAATGTATTCTGGCACCAAGTTAGCGGTGGCCAGCTCTTCAATGAAAGCTTGTTCATCGGGTTTGACCCCAACACTAATGGATGCAAAGAGTGATTTTTCATGCATCCGTTCGATAAATCCGCGCCGTTCTTCAGGTTGGAAGCGGTGCATCACGTAAAAGTAATCGTGTTGCGCCAGCCAAATAGCCAGCGGTTCATTGATTACCGTTTCCATGTTGGCTGGTACTACTGGAATTTTAAACCGGTGAGGGCCAAATTCAATGCTGGTATCAGCTTCACTACGGCTTTCAATGATACATTTATTGGGAATTAATTGGATGTCTTCGTAATCAAATACTTCAGCAGGATGCATGTGGGTCACTCCTTGTACTTAGTTAGGTTAGGCGTTCCAGACGTCTTGTAAGATGTTGGTTTGTTCCCGGTCAGGACCGACGGAAAGAGTAGCCAGATCAACGCCGACTAATTCAGCCAAACGCTTCACGTAGTTTTGTGCGTTAACGGGCAGTTCCTCAACGGAATGACAGTGGGTGATATCTTCCGTCCAGCCAGGGAATTCTTCGTAGATTGGTTGGCAAGCGTCCAAGTCGACCAAACTAGCTGGGTAATGATAGATGGTTTCGCCGTTTAATTCGTAAGCGGTACATAGCTTCAAGGTCTTTAACCCGGTTAAAACGTCTAAACAGTTCAATGAAAGACTAGTTAAACCGGAAACCCGCTTGGCGTGACGAAGGACAACGCTATCGAACCAGCCGATTCGGCGAGGCCGTTTCGTAACCGTTCCGTATTCATGACCAACTTCGCGAATCGTATCGCCAATTTCGTCAAATAATTCAGTTGGAAATGGGCCGTCACCAACTCGGGATGTGTAAGCCTTGCAAACACCGACAACGTGGTCGATCTTGGTAGGGCCAACACCGGAGCCGATGGTAACACCACCTGCAACTGGGTTGGATGATGTGACGAATGGGTACGTTCCGTGGTCGATATCAAGCATGACCCCTTGAGCACCTTCAAAGAGGACGTTCTTACCGGCGTCGATGGCATCGTTGATGACAACGGAAGTGTCGGTAACGTGGCCTTTGATTTGTTGCCCTAAGGCGTAGTATTTATTGAAGACTTCGTCAAAGTCTAAAGGTTCTTCATCATATAATTTGGTTAAAACATTGTTCTTTTCGATTAAGTTTTGGCGCAGCTTGTCAGCAAAGATATCGTGGTCCAATAAGTCGGCCACCCGAATACCAATTCGTTCGGCCTTGTCCATATAGGCAGGGCCGATACCCTTGTTCGTAGTCCCAATCTTGTTTTCCTTGGCCTTTTCTTGCGCCTGATCTAACAGGATGTGATAAGGCAAGATGACGTGGGCACGGTTAGAGATTCGTAAATTATCGGTTGCGACGCCATGTTCGTTAAGGTAGGCCAGTTCTTCAATTAAAGATTCTGGATTTAAGACGACACCGTTACCAATCACACTAGTCTTGTCGGCGTAGAAGATCCCTGAAGGAATCAAGCGTAACTTGAACGTCTGACCATTAAAGACGATGGTATGACCGGCATTGTCACCACCTTGGTAGCGGGCAATGACATCAGCCTTCTCACTCAGAAAATCCGTGATCTTTCCTTTACCTTCATCGCCCCATTGACTACCAACTACTACTGTTGATGACATTGCAAACACCTCATCGTTATTATTTGCTAGGCCGAACGCCCAGCAGAAATAAGTGTATCAAGTTCGGGTGGGAAAAGCAAGCAAAAAACGAAGAATTATTTATTTATGTTAAGTTAAAGTTCTTTTAATTAAGGGAAACAACTAATTATATAAAGATATAAAGGTGAAATAACTAGCTAAAGTGGGATATTCTGTGATATGATTATCTGTGGAGAAAAAACGAATAAAGTCTTTAATGTTCGGGTTTTACCTGAATTCACGGGAGGAAAACACTATGTTAGAGCGCTATACCCGACCAGAGATGGGCAGAATCTGGTCCCTTGAGAATCAATACCAGTCCTGGTTAGCTGTTGAAATTGCCATTGATGAAGCTTGGGCGCAGTTAGGCGAAGTGCCAGTTGCAGATGTTCAAAAAATCCGGGAGAATGCTAAATTTGACGTTGCGCGCATTGCTGAAATTGAAGCTGTGACCCACCATGATATTGTAGCCTTCACGCGTAATGTTTCTGAGTCCCTGGGCGCTGAACGTAAGTGGATTCACTTTGGTGTGACGAGTACCGACGTGGTCGACACGGCTCAGGGGTACCGACTGAAGCAAGCTAATGCAGTCTTACGTCAGGACTTGGTTGCCATCATCGCGACGTTAAAACGATTAGCTCTTCAGTATAAAGAGACAGTCATGATTGGTCGGACACATGGTATTCAAGCGGAACCTACGACATTTGGGTTAAAGTTAGCTCGTTTCTACGCTGAAATGCAACGCAACCTAGACCGGTTTGACCGGGTTGCTGCGGCCGTTGAGACTGGGAAAATTAGTGGGGCCGTGGGGACGTTTGCTAACGTGCCACCAGAAGTTGAAGCGTTCGTTTGCGACCAGTTAGGTATCAGTGCGCAGCCAGTTGCTAGTCAGGTGTTGCCACGAGATCTACATGCCGATTATATTGCCACGTTGGCCCTGATTGGGACCGGTGTTGAAAATATTGCGACGGAGATTCGGAGTTTGCAGCGTTCGGAAATTCATGAAGTGGAAGAACATTTCAACCCTGGTCAGAAGGGCTCCAGTGCTATGCCACACAAACGCAATCCGATTGGTTCGGAGAACGTTACGGGATTGGCGCGGGTGCTACGAGGTACCATGGTCACCGCGTACGAAGACGTAAGCCTTTGGCATGAACGAGATATTTCTCATTCATCTGCTGAACGGATGATTTTACCGGAAAGTACGACGTTGTTGGATTACATGCTGCATCGGATGAACAGCATTCTCAGCAACTTGGATGTCTTTCCAGAAACGATGAAAGCCAATATGGGACGAACCTATGGGTTGATCTACAGTCAACGGTTGTTGCTTAAACTGATTGAATCAGGGCTGAGTCGTGAAGCCGCGTATGATTTGGTTCAGCCGTTAACAGCTCAGGCGTGGGATGAACAAAAGCAATTTCGGCCGTTGGTTGAAGCCAAGCCAGAAATTACGGATCGCTTGACTCCCGAACAGATCGCCGATGCCTTTGACTATCACTACCATTTACGCCGGGTTGATTTCATCTTTCAACGACTGGGGTTAACGAAGTAGAGACGTTTCTTTTTTTGAACCGTAACGCAAAAAAATCGCACCGTTCTTAGGGAAGAACGGTGCGATTTCTTTTCATGAGGAGTGCGTTCACATAAGGGGGGTGCGAACGCAGTTTAGAGGAGTTGGTTAGGCTTGAGGGAACCTAACCAGGGAATGATTCTCTTAGGGGGAGAGAATCTAAAAGGGGATTGGATATAGATTTTGATTAGTAATAGTTATTAGCTAATTACTATGGTTATTACTATACCCGGAGATTGTGAATAGAAAAGGTCAAAAGCCGTGACGACTTTTTGATAAATTGGTAAAGAAAAAATAAAGTGTGAAGATTCTTCGAATACGTCCCAAATACCGTTAAGTTAGGCTTAAGGTTACTTAGTTAGTTGAAGTAAGTTTGTAAAAATTCTTCAACGTGTTGCTGATAACGAGTCGGATTGATCCAGAAACTTTCGGCGTGTGAAGCGTTTTTCACAATCCAAAGTTGCTTAGGCGCGTGTGTAGCCGCGTAATTTTCGTAGGCCATACCAACCGGCACGTAGACGTCCTTTTCGCCGTGAATGAAAAGGATGGGGCGTTTGTTCTTTTTCAGCTGGTCGGTAGCAGTTACATCGCCGAGATAGTAGCCTAGCCGGCGCTTGGAAATGGTGCTAACTAACGGTTCGATTGGATACTTTGGAAGGTGGAACTGCCGTTTTAACAGGTAGGTCAATTCAGCCTCAATGCTGGAGTACCCACAGTCAGCGATGATTTCTTTGACTTGTGGGGGTAAACTTTCACCGGATAACATTTCCATGGTTGCGCCCCCCATGCTGACACCAAACATAAGGATTTTCACGTCAGCGTTGGCGCGGTCGATGACCTGTTGAATCCATTGGAGGTAGTCCAGTCGGTCCAACCAGCCAAAACTAATGTACTTGCCGGCGCTCTCACCGTGGCCCCGGTCGTCTGGTAAGAGGACGTTAAAGCCCAAACGGTGGTACATTTGGGCAAAGTTCGCCATGGTTTCACCGTTACCCTTGTAACCGTGAGAAATGATGACAGTCTTGTCGCTGGGGGTTTCAGCGGGAATGTATTCTGCGACCATCCGATTTTGTGGGTCATGTTCGTGCAGGTACCATTTTTCCTTGTCGACGTGTTGGAACCAGTCGACATACGCGTAGTAGGCGTCAGCGTATTTTTGTTTGTCAGCCGAAGTTTCGGGAACGTAGTTGACCCGCTTAAAGGCAAAGCTGAATAAGCGTTCGCTGGCAATCAATGAGGTGGCCGCAATCCCAAGTAGGGGGAGGGTCCAGGTCAGCGTTTTTTTCTTCATCGTTAATCAGGTCCTTTCGAATTATTGTTAAAAAACCAGACTGCCCGCTAACACGGTTAGTCTGGCACGGACTAGGCGTCCAAATAAAGTTGTTTTAAATTAGTTAAGTCGCTGTGGGATAAACCTAAGACATCCTTCAGGTAGTCTTGCGTGCCACCGTACTGCGTATTGATAATTTTGTTGGCAGCATCGAAGTAATCGTTGCTAACGGAGTACAGGGCCCGAATGTTCGAAGCAAAGGCCTCACCGTAGCCCTTCTTTAAGGCATCCGTAGTAACCAGCTTAATGTGCTCTGCTGAAGTTTCATTCGTCATCAGATAGTCTTGACGAATCGTCTGGGGGTCAACTCCCAACGCACTCAACACAAAGAAGGCGCCCATCCCGGTACGGTCCTTACCAGCTGTACAGTGGAACAACACGGATTGTTGGTCATCCTCGTTCGCCAGTAACGTCGCAAAGAAGTCGTGGTAAGCACTCTGCGCTGAATCTAAGGTCACCATTTGGCGGTAGACGTCGACCATGTGATCGTGACCAGCGTGACCATCACTAGAAAAGCGTTTCTGTAAATCAGCCTCGCTGGCCGAAGCATCCGTCTGGTCATCTGCGGGGAAAACCGGGAGAAAATGGTACGTGACGCCTGCTGGCACGCGGTCTGGCGACTGAGCCTGTTCGTCCTTAGAACGGAAATCGACGTCGGCCACGACACCGTAATTACTTAGCATTTGTTGATCTTCCGGGGTGAGCTCAGCCAACCCAGCGGTCCGCAACAACTTGTGCCACTTGACCGTGTGCCCGTCAATCGTCCGGTAGCCGCCAAGCTCCCGAAAATTCCGACCGCCAGTCACATTTAAAATTCGTTGGTTGTCTGTCATTCGTTTTACCACCCTTTCAGTCATAAGTTGTTACCCTTTCTATTTTACCGGTTTTCCAGAAAATTACCTAGCAATTGGTTTAAGAAGGGGCGTTTTCGGCAAAAAGGCTGTATACTGTCAATTAAGAGTGAGAATTGTAGAAGGCAAAAGATAGGGTGATAGTCGTGAGTTTGCGTGGGAAATGGTTACTTTTCAAGACCCAGCATAGTCAACTTAAGCAACAGATCCAGCAAGCGTTTTTACAGCCTAGTCGGCAAAACCGGGCCGTAGTCCCCGAAAAGTTCCCAGCCAATATGGTGACTAAGGAACGCGAGGTCTTCGGTGGGCGGTTGTTGACCGTGGCCTCGGGTGCGCCATTACCGCAACACGTGTTGCTATTTCACGGTGGGGCGTACACCATGCAGGGAATCGACAGTCACCGTAAATTAATGGAAACGTTGGTCGATCAAGCTAACCTCAGAATCACATATGTAGATTATCCGTTGGTTCCGGAGGCAACTGTGGATGATACGCTGGTGTTTGCGATGAATAGTTATAGCTATTTGCGGGCCCAGTATCCCGACGACCAATTCTTTTTAATGGGTGACTCTGCCGGTGGTGGTTTGGCACTTTCGTTGTTACAACAGCTGAAGGAACACCAAGAACCGCTTCCTGCCGGGACTATTTTGATTTCGCCGTGGACGGACTTGAGTATGATGAATCCGGATTTGAAGACTGCTGCCAAGCACGATCCATATTTAACGCTAGCCACGTTAAAGAAAATTGGGTTTGCGTACGCTGGTGATCATCCAGTGACGGATCCGCTGGTGAGTCCCATCTATGGGAATTTTGATAATTTAGGACCGATTCAATTGTATTTTGGTGCTAATGAACTACTAGCTGCCGATGATGAACGGCTGCTGCAAAAACTTAAAGCAGCTGAAGGAACGCCCATCAAGGCCCGCCGGTTGAAGTCGATGCTTCACGATTATATTTTGTGGAATAAATTACCAGAATCCAAACGAACGTTGAAGGAAGTTAAGCAGTTTATTTTAACGGGAGACTTGGATTAGGCGGGGTTGCAGGACCATCTATCCTGGAAACTGTTTGATGTAAATAAGGAACCAGTAGGCCGGGTCGAATGACACGGCCTTTTTTGGCGTACATTAAGAGGGAGATAATAGTGACGACCAACTAGTTCTGCGCCTCAACAACTGTCGTAGCATTCGTCTTTGTTAACCCGTCTAATTTATCGGTAACCAACCAGTAATTCCCCATTCTTTTTGTGGCCAACGGCGTATAATATGAACATACGAAGGGGATGGATTCATGAAAATACGTTTAATTGTGGCTAGCCTAGTAGTTGGGCTGTTGGGGGTTACAGGCGCGCAAGCCAGTGCAGCACAGACAACGTCGCTGGCCACACCATATCGGGAGAGCTCGTTAACTGGGCTTAAAAATGTTAAACAGGTCGCTAAGGGGAAAACGGTGACGTTGGACTTGGTATTGAAGACGCGTAACGCCAACAAGCTAACGTCGACAGCCTTAGCCGTTAATACGCCAGGGAATTCGCAATTTCAGCAATTCCTAACACCGAGCACATTTCGGTCTAAGTTTGGTCAATCAGCTAGCACGACCAAACGCCTGACAACTTACTTCAAGGCCCGGCATCTGAAGGTCGTCACGTTTAATGATGGCTTAGTGATGCAGCTGAAGGGGTCAGCTGCCGCGATTGATGCTACGTTCGCGACTAAGCTAAAGACGGCGAGCTATCACGGCAAAAAACTGCAATATTCTAAGAAGACGCCGCGATTACCAAAGAACGTGGCGCAACCCATTGAAGCGGTCATCGGTATTACCAATTTGGTTAAACTCACGGGTCTATCGGAACCTGGGAGCACGGCGAGCGATGGACCGACGGCGGATGGCGCGCCCAAGAACTTTCTTTCGCAGTATCATGCCACAGACTTGGCCGCCAACAATCAGGGCCAGGGTCAAACCATTGGTATCATTAGCTTTAGCAAGGTGAAAACGGCTGATATCACTCATTTCTGGTCAGAAGAGGGTGTTGCGACTTCCGCCAACCGCATCAGTGTGAAGTCGACTGGCGGGATGAATGTTTGGGGAAACGTTGATCCAGGTAACGCCGAAACTTCGCTGGATGTCGAGCAGGCCGGCGCGCTGGCACCGAAGGCCAAAATTCGGGTCTACACCGCGTCACTTAGTGATGTTGGGTGGATCAACGCCTTTGCTAGCGCCTTTGGTGAAAATAAGGCGAGTACCCTCTCTCTGAGCTGGGGCCTGTCCGAAGGTGTTCTCCAGAGTCTCAGTAAGTATCACTTGTTAACGCCGTTATACGGAAGCATCATGAGCACGCTACTATCTCAGGGAGCGACGCAAGGGGTGTCAACCTTTGCGGCTTCTGGGGACAGTGGTGCCTACGGAGAAGAACTAGCGGCTAACGGTGACGTAAACGAGGGAATCTACGCCAACTTCCCAGCCAGCAACCCGTGGGTCACGGCGACTGGTGGAACGACGTTGCCATTTTCTGGAGACTTGCAGAACGGTAATCACGTCACCGTTAAGCAAGAACGAACTTGGGGTGGCGATGCGTTATTTAATGCGTACCATCGTGATCCGGACTTCTTTAAAGAAAACTCGGACGCCATGGATACGCTGCAGAGTGGTAGTGGCGGCGGGATTTCTACGCTGTATGGCACACCGAAGTATCAACAAGGGGTTTCGGGGGTCAACACTTACAATGCCCGGCAGTACCTGTCTGCTAGTGGCTTGCCTCGGCTGAATCCTAAATTGATTCAAGGCCATCAGAGTGGTCGAAACTTCCCAGACGTTGTGGCCGATGCCGACCCACTTACGGGCTATGATTCTTACACCTCCAGTGATGGCTGGCAAGTCATTGGGGGAACCAGCGTTGTGGCACCGCAGTTTGCAGCCATGACGGCTCTAATGAATGGAAGTCGGACGCACCGGATGGGCCTGTGGAACCCGCAGCTCTATGCCTTGGCGCAAACATCTGAGTCACCGTTTACCCAACTGGATGCGACGACCAATAACAGTAATCTGTTCTACGTGGGCCAGCCTGGTAAGACTTACAATCAAGCTGCCGGTTTGGGTACCGTGAACTTTGACGAGTTAGCACACGTTTTCCAATAAAAAATAGAGTGGGCTAGAGGGCGTTAAGCGAAGCTAGCTGCCGTCTAGCGCACGTTTCAGCAATATAGATTTGAATATGAAAAAATGGCCTGGGAGCTTATTCCAGGCCATTTTTGATTTTGTAGTTGCTTAAGTGTTGCCGAGTCATTTATTTGTAGACGATGCTGTAATCGCCTGAATCCTTTTGATGGGGAAAGTCGGTACCAGTGAAAGCGTTGGTGGGCATCCACGTGGTCAAGTCCTCATAGCTGTAATTTTTCGTTGATTTAGTTTTGATCTGCCGGCTAGCCGTCTTGCTGTCGGTCATGATGCTGGCAATTTTACTGGATTTTTTGACGGGAATCAGATAGGCGTTGGCACCACCAGCTGGGACCTTGCTGTAAACGGCGTAGACTGGAATCTTCTTCTGATGAAATCTGTAATTAAAGACGTAACGTTTGGTCCGGGGGTTAACCTTGACCTTTACCTGGTCGGTATCGTTTAGGTCAGTATTGCCAAATTGCGTGGCAATCTTGGGTTCATAACTTAGTTTGGATTGCTTAAGTGCCAGTTGAACGACCGCCTTACCACTGGAAACACCCGCTGGTAAGGGATTGGCTTGCTTATGGTGGGTGGTGATATTCATGCCCAGAGCGAATAACAAAAATAAGATGCCGACCCAAATTTGCCAGCCTTTACGTGGTTGGCGTAGGTTGGTCCAGATTAAGAGGATCCCCCAAGCGATGAAGAACCAAGTGACAAATGAATTCATAAGTAGCCGACCTTTCCGTAGCTGAATTGATTAGTTAAAAGTTTGTCCATTGCTAGCTTAAGTCAGACTAGGTCAATCTACAATACCAGGTTTAGCCGTTGTGAGTAGAATGGTTACAGCCATCAAAAAAGGTTCGAGCCAGTTGGCTCGAACCTCCTTAACAATTAAAATTAGACATCCACGTGATGTTTTAAAGACGGAAAGACGTGGTAGTCCGCCCAAGCCATAACAATACCTTGAGTGACTAGCGCCCAAATTGTCCCGAAACCGATGGCGTTTAGCTCACCAGTGAAGATGTAGGACAAAATAATAATGGTGACCGGTGGGACGTAGCTGGCCCACTGCGCGATGACGGCGGAACCGTGTAGGAACCGGAAACGCAGGATGTAGGCCACGTCGTCATTGGGATGCATGATGACGTTACAGCGCTGGTAGATGGACACGGCGAAGGCCACGCCAATCAGCCCAATGATGTCAACGATGACCCGGCCCGTCAGGTTCAACTTGCCCACACCCACCCAGTTCCAGAAGTACCCGATCCATTCGACCAGGTAACTGAAGGGGATGATGTAGAGAATGTTGGAGACGAACCGTTTGCGGTCGAATCGCCCAAGCAACAGCTGGTTCATCAAGGTGATGACGACCCCGTAAACGAACATGGTTGTTCCTAGGGGCACGTGAATCCAGTTTGCCAGGTTCACAGATGAACCGGTCCACACCGCACTCCCGAGATTGGTCGAGATGGTGAGGGCGTTAGCGGCGGAATTAAGTAAAATGGAGAACGTCAAAAAACGCATCCGTTGCCCGAAGTCCTTCATTTTCGCCACTACCGTTCACCTCTTCATTAGTCTATTTTCTAGTTTAGCCGAATGACGAGGGAAGTAAAAGACCTTTACGTTAATTTTACACTTCCGGGGTCCGAGCGGCGGCTCGGTTCACAAAGTTTTCAAAAATTTGCCGTGACTCTTCGTGGTGTTTGTACATGTTTTCAGGGTGCCACTGCACAGCGACAATTTGGTCGCTGTTTCTGGACTCCAAGGCTTCAATGACCTCGTCGTCTGCTTGCGCCGTAATCGCCAGGGATGGCGCCACTTGGTTAACAGCCTGGTGGTGTCGGGAGTTCACGTAGGGACGGACACCAGTCAGTTTGGCCAGCGTACTGCCGGGCACAACGGTGATGTGGTGGCTGGGTTGGTTGCCTGCTGCGGCCTGACTGTGTTTGATTTCAGCAGTTGGGTCTTCACTGAGATCTTGATACAAGGTACCGCCCAAGCCGACGTTGATCAACTGGAGGCCCCGGCAGATACCCAGGATGGCCTTGTTGGCAGCGACTGATTGCTTAAGTAATTCAATTTCAAAGAGGTCGCGCTTCCGGTAGGTTTTGCCCAAACGCAGGTGAGGTTCCTGACCGAAAAAGGTGGGATCGACGTCAAAACCGCCAAGGAAGGCAATGCCGTCAAAAAGGGGCAGGTAGTCGGCAACGTCTTCGGGGTCCACGCTAGGCAAAATGACGGGAAGCCCGCCAGCCTTCACGATGGCTTCGATGACGGGACGGGGCGCGAAGGCCGCGTTTCGTTCGTTGATAATGTTGGTTGCTTCGTCGAGTGTGTCGGCGGGTAAGGCAATTCGTGGGCGCATAGCGTCGCTTCCTTTCAGTGCTATTTATCGACTAGTATACCCACTCCCACGGTTATTTGTCACGAAGCCGAGAAAATAGATATGATGAAATAGTTAACAAATTAAGGATTTAATTCTATAGTAAGGTAGTAGACTAATAAATTTAAGCGAGGTAGACATGATGACAGAACGGCAAGTGATTCAAGAAATTTTGAATTCCGAAGCGTTGGAATACAGCTTTGAAAACGTCGATGAGGATTCTAAGGAATACACGCTTTTGTTGAAGCGGCAGGAACAAGATGTACGCTCGGTCGATGAATTGAACAATGAAATCAAGAAATACTTCCAGAGTGCTGACTTTGATTATCAAGAAGAATTGAACCCTGAAGGCGACGCCGATATTCGATTGGTTATCAAGCGTAACTAGTTCAACAAGCAACAAGCGTGAGCTAAGTAGTCGCTGTTTTCTACTGGCACACGAGACATAGGGGTTGAGCCGTCTGCTCAGCTCCTTTTTGTAACCTTAATTTTAGGAGGACGGTTGGAATGACGATTGAAGAATTGTACCGCACAATGGCGAAGCAGATGGGGCCGCAACCGTGGCTCAAACCAGGGACCCCGTGGGCCGAAACTCCGGTGTAAATCATGCTGGGCGCCATCCTGGTACAAAACACCAACTGGCGAAACGTTGAGCCGTCCCTGATCAATTTGAAACGGGAAACGGGCTTTGATCCCGCACAAATCCGCCAACTCACGCCCGAGACGTTGGTACCACTAATCAAGACCAGTGGGTTCTACCAGCGGAAGGGGGCCGCGATTTTAGCCTTGGCCGACTGGCTTGGTCAGGCTGCTGATGACCTGGTCGCACTCAAGCAGCGGGATGGGGCCAGCTTACGGCACGACCTGCTGGGAATCACTGGCATCGGCAACGAAACGGCTGATTATATTTTGATGTACACTCTCGACCACGGGACGTTCATGGTCGACACCTATGCACGGCGATTATTTGCGTGGCTGGGAGCGACCATGCCGAAGACTTATCCGGCGTTTCAGAAACAAGTCTTGGCCCGATTCTCACTGGAATTGGCGGACTACCAAGAATTTCACGCGTTGATCGATGAGTTTGGCAAGCAAGTTAAGTCCGAAGAAGACTTCGCCCAGTCCTTTTTGGCCGGGCAGCGACTGACGCTGTAAACCTTAAGAAATTCACAAACCACCGGTGGGGCGAAACAAATTCTGGCCGCAACATCAGCGAGCGTGCTATGATAAGTGCATTAAGTTTGGAACCGCTTCCGTTCGCGAAGCAAAGACTTGGAGGGAGATTTACATATGGCACTCAAACAACCGGAGAAATATCTCTTAGCAATCGACCAAGGCACGAGTAGCACCCGGGCGCTCATTTTTGATCACACGGGTCGCAAGGTGATTGAAGGATACAAGGAAGTTCCCCAATATTATCCCCATGCGGGCTGGGTCGAATCCGATGCGAATGAAATCTGGAACAGCGTCCTGTCGGTCATTGCTAGTGCACTGATCGATGCTTCGATCCATCCAGAAAATATTCAGGCAATCGGTATCAGTAGTCAACGGGAAACCACGATCGTTTGGGATAAAGTGACCGGTGAACCCATCTATCACGCCATTGGCTGGCAAAGTAAGCAGACGTCTAGTCTCGCTAAACAGCTAGTGGCCGAGGGCCGGGCCGAAGCCATTAAACAAAAGACCGGATTGGTCGTAGATGCTTATTTTAGTGCTACCAAGGTGCGGTGGATTCTGGACCATGTGCCGGGTGCTCAGAAGCGGGCTGAAGATGGCGAGCTGTTATTTGGGACGGTCGACAGTTGGCTGGCCTGGAAATTATCAGGCGGCAAGATTCACGTGACCGACTACAGTAACGCCAGTCGGACCATGTTATTTAACATTCACGACCTCCAGTGGGACCAAGATATTCTAAAATGGTTGAACATTCCAGCGGCCATGTTGCCCGAAGTGAAGTCCAGTTCTGAAGTCTATGGGGTTACCCAGAACTTCCAATTCTATGGTGTGGAAGTCCCAATTGCTGGGATTATTGGTGACCAATCAGCCGCACTGTTGGGCCAACTGGCCTTGGACCCCGGTACCGTGAAGAACACTTACGGGGATGGGGCTTTCGTCATGATGAACACCGGCCACGAACCGCAATTGTCCGAACATAATCTGTTGACGACGATTGCCTATAAGTTAGATGGTAAGGTGACCTACGCGCTTGAAGGGTCGATCCTGGTAGCCGGGACGGCGCTAGCTTGGTTACACGAAAGCATGCAAATTATCAGTAGTGTACCGGAGTCTCGGCAAGCGGCCATGGCCTCTACGGATGACGATGAAGTTTACGTGGTTCCTTCCTTTAACGGGTTGGGGGCACCTTACTGGGATCCCGATGCTAAGGGGGCCGTCTTTGGCCTGACGCGGGGGACTAACCGGGAAGACTTTGTAAAGGCAACGCTACAGTCAATTGCCTATCAAACCCGGGATGTCTTACGGACGATGAAACAGGATACTGGGATTCAAATTTCCGAGTTAATGGCCGATGGTGGGGCCTCACGGAACCGCTATCTGATGCAGTTCCAGGCTGACATCATCAACACGCCAGTTCAACGGGCGGCCGATGAAGAGACCACGGCGATGGGAGCTGCCATTGCGGCGGGCTTGGCCGTCGGCTTCTGGGATAGTCTGGATGAAGTCAAAGAGATTCGGACGGCAGGTCGGCTCTTCACACCGAACATGGAAGAGGACCACCGGAATCGGTTGTACGCTGGTTGGCAACAGGCCGTTGCCGCTACCCGGGCATTTAAACCGGATCAAGACTAAGAAGTTTTGCGTTAATTGAAGCAAAAACTAGGGACCCGTAACGTTATTGTTGCGGGCCCCTTTTAGGGTACTAGTAAATATATTTGGATTGCATGACTATTTGGTAATTATTATCTTAGCGGTCGAGTTCTTTTTTCAAGGCGTTAGTCAGTAGCGCACTGAAATTAAGGTGTTGCTCCTCAGCTAGTGCGGCTAGGTTGGCTGGAATGGTTGTATTTTTCTTGACGGTAGTCTTAGTTACCCGTCGCTTGGTTTCTTCTAGGTCGGTTACGACCAGGGTGGCAAAGCCATGGGGCTCAGTTACCGTGACTTGTTGAAATGGTGTTGGCTCGGGTAGATCTGATTCATCGTAAAGCATGAGTCCGAGAACTTCCTCTGCTCGTTTTAAAGCAGGGGCCAAGCCGATGCCTTGCGTGATGGCACTGGGAACATCGGGAAACGTGACGGTATAGGCGGTTGAATTGTGCTTATCAGGAATCAAAATTGCGGGATAAACGACTAAGCGTTGCTTTTTCATGAGGGACCTCCTAGAGAGACTAGTGCCAGTCAGCTTGTTGCTTGATATAACGATAGGTCGTTGGAAAAATGACATCCTTGAGGTGTGTATAGGAGACAGAAACCTTATGCCCCTGTTTATCGGCGAAACGATGGTGGTCGCCACGAACATGGGTCTCTTGATAACCTTCCTGATACAGTCGGTCAATGACTTGTTTAGCAGTTATCTTCACTGAATCGCTCCTGCTGGCTTGGATTATACGCGCATCATACGTGTTATTCAAATACGTATGATGTACGCAGAGTGATGCTCGCCCTGATACTAAATAACTCCGCAAAAAAGAGTTGCTTTTTTGCGGAGTCGTTGATTTATTTGTATTTTTCTTCCAACTGGCTCATCCAGTAGCCTAAGGCAGTGCCGACCGCTAAAGCGATGGCGCTGAGAATCAACGTTTGCCAGGTGGCACCAGCGTATGAAATACTTTCAGCGGCGTGACTATTGGGCACCAAAATTAAGATGGTACTGGCGGTGACAATTCCCAAAATGAAATGGTATACACGGGAATGAAATCGGTGAATCAAGTAGTCCATGCTCTTGGAAAAGAGGGCCATGGCCAGGATTCCTCCCAAGGCAATGGGCAAGTAGACGCCTAGGATATCGAAGTTTTTAAATCCAGTGAGCATGGGCGTGAAAAGTCCTAGAATCAGTAACAAGTTGGACGGGCTGAGTCCCGGCACAAGTACCCCCAGGGCAATCAGAGCCCCAGCAATCATGAACCCTCCAAAATTGGCGGGCAGGGTGCCAAAGAGGTCACTCATAAAGTAAAGGAGTCCGCCACTAATCAGCAGGGTTCCCCAGAACCAGGCGTAGTCGGCCCCATCGCGAGCCGTCTGAGAACTGGCCGTTTGTGTCAGGGCCGGTAACGTTCCCACGATGGCCCCCGCAAATCCCCAGAGGACAATGACCTGCCAGTGTGCTAGTAGGTATTCTAGCGGGGCCGAAAGGAGGGCGATACCCACAATTCCGCCTAGGCCGACGGGGACAAAATACCAAAAGTCACGTTTAAAATTTTCTCTAAAGTGTGCCATGAAGCCTAGCAGGCGTTCGTAAATTCCTAGAATGGCGGCTAAGACACCGCCAGAAACACCGGGTAAAATGAAGCCCAAAGCAATGATGACGCCTTTAAAAAAGCGCTTCAGTGGGCTATCGCGTCGAGTCGTTTGCATAAGATTCTCCTTAAATGGTTCGGCGTGTTTTCCCTAAGATACCAGAATTGGTGAGTCGGAACAATCAGTCGGCCCGTAAATACAGGATTCTTTAAGAATTCTGACATTTGGTAAGATAATTTAACGAGAACGAAAGGGAAGTGATCGAGTCATTTTTACCAGAGTTAGCGGTACCTGTGGTATACTGGCACCAACAAAGGCGCAGGCATTAGCCTGCCCGCGCCAATGTAGATGCCGTTAAAGACGGCTGACAGTTGAAAGTAAACAAAAATCGTCTCTTCCGCTCGTCAAAGTTTAGAGGACGATTTTTATTTACCCTGGTTTTTAAATTTGCGCCATGCGTTACGTAATCCCCCCATGGCCTTGATCAACTTCGTCACGCGACGTACCAGTAAGGTACAAAGCGAGACTAGTAAAATTAAGGTCATTAGCGTATCAAGTAAGGTAACAGCGAACCAAGACAAGACAACCTCCTTTCATGCGGTATGGTGAAACGCCTCGACTATTCAAGTCATGGGCACCAGTCCCTTATAATTAGATTTGCCAACCGTCATTAACTCTCTACGAGATTCAGTGTAACAGGTCTGAAGGGTTTTACGACGACAAACGCCTCCGTATCAGTATTTAGCTAAATTAATATTGATGGGATTATATGAAGGGGTGTGTGAAGAAATCTGGGTGAATCGGTGGTATACTGGCACCAACAAAGGCGCAGGCATCTGACTGCCCGCGCCAATGTAGAAGCCGTTAAAGACGGCTGACAGTTGAAGTAAACAAAAATCGTCTCTTCGCCTGTCAAAGTTTAGAGGACGATTTTTATTTACCCTGGTTTTTGAATTTACGCCATGCAGGACTGAACGAAAAAGGGTTTGGGACAAAAGTCTCAAACCCTTTTTGTGCTCCGAACGTAAATAGTCGAAACGTGCGACAACAGGCAGTCAATTCCGCTTAACCCCGATAGACAAACAATCCAAGACCAGGATTAGTCGTCTATCGACGTTAATGCTCATTGACTAACCGCCTTTTGCCCCCACTCTTTTTTAATTTTTACGAAATTATTCTTTGGGCGTGGACCAGTAATGTGCCCGGGCCAAAAGGTCCCGCGACCGTTCATCTGCTGGGACGAAGCCCTTATTAAACAAGTGTTTGAAGTACATCATGTTGTACAACGTTCCCCAAACGATTCCTTGGATAAATGGCCACACCGTCGCAGTGAACTGCGCCAGTTGCGTTGCCGGAATGTACATCACCATGAGCATCGCTGCCCCCAGTTCAACCCCTAAGATACACAGGAGGTTGTACCAGTCGGCCCGGAAAATCGTTGGGAACGGTGGGAAGAGAAACATTGTCCACGAGAAGCCAACCTTGGCGATTCGCATGTTGCCCGTTTCAGGATTGACGACTGTCGCGTAGTTGGGCGGCAAGGGGAATCCTTGAGGGCCGTCACCATTTTGGTTATTTTGATCATCATCATCGTTGTTTAAGCCCTTGAAAGGATCTTGCATGTCATTTGCCAACTTTCTAAAAATTTCGTTCCTAATTCGTTAAATAAAAGTCTAACACGAAAAGTGGCCCCTGCCTATTAATCTATTGACGCCGACTTAGTTTGACCACTGCTTCGCACCGTGCCGTCTGGGGCATCATGTCCACGGATTGGATGTAATCGACCTGATAATCGTGGGTCAATTCAACCAAGTCCTTAGCCAATGTCGATGGGTTGCAGGAAATGTAAACGAGTTTATCTGGCCGGACACCGAGAATTGTGTCGATCAACGTGCCGTCCAAGCCGGTGCGTGGGGGATCCACCACGATGGCATCCGGTCGGAAACCGGTCATGACCCATTTTGGCAGGAGTTCCTCAGCGGTCCCGACTTCGTAGTGGGCGTTGGTAATACCGTTGGCTGCAGCGTTTTCGTTAGCGTCCTCTACGGCTTCGGGGATGACATCCATCCCCCGAACTTCTTCGGCTACGTCGGCCAGAGTCAGCCCAATCGTGCCGATACCGGAGTAGGCGTCGACCACGGATTCACCCGGTTGGAGGTTGAGGGCCTTCTTAGCTTCGGCATACAGAACTTCCATTTGGGAAGGGTTCAGTTGGAGAAAGGCCCGGGCGGATAGCTTGAAGGCCAATCCGTCGAGCTTTTCAGTAATGGTTTCTTCGCCAGCTAAATGGCGGGTATCGTCGCCCCAGACCAGTGACGTCTTGCCGGGATTAACGTTTTGCATAACGGAGGTTACCTGTGGCAATTCCTTCGCAATGCGTTCCAACAGTTCCCGCTTGCGGGGGAGCTTTTGCGAGTTGGTGATGAAGACGAGTTGCACGTCATCGGTGTTGGCAGCGGCCCGAACGACCAGTGTCTTAACGATTCCGGAACCGGCTTCTTCATCGTAGATCGGCATGTCCAGGTCCTGTAACATGGCAACGACGGCCCGCATAACCGTCATGGTGACGGGCATTTGGACGGAACAGGTGGCTAAGTCAACCAAGTCGTGGCTGCGTTCGGCGTATAAACCAGCTTCAATCTGGCCCTCGACGTTGCGGCGGACTTGGAACTGAGCCTTATTCCGATAACCATAAGGGTCAGCCATCCCCAGCGTTGGCCGCAGATCATAGTGCCGGTACCCTTCTGGTTGGTAACGTTCCAGGGACTGTGCCACGATGTCACGTTTAAATTTCAATTGTTCTGGGTAGTCTAAGTGTTCTAGCTCAAAGCCACCCACTTCGTCGGCGTAGCTGTCACGGGGATCGACCCGGTGAGGGCTGGCCTTACGGATGCGGTGAACTTTAGCTCGGAGAAAGCGGGTCGCCACGCTGGTGACTTCAACCACGGCTTCTTCATTGGTCAAGGCGCCGGGAACAAAAACGGCCATCCGCTTGTAATAGCCGATACCCTCGCCGTTGATACCCATTCGCTTGATGGTCAGTGGGAAACGTTGACCAATTTCGACCTGGACGCCTGGGTTTTCCCGGGCTTCACGTTGGCGGTCGTTAAATCCGCGGTCGTGTTGGTTGTCATTGCGCCGAAAGCCGTTGTGGCCCCGGTCGTTACGGTCAAAGTGGTTCCGCCGGTCGCTGTGTTCGTGCCGGTCGTTGCGGTCACTGTAGGTGCCGCGGTGATTCCGTGAATCAAAATTTGCCATATTTTCTCCTATTTTATAACGCATTAGTTAAGTGTCTTCAATTGCTACCGAACAGTTACGGTCTTGAATAGTATAACAAACTTTGTCGCTTCCTGGGGGTTGGGGCGTTTTTCCTAAAAATGGAGCCGTTTCCATAGGCAAGTCCCGTCGATTTAGGTACAATATTGGTATCTAGCTAGTTTGGTGGTGGTTGCGCCTTGCCGGTCGCAGCAGATGGGCTGGAACGGTGCCGACACAATTTTAAGCCTCACCCAACCCGTGAGTCTTAAAACTTGGTCTTATTCTAACTGCCAGAAAACCACTGGCACTAAGAATAACGAGGCGCTTGAGCCCATCTGCTGCGACCTCTCGGCTGACACTGACCATTCACCAGCTTGGTTCCCAAGTGATTGGCGTGGTGGGGTTAAATGGTTTTGGTTGGTGCGACTATTTCGACTACATAGAGAGGGATAGGTTGTCCATGAATTTTCGCCACCACTGCCATGAGTCACTTAACGTAGCCGGAGGGCGACAGGGGTGGTGGCTGCTGTGTCGGTGGTCTTAGCTCGGTGAATTTTCCGAGGTTAGAGCACGGGACGAGCTTGGAAACGCGCGGTTTGGGCGCGGTTTCAAGTCGAGCCGGAGGACCGCACCACAGGCCGCAGGCGGTCCCCACAGCGGGTATCACCCCTGGCGGCCGGAGGCGGCCAATTAAACCAGACTGAACCAAAGTAATTAACGGAAAATCAGAGGAGGCAACATAATTGAGTTTGATTTCATTGAAAGGGGTCAGCTACCGTTCGGGTGACGAACAAATTCTGAACGGCATCGACCTCGACATCGAGGCACAGGAGTGGGTCACCATCGCCGGTCCATCCGGCGGGGGGAAGTCGACTCTGGTGCGAATCATTGCCTCACTTTTAAGCAAAACTGCAGGGAAGCTGACGTTTGACGGGCAGCCCATCGAAAGCTACGACCCGATCGCGTATCGGCGGCGCGTTTCCTACAGCGTGCAGCAGCCGACTTTGTTCGGACAAACGGTACGGGATAATCTGAGTTTTCCGTACCAGATTCGGCAGTTGCCGTTTGACCAGCAACGGGCCATCGATGCCCTGGAATACGTTGGTTTAGCGGCCAGCGACCTGGATAAACCGGTGATCGACCTTTCCGGTGGTCAGCGGCAACGGGTGGCGCTGCTTCGTAACGTCATGATCTATCCGGAAGTCTTGATTTTGGATGAGGTGACGGCTGGGCTGGACGCGGAAAATAAGTCGTTTGTCTGGCAGATGATTCGGCACTTTAATCAGGAAGATAAGCTAACGATTATTGCCATCACCCACGACCAGTCGGAAATCGACGACGCGCAACGGTTAGTGATGGTTGAGAATGGCCGCATCGTGGCGGGAGGTGCCCAATGAATTTAGCAGTCAATAATCAGTCGTTGATGCTGGCGCTGGGCCTGGTGGTCATCGCTCTCATCATCGGTTGGAAAGAAAAATTAGGCATTGACCGTGACATGATCATCGGCGTGGTGCGGGCCATCGTGCAGCTCTTTATCGTCGGGTATCTGTTGAAGTACGTCTTCAAAGTTGATAACGTTTGGCTGACCAGCACGCTGATTTTAATCATTATTTTTAACGCCAGCTATAATGCTAAACAGCGCAGCAATGGGATTCCACACGCACTACCAATTTCGATTGGCGCCATTCTGGCCAGCACGGCCGTGACGCTGGGGGTACTGATGTGGTCCGGCGCTATCAAATTCATTCCGTCGCAGATGATTCCCATTTCCGGGATGATTGCGTCAAACTCAATGGTCGCCATTGGTCTGTGTTACCGCAACCTCAACTCGCAGTTCCGCTTGGAGCGACAGGCGGTCACGGAAAAATTGGCGTTGGGCGCCGACTTGAAGGACGCGTCACGCGACATCGTGCGGGATTCCATTAAGACGGGAATGCAGCCGACGATTGACTCCGCCAAGACCATGGGAATCGTGAGTCTGCCGGGGATGATGTCCGGGTTGATTTTCGCTGGAGTTGACCCGGTACATGCTATCAAGTATCAGATCATGGTGGTCTTCATGTTGATGTCAGCCACCAGTATTGGGTCGGTTTTGGCCTGTTACCTGGCATACCGGGGATTCTATAATAAACGTAAACAGTTGGTCATTCCGTCAAATTAGGAGGTAATCATATGTCACAACGAAAAGTTGCATTAGTCACTGGTGCGTCATCCGGAATCGGTAACGCCATTGCTCGCAGTCTGCACCGCAACGGGGTCATCGTCTACGCCGGGGCGCGGCGGGTCAGTCGGATGAACGATCTGGACGACCTGGGGATTACCACACTGCCGTTAGATGTCACGGACGCTGCCAGCGTGGAACACGTTGTCGACCGCATTGTCAGTGAGACTGGTCGGGTGGACATCCTGGTCAACAACGCTGGTTACGGCCTGATGGGGGCGCTAGAAGACGTTCCCTTGGAACAGGCGCAAGACCAATTTGACGTGAACTTATTTGGGGCGGCCCGGTTGATCCAGTCGGTGCTGCCGATGATGCGGCAGCAACATGCCGGTCGCATTATCAATATTACCTCGGTTGACGGCAAAATAGCCCAACCGCTGGCTAGTTGGTACGTTGCTTCCAAGTTTGCCTTAGAGGGCCTTTCTGACGCGTTACGCTTGGAACTGGAACCATTGGACATTCACACCGTGGTTATCGAACCCGGGGCCATTCGCTCCGAGTGGGCCGACATTGCCACGAAACATTTGCAAGAGACCTCTGCTAAGGGCCCGTACCAACCAACGGCGGACCGCGCAGTGGCGATTCTGGCGGCGGTCAAACAGTTCTCCAGCAAGCCCCAGGTCATCGCGCGGTTGGCCGACAGAGCAGCGTTGTCTCGGCGCCCAAAGACCCGTTACCATGCCGGTTCTGGTAGTCAGTTACTCTATTTGAAACCATTTATGTCCGACAAGATGATCGACCGGATGTGGCGGGTGGTTGGTGAAGCGGCACAACGGATTACCCATTAACCCGAGTGTCGTTGCTGTTAATCAGAAACCTGTTATACTTAAATCAACCAGAACACTAGGGGTGTCCACGTTTGGGCTGAGACGCGGGTGACCGCGATCCCTTAGAACCTGTCAAGTTCAGACTTGCGGAGGGAACGTGTCGTGGCACCGAACAGCGGGCCGCCGGTTCACACGCGTGAGCTGGCGGCCCGCTTTGTTTCGTTGCTAAATTGGTCGCCTCCAGCTGGCAGGGCGGGCGACCGCTGTGGGGACCGGAAAAAGCCGAAAAGCGGTCTTTTTCCTCGACTGGCAGCCCCGCCCAACCCGCGGGTCTCCCAGCTCGTCCCACACTGTAACTTGGTAAACCACCAAGTAACACCGTCGACACAGCAGTCACCCACCCTGCCAGCCTCCGGCTACGGTTGTGCTTGAAGCAAAACGTCGCCAGCACTGGTGTGTGGTGTGGTCGGACTACTGTGGTCATCGCCGCTGTGTCCATTTAACTGTGATTAGGCAGGCGCAACCGACATGTCCGCTGCAGTCTCACCATGACCGGTTCACTCTGGAAAAATCTATAGGGGGATTCACCATTATGAAAGTAGACTTGTTGAATGAGCTTCGGAAGCAGAATCCAATCGTTTTTAACATCTCCAACTTCGTCACAGTTCAGGACGTGGCTAACGGTATCAACGCGTTGGGCGCATCGCCGATCATGTCTGAAGAAGTGGGTGAGGCCGAGGAAATGGTTGGCTTGGCCAGTGCCGTTTGCCTGAACCTGGGGGCGTTTACGCAGACCCAGGTCGAACAAATTCGGACGGTTGGGCGCTTGGCGAACCAACAGAAGCGGCCGTTGGTGGTCGATCCGGTAGCGGTGGGGGCCGTTCATTACCGGAAACGCGTCACCACGGGCTTACTGGCCGACTTTCACCCGGATGTCATTCGCGGGAATGCCGGTGAGATTGCGGCGTTGGCCGACGTTGATTGGCAGGCGAAAGGTATTGATGCCGGCGAAGGTAGCGGTGACCTGGTGACCATTGCGCAGGCCTGCGCCAAGAAGCAGGGGTGTGTGGTTATTTTATCCGGGCCGACCGATATTATTACCGATGGGACCCGCACGACTAAGGTCTTGAATGGTACGCCGTTGTTCCAGGTCCACGTCGGCTCTGGCGATATGTTATCCAGTATTGTGGCGGCGTTCTGTGCCATTGAAGAAGACAGTTTTGAAGCAGCACAGACGGCTTGCCTGGTCTTCGCGGCGATTGGCCAATTAGTAGTCAAACAGTCGCCAGACGTGGGTGCTGGGAGTTTTATCGTGAAATTATTAGATGCTTTACAGAGGACAACGGTCGCAGATATTGAGGCAATTGCGACCTACGAGTAAGAATCAGAAGGGATGAGTTAATATGGCAAATGAATTTCCACAAACGTTAACGATCGCGGGGACCGACAGTGGTGGTGGGGCCGGCGTGATGGCCGACCTGAAGACGATGCAGGAACGGCAAGTCTTCGGTACCGCCGTAATCGTTGCCGTGACCGCGCAGAATACGCTGGGAGTCCAGGACTTCATGGCGTTACCGCAGAAGCTGGTGGACGAACAGTTCGCTTCGCTGGCGGCCGATTTGAAGATCCGCGCCTGCAAGACGGGGATGTTAGCGGACGCTGCGCACGTGCACGGCGTTGTGGAAAATTTGAAACGCTATGACTTTGGACCCTTGACGGTCGATCCCGTGATGATTGCTAAAGGTGGGGCGGCGTTACTGGCCGATGATGCCGTGGCAACGGTGCGCGATGAACTGTTGCCGCTGGCGGACGTGTTAACGCCTAATCTGCCGGAAGCGGAACGTCTGACCGGAAGAACCATTCAGGACAACCAAGCCATGGAAGATGCGGCGGTTACCTTGCAAAATATGGGAGCGAAAAACGTGGTCATCAAAGGTGGTCACGAGGCGACACCAGACCAGGCCAGTGACTTTGTCTTGCTGGCAGACGGTCGGTCATTTTGGCTGACGGCGCCCCGGGTGGCTACGGTGCGGACGCACGGGACTGGCGATACGCTGTCGTCGTGCATCACGGCTGAACTGGCGAAAGGCCAAGACTTTGAATCGGCCATTCGCATTGGTAAAGATTATGTCACGGCGGCGATTGCCAACCCAATTGCCGTTGGTAACGGCCACGGTCCATTGAATCATTGGGCTTATAGCCAGGGAGGTGCCGAATAATGTCAGTTACGTTTGAACCGGGCCTGTTGCGGGCCTACTTTGTCGCCGGTAGTCAGGATGTTCCCGATCAAGATCTGCGGAAAGTCTTAGCAACCATGTTAGCTGCCGGTATCACGGCTTTTCAGTTCCGTGACAAGGGCAACAGTCAATTGACCCCCGACCAACGATTAGCGTTGGGGAAGGATTTGCGCGACCAGTGTCACGCGGCCAGCGTCCCGTTTATCGTGGACGATGACGTGGAGATGGCGCTAGCCTTGCACGCCGACGGAATTCATGTCGGCCAGAGTGACCAGAAAATTCAGCAGGTGATTCAGGAAGTCTCCGGGCAAAATATGTTTGTGGGCTTGTCCTGCTCGACGGCAGCTGAAGTGGCTGCGGCGAACCAGTTGACCGGCGTGGATTACTTAGGCAGTGGTCCGATTTTCCCAACCACGTCCAAGGACGACGCTGATCCGGTCATTGGCGTGGCTGGGCTGGAGAAATTGGTGGCTCAGGCGAACGTGCCAATCGTGGCCATTGGTGGGATTACGGTTGATTCGCTAGCCGCCGTTGCCGCCACCGGTGCGGCCGGCGTGGCGGTCATCACGTTGTTGACCCGGAGCACGTCACCAGCCAAAGATGTGGCCGCGATGCGCCAAGCATTTCACAACTAAATATAAGTAAAAACAGCGCAGTGACGGGGATGTTATCCCAGTTCACTGCGCTGTTTGGGTGTTTTACACTATTAATGCATTGGCCACAATTATCATGTTACCCCTGAATGTTTTGGCCGGCTAGCCGACTCCTGTGTAACGTATTAAAAAATTCGTAACAAACAGTTATCAGGTGAAAAATAAGAAAATATACATCAAAAAAGCGAAACCATAATCCACTGTGTTTAAGTGCAGCGGAAATCGGTTTCGCTTTAAAAGTTGAGGAAGCTAGTTGACTAGGGCTAACTTCACAAGTTCATTCTAACACGCGGTGATAGCAAAAGCTACCAAAATTAGACCAATATTGTTATTTTTCTCTAAGAGGATAGTTATTAATGCATGTGAATTTACTAAGCGGATTAGTTTAAGGAGTACGGCGTTTATGGGGTAAGTTTATTGGTGTAAATAACCGCTAAAGAATGGATTGAAATTAATTGAAATTTCAAATTTTTTTGCGATGTTCGCTTGCAATTAAGAACAAGTGTTCGTATAATAATAACAGTCAAGTGAAAGGGGGGTGCTGGCATGGATTATTCGAATGAGCCGCACGGGATGTTTCTCATGATTGATAATAAGTCGTTCTATGCCAGTGTTGAGAGCGTTGAACGGGGACTGAATCCGTTGGAATCGGTTCTGGTTGTGATGTCTGAAGCCGACAACACGGGGAGCGGTTTGGTCTTAGCAGCTTCGCCGATGGCCAAACGCGAGTTCGGAATCAGCAACGTTTCCCGGCAGTACGAAGTGCCGGATGACCCCCGCATTTTAGTGGTGCCGCCGCGAATGAATCTGTACATCCAAAAGAATTTGGCCATCAACCGAATTTTTCGACGGTTTGTGGCGGACGCTGATCTCTTTCCGTATTCAATTGATGAATCAATTCTGGATATGACCAAGTCGTGGCGGCTCTTTGGGAACACGCCAGAAGAAGTCGCCCGCCGGATTCAACTCACCGTACGGCATGAGCTGGGACTCTACACGACGGTGGGAATTGGGGAAAACCCGGTGCAAGCCAAATTAGCGTTAGACCTGCAAGCCAAACACGATAAAGAACTGATTGGCAGGTTAACTTACGAATCGTTTGCTGACAAAATTTGGCCGATCACCTATCTTGAAAAAGTTTGGAGCATTGGCCATCGGACGGCGGCCCACCTCAACCGGTTGGGAATCCACAGCATGGAAGACTTGGCGCATGTCAATCCGTATGAGTTGCGCCACGAGATGGGGCTGATTGGGACACAGCTCTTTGCCCTGTCCTGGGGAATCGACCGAACGAAATTACGAGAGGTCCGGCCAGCTAAGGAAAAGAGCTGGAGTAACTCTCAGGTTTTACCGCGAGATTATAAGGTCCAACGTGAAATCGAGTTAGTGATTCGAGAAATTGGGCAACAGGTGACTTCACGGATGCGGCACCATCAGCAGCAGGCTGGTAGTATCAGTTTGTTTATCGGCTTTGCTTGGGATGGCCAAGCCGATGACGGTCGGGGTGGGTTGCACCATACGCACCGAATCGCACCGACCGACAATGCGCGAACCATTATCGCAGAATTGTTGCGACTCTTCCGGCAATACTGGGAAGGTCAACCGGTCCGCAACATTGGGGTGGGACTTGCCCGCCTCAGTGTAAGTGGTAGCCTGCAACTGGACATTTTTCAGGACCCCGAACGGCAACTGAAGAACGACCGTTTTGACCGGGTCATCGATGATCTGCGTGACCGGTTTGGGAAGACTGCAGTGGTGCCAGCCAGCAGTTTGATGCGTGGCGGGACCATGATTAGTCGGGCATCGCTGGTAGGTGGCCATAATGGGGGGAATAGCTTTGATTGATTGTCGACAGGAAGCAGCCGTTATTTTGACGCGGCTCGACCCGTTGTTTGCCAAGCAATGGCATTGTCGGTACCGCATTGACGTGGTCAACAATCAGTACGGCGCTGAGTTTAATTTCTTCTTGGATATTCGCCGTAAGGACCATCGAGAACGGTCGATTCCGTTACATACGGTCAAGACGACGGACTTAGAAACGTTAGAACGCGTGGTTTCGGCGGTTCAAGAAGGGACGCAACTAACACTAAATTTTGTTGATTTTGGTCAGGTCCGGTGGCCCCTGAGTCAACGCTGGATTCGTTAAGGAAGTGACGACCCATGGTTCTGCGCCAAGTACACGATGATGATCTCGTGAATAACTTTTTTAAGCGCGACTACCATGACCGGGGCATGCTAAAGTGGGGCGGCTTTTATCTCTCGGATCACACCAGTGCGTTAGCAAAAATGTACGCGGCCGAGAAGGTTGAAGAGCCGCTGCCGAAACAACCGCTATCAGTCGTCAGTGAGCGACTGGCGGTAGCGTGGCGCACGAATCAACCCGTGCACCTGCAGCTAAAGGTGATGGATGATAACCAGATTTTGGCAAAAGTCGATGGCATCGTAGTAGGGGTGCATGAAGATAACGTGGTGATTCAGCTGGCGTCCGGGCGCTGGCGGGAATTATCGTTGACAGAGATTCGGTGTGTGGGCAACCAATCGAAGAAGGGTTAAGCGGGCCACTGGGCGGGGAGCTTACGTGGTACGCGTTTTTACAATGTGTGTTCGGGGATAGTCGAAGGAGACTGGGATAATATCTGGGTCTCCTTTTTTGATAATTTCTTATCCGATTAACTAACCAGTGGTTTGTTAGATAAGGCCCTAGATACGATAACCATCGCAATTGACTAGCAACGATTGTATGATGGGGCTAAGCCAAGAATTTGACTGAGCAGTGGTTTGACGCCACCCATTTGCGCTAGAATGAACGTAAACGGGAAGGCGATAACATGGTCTTCATTGATTTAGAGCCGATTGCGCTGAGTCACACGCCATTGGGAACGCGGAATCAGTTGCCCCGCGAACATGACCGGCAACTGGACTGGGAAAAAATAGCGGCTTTGATTCGGGATAATCACGATGTCATGGCGGTCGTCCAAGCCGGTTTAGCGGAAGATTGGCTAAACACGCAGGGCACGATTTGGGATGAACAGTGGGGGTATTACCGTTATCCCAATGATCCGCGCGAACCCGATGATACCGTCTTTTGGGCGGCGTCCACGTGGGCCACACCCGCTATTTTGGTCACGTTTCACAATGAACTGACGAAGGCTTTTGCATGCTATAAGATTGGCCGCGACCCCGACTTTCACTATCTGGGCCGTGAGCACCTAGGTTAGGGGTAACTAGAAATGAAATTAATTGAGACGCCGCACGTTAAGCTGACGGTTCGGCGAATGACGCGACGAGAATGTTGGCATGAGCTATTAGGACTCGCCGTCCTAGCGAGCATTGGGGTAATCTGGTACAAGTTGCAATAAATAACTGAAACGACCGCTCCCACTCACCGTTAAGTCGGCAGGCAAGTCCTGAATGAGTGGGATTTTTTGTGCACGCAAGGACTGCCAAAAGCACTGCCGGCTGGCCAGCGAGAAAACATTTTGATGACTTAATAAATCAAGCCGTTTGCTTATTGCTTTTTTTGTTTAATGGGGTGTACTCTATTAGTGGGTGAAGTTCTTTGGCAATCGATTTCTACGCGCTGGTAGTTAGCGCTTGGTGACCGTCAGAGAGTCAGCTTAACCTAATTCGTGGGGAGTCCCGCAAGCATCTTGGAACCCAGGCCACGGCCACAGAAAGTAAAGTGATAAGTCGGTCATTTTTTGGTTTAGGCAGCGCTAGTTTTGAAAAATTTAGCATAAACGGAGGGTATCAAGAATGAAAGCAAAAAAGATGATGATTTCGGCGCTCACGGTTCTCAGTGTCGCCGCAATGGGGCTCACCACAATGACGAGTGGCTCTAACACTGCTTTGGCTAAGTCTAAAGCTGCAAAGGTTTTGAAAACAACTACTTATAAGTCTAAACACAAGGTTCACGTCACCGGGGGCTGGATGTATTCCAGTACGAAGTTGACGAAGAAGACCAAGCACATGACCAAATGCTTATATACCAAGTTTTATGCGACCAAGAAGGTTACGGTTCGTCAGGCCAATGGTAAAAAAGTTACATACAATTATTTGAAGTCCAAGAATGGCAAAACGAAGGGCTACGTTTCTTCAACCTACGTTTACAACAAGTGGGGTCACGGTAAGTACAGCGTGACCGCTTACCGGAAGGCCTTCGTGAAGAAGCTTAATGAATTTCGGGCTAAAGACGGCGCCAAGCCTGTGAAGGAAAATGCCAAGCTGGACAAGATTGCCCAGAAGAACGCTGATCGGATGCGTAAGGAAGGCAAGTCGTTCGAAGGCAAAGTTGAAGGAACGCCACATGCTGGTTGGATTCAAGATAATTACACCAGTAGTAAACAGGACCCAATCCTCGGCTTTGAAAATGGTACGCAGTGGGGGCAAGGTATGGCGTTTTCTTGGATGCGAATCACAGACAGATGGCGTGATATCGGTGCCATCCCTCATCTGATGAACCCCGCGCAAACGAAGGTTGGTGTGGGTGGCATGCAGCATGGTCAAGAACTCTATGAATTTGTCCTGCTGTCTCACAACAACTAGGTAAAAGCATTAAGCTACATCAATGGACCGAATTTCTGGGATTAGCAAGCGCTCCGAAGCGTTTGTCACCTACCTGGAATTCGGTCTTTTTGTTGTCGTCACATATCTTAATTTGGTTGAGCGTACTCGTCACTACCGGACTGACAACGCCCCGCTATCAACAATGCAAAGAACCAATGTAGCCGGCGGGTGCCAGGGTGGGGGTCGGCTGTGTCGGTGGTGTTGGGCCGGGTGGGTTGGCCGGCCCTACAGCACGGGACGAGCTCAGAGACCGCGCGTTCTTGGCGAGGGCTTTGAGTCGAGCCGGAGGACCGCACTTTGGCCGCAGGCGTTCCCCACAGCAGATTCCCGCCCTGGCGGCCGCAGACGGCCATTAAGAACTTAAGCAAAGAAAAATAGCAGGGGGCGTGTCGACGACAAGCATGCATCGATACGCCCCCTGTTGGAGATTGAGTTATGGTGTGTTTCACAGATGGGTTCAAGCCCATCTCGAAGCAAGTATAACATGCTCAAATTAATTTGAGCAGTTTTCTGTTATGAAATGGGTCAATTTTAGCTGATAGCTGACCGGCAAAATAAAACAAAGACGCCGAGACTATGTCTCAGCGCCGTTGTTATTTCTAAGCTTACCTTGTCGAAACGTGCGCCAGAAGGCAGCCAGTTCCGCTTAACTCCGAACGTCCACTAATCCTGGCCCGGGATTAGTGGACGTTCGACGTTAATGCTCACTAGCTAACCGCCTTGTGGCCCACTCTTATCAAAAAATTTTATTGCACGTGCACATCAATGCGTTCACTAAGGTTTGGATTATTCACGCTACGAACTGTAATTGAAGTGCTCCCTTTACTATGACCAACGATATTGAATTTACCATCAGTAGTGCTAGACGGCACCGTGGCAATACTGGTGTTGGCAGATGTCATTGTGTATGAATTGCGCTGTAAGTCGGTAAGAGGCACATTCCCGTACGTTCCGGCCCACATGATAATTCCTTCACTATCGCCGGGCTTCAAATCAATGATATAACCATTAGATGAAATGTACCCAACCCGGCTCCCTGCTTCCGCTTGGCTTTGCTTTGAATTGTCAAAATTCGTGTCAGAGGGAATCTTGTCACGAATAGCTTGGCCGACTTCTGGATTAGTGGGATGATACAGTGCATTTTTATCGCCAAGATAGTAAGTATTGGCTTTATCAGGAATAGCCGCATAGGCAGATGCTGTAAACTCACTCTTCAACTGTGTGACAACAATTGGCGAAGAACTGGCCATCTTGTTTGAAACGTATGGGAAGCCGTCTTCATCGTAAGGAACGTTGTCGACATTGTACAGTGTAATGCCGTTACCTTCTTTACCAAATGCAGGCAAGTTCAGCCATTGTGACCAAGTAATGTGCTTAGTTGATGCAATGTACATTGAGCCGGATTTGCTGGAAGTAGCGTTTTTAGAACTACTTGTTTTAGAACCGGTCGTTTTGGAGCTGGTCTTACTGCTGGTTGCCGTGGCTTTACCCGTGGTTTTCTTAGTGGCGTTAGCCTTTGCTTTGGCAGTAGTGGCACTTGCCCGCTTCTTAGTTTGTTTAGGGGCCGTTCCATAGGATTCCAAGCAATTCTTGGCAATCCAGGCGCCATGAGCACGTTTACCAGTATAGTAACCATTAAATCCAGTCACGTAGTAGTAGATTGTGTTATCTATTTTGGCATGGCGTTGTGTTTTATAAACCATGTTGTACTTTTTGTATTTAAGATTATAGGCCGTCTTAAAGGTGTACTTTTTCCCGTGTACTTTCTTAAGCGTGTAGGCTTTTTTAGTACGAGACTTCGGTGTAAGTGCCATCTTGTGCATCTTCATCTTCTTATTCCACTTTACCGTGTGTAGCTTAGCGGCGTTGGCGGAACCGTCAACGGTCACCAAACCGCCGCCGATACCGGCTGCCAGTAAAGCAGCCACACTCAATGTTTTAACTAATTTATGCATCATAATTTCTCCCCTGAAATACAGAATATAAGCATTAAAATAGTCTGACTGAAGACTCAGCCAGACTATTTAATTTTCAATTGATTCTGCGAAGCATCAAAGCTTAGAAGTTGTTGCTAGTGGTCTTCAACAGTTCGGCGCCCCGGTTGCTCATCAGGTAGCCGGCACCGTTCTTGGTAAATTGAAGTCCTTCAAATTCACGATGGCCGTTCAACTTCGTGGCCTCAACTTGGCTAGCCTTCAGCTTACCCAACTTAGAAGCGGGGATGGATGAAATGCTGCCGTCGGAGACGAAGTACAGGCGGTTACGCTTGGCGTTGTAGGACATTGCCTGTGGCTTAGTCCCAGGATTATGACGCAAGCCTTGCATAACCAAGTGGAATTTCACAGACTTGCTGTTGATCTTCCCCTTGTAGATCTTAATGGCGCCCTTAGGAGCCCAGCCACCATTGGAGTAGGTGAAGAAGTAGGCGTTACCGTGCTTATCAAACGTCAGGTTAGAGCCCATGGTAACGGTACTCTTCAACATGAAGTTGATCTTCTTGGTTGGCTTCAATGAGCTCGTTGAAACTTGTTGCACGTTGGAGTGGACCTTAACGGGCGCGCCGATAAACCAGAGTTGGCCGTTCTTAGGGTTCATAGCCAGTGATTGGCCGTGGCCTGTGTTAAATTTAGGCCCAATCTTGACGTACTTCATGATGGCCTTGTCCTTGCTGCTCATCTGCTTAACGGAGTGGTCGTAAGTGGCGCGACGCAGGGCGTCCATGTGGCTGGTGCTGATGCCAAATTTACTCCGCAAAGCCCCTAAGTTGTACCGCACGATCCAGCCGCGAGTACTCTGGGATGTCGTGGTGATCAGTTCGTAGAGTGTGTTGCCATCCTTCGAAAGCACTTCACTCTGTGGGTTGCCCCAGTCAGCGGACTTGTTGTAGGTGTAGGTCACTGGCAGGAAGACGTTCGACTTGAACGTGACTTTCTTCCCCTTGGTGCTGGAAATCTTAGTTGGACTGGTCTGGAAGATGTCGCCGTAGCTCTGCTTAAATGAGTAGCGCTTAACGAACATGTTCTTGTTATTGACCGTCTTGTACTTCTTGACGTTATAGTTGGCCAACGCGTTACCGTGTTGGGTGTACGTCTTGGCGTGAGCCAGGGTCGTCGTCCCACCGAAAAGTAGGGCAGCGGAGGCTGCGGCCGCGAGAAAAACAGCTTTTTTCATGACAAATACCCCTCTGTATGTATAAATTTGAAACGTTTCCATAATCATTTATACCACAAAATACCGGCTTCTGTGGGAAAAAATAAAATAAATTTTAGTTGGTTAAAGGTTCAAGCGGCCACTAATCCCGGGGTAGCGGCAATTTAGACCATTTCAAGCGAACGTCCGTTTATCAGTATTGTTAGAATGAACGATTATTTTTTTCATAGTAACGTGGGGGTCGGTTGGCCACCACTGAGCGTTAGGTAATTCCCAGCAACTTCCGTAAAGTAGGGGTGTTCCATGGCGCCGTGGACATCACACTTGAAGGGATGATGCCACAAAATGGAGACACCACACGCCGCCGCGTACCGGTTCTTGTACGACGGCGACCACGAGACGATTCTATATGCAGTTATGAAACAACTCCATATCCGGCCCAACCGTGCGGATTACGAGGATTACTTGCAGGAGGCCCGGATCCTCTTTCCAGAGATCTACGTGGCCTTTCCCGAGAACCCCGAGGAGAAGCCACACCAATTTCTGGCCTACGCACAGCAGAAACTATACTGGGCGTTGCTGGATAAGCTACGGCAGGAGCGCAAACGCGTGGATCGTCAGTTACCCGGTGATCAGGAAGAACTCCTGACGGCGGTGGCCAGCGACGAGGATATTTTAGACGCCATCGGCCAGTCGGACTTTCGTCAATATTTGTTGAAACTAGTGGGTGGGGCCGGCAAGACCGGCGAGTGGCGCTTTCTAGTGGGCACGCTGGTCGACCAGCTAACGGCCGATGAGATTGCCCAACGCCACGGGGTCAGCCGCAATACCGTCTATAAGTGGCGGCGATCGTTACTCCGCCGATTGGTCCATACACTGACGCCACCAGATAATTTTTTAGATTAATTTGCCCAAAGGGGGTTACAAATTCCGTTTGGATTTCGTTAGTAAGAGTGTAAGGGTTGGCCAATCACTTACCAAAATCAGCACCACGAAGGGAGCACCACCATGCAAAACAACTGGAAGAAAACGACGATTACCTTTACCTTTGGCAACGAAGGCGCCCGCCCCGTTAAGATTGTCATGCAAAATGCCATCGCCGCTCCAGCCACGCAACAAGTCGAAGCGTTCGGTGGCTACTTGGCCACGTTGACGGGGATTCCGTTCATCTCCGCCACGGTCAACACGCAAAACGCCGTTGCTTAACGCTCGCCCCTCAGCCAACTGAAAGGAAGTTATTAAATGAAAACCTTAGAATTGAACTTTAAAGGCTCCGACCTGCGCATCAAGCACCTGCGGTTGAAGTACGTGAACACGGAACTCACCACTGCCGACGTTGAGGCCATCATGGCGCAAATCGCCACGGCCAAGCTGTTCGCCAAGGACGACGTGAACCTTTACGCCGAACCGTTGACGGCCGACGTGGTCGAAACGACCAAGCAGACCATCTATCCACTGGCCGTACCACCGGTGGCGCCAGTCACCCCGGTCGCCTAACGATCTTGTAATGCAACCTAAAAACGGCCGTCTCCCGGTGAGGAGGCGGCCGTTTACTATTGGCTAGACTGAAGCTTGACCGCTTGTGTGATCGGTCAATATCCGCCCACCAGGTTAACTGGTCAAACTAGTTTGAGCCGGAGGATGTCAGGGGTCACGCAGTGTCGATGTTCTTAGCGGTTTTACCGCTTAGAACATGGGCCGACCTTGGAAACTCGCGGTGTTGGCGAGGTTTCAAGGCGCCCTAGAGACCCACAGGTTTGGGGCTCTAGGGTTGCCCCACAGCGTGGCCCCTGGCAGCCGCAGGCGGTCCAACCTCACACTGAAAAGTTAACCAACGTGAGGATGACGCAACACCTGATCGGGATAAGCGGTGGTGACGTACTCGGTGATGGCGCGGATCATCTTCGCCGTTGACGGAGCCTTCGCCTGTTCCGCGTTGACCACCAGACAGATAGTCCGGTAGAACTGCGTATCAAACGGGTAAACGTGGACGTTGCCAGTCACCTTCTGTAACGCCAGTTCGGGCAAAATTCCCAAGCCCATCCCGGCGTCCACCATGGCCAGAATGGATTGGTCATCAATGGAGAAGCGGATGGCGTTGGGGCGAATTTGGTAATGGTCCAGGGCGGCCTTGGTGTCCTTATCGTAGTCGCCGCGCTGGAGGATGAAGTTTTGGTCGACCAGGTCGGCCGCGGTCACCGTCGTGCGATTGGCGGGGATGAAGTCGGTCGGCGTGATGCAGTAGATTTCATCCTTGACCAGCGGCAGGACTGTCAGTTTTTCCGAAACGGGCAGGGCCGATAAGCCTAAATCAAGGCGACCAGATTTAACCGCCGCGGCGATGTCCGCGAAGCCCGCCTGTTCCAAATTAATTTGAATGTCCGGGTAGTCCTGTTTGAAGCGCCGAATGATGGGCGGCAACCAGGAAATACAAACGGAGGAGAAGGCGCCCAGCCGCACGGAACCAGCGTTTAATCCGTTGATGTTCGCAGCGGCCTGTTCTAGTCGGTCCTCGGCGTTGATGACGCCTTGAATCAGGGGAAGGACGGTCTTGCCGTCGGGCGTCAGTTCAACCCCAGCCCGGTTACGGATGAAGAGTGGGAAGCCCAATTCCTTTTCCAATTGATTGACGGAGTGGCTGATGGCTGACGGGGTCACACTCAACGTCTGAGCGGCCCGGTAGAAAGTGTGTTCCTGTACGATGGCTTGAAAGACACGGTACGCAAAAGGTAACATGTGCGGCCACCTCCTTTTAGTTTTTATGTGGTTAGTTGGTCTCCGGTTGGCCGGGCGGGTGACTGGCTGTGGGGAACGGTAAAAGCCGAAGGGCGGTCTTTTACCTCGACTCGAAGCCCCCGCCAAGTACGCGCGGTCTTCGAGCTCGTCCCGTGGTGTAAGTCCGGGAAAAACCACCCGCACTAACACCACCGACACTGCCAGTCACCCGCCCAGCCAACCTCCGACGATAACGTCATCTTGAATTCGCGAGTAGCGGCGTTAACATCTTGCTAGTTAGATTAATAGTAGTCTGCCACGGGTTTTTACAGATATAGATTAAGCATGACAAACTTTAACTGACAGATGTTCACCTAAGTGTTGATTAACATGAGTGTCTGACACGTTCACCACTTACATAAATGGTTCATTCAGCGGAAGGCCAGTCTTCCCCCCACCGATTGTCGATTCTGACGACCAATGTAGCCGTAGGTGGTCAGGGACGGGGGACTAGCCGTGACGACGGTGTTACTTGGCGGGCTTTAAGCCAAGTTACAGCGTGGGATGAGCTTGGAGCCTCGGCGATTTTCCGAGGCTTCAAGTCAAGGAGAAAGACCGCTCTTTGGCTTTCTCCGGTCCCCACAGCGGCCCCCGTCCCTGACCGCCAGCGGCGGCAATTGAAGAAAAAGCAACCTTTAGTAAAGATGAATGCCATTCATGCAATTTCTAGATAGTTGAACGAGTCTTTCTGTCACCGGTATTCTATCATACCAGTAAGCAGTCAGGAAGCTTCAGTCAGCGGTTCGGCCAGTCAGTAAGCCAATCAGAAAGGTGTGACCGTCATGTTGAAAAATTTAGTAGCACAGCGCGTCAATCCCGATGTCCCGTCAGCCTTGAGTGGGCTGTTTGTCAATGACCCCGATCCCCACGCCATCTCGTTTGCGGCGGGGAGTCCGAACGAACGACTCTTCCCAGTCAAAGAAATGCAGCGGGCCTTCAACACCGCCATTGAGCAGCAGGGCGCCCACCTTTTTCAGTATCAGTCAATGCAAGGAAACCTCAATCTGCGGGAAAAGCTAGTCGCCCGGATTCAGAAGTGGGGCCACGTCACGACGACAGCTGATAATGTGTTGGTCACGGTCGGTGGGCAACAGGCCATTGAACTGGTCGCGAAGGCCTTGCTCGACCCCGGCGATGAAATGGTGGTCGAGGTGCCAACCTACGTGGGGGCACTGGCGGCCTTTGACCTCTACCAGCCGACGTATTACTCGGTCGACCTCCAAGCGGATGGTCTCGACCTCGACGAGCTGGAGGACACCTTAAAACGCCATCCCGGTATCAAACTACTGTACACGGTGCCGGACTATCACAACCCAACCGGCATCACCATGAGTGTGGCCAAGCGCCAAGCTTTGGTGACATTGGCGAACCGCTACGACTTTATCATTTTAGAGGACTCGCCGTACCGCGACCTAGGGTACGCCAACCTGCCGTTACCCGCCATCAAGAGTTTTGATACGCAGGACCGCGTCATCTTCGTATCTAGCTTATCGAAAATTTTAATGCCGGCACTGCGGACGGGCTGGCTCGTAGCCGATGGGCCCATTCTAGACGCCATCCTGAAGGTTCGGTTAGCCAGCGACCTGGAAGCCAATGGGGTGATTCACGCGGCGATTGCTAATTATATGGAAGAAAACGATTTAGACCAGCACGTCAACGTGTTGAAGGACCACTACCGCCAACAGTGTACGGCCATGGTAGCAGCGCTGGAAAACGACTTCCCCGAGGAGGTCAGTTTCACGCGGCCTAAGGGTGGTTTCTTCGACTGGGTAACCTTACCCGAAGAACTGGATGCGGCGGCGCTCCTGAGCCAGCAGGTGATTCCTCAGGCCCACATCAACTACGTACCTGGTACGAACTTCTATCCGGGGCGTGACGTTCATAATTCCTTGCGGTTATGCTTCAGTGGCTTATCGCCAGCGGAAATCAGTGCGGGCATGGGCCGGCTGGGCGAGCAGGTCAAGGCGGCGGTGCGCGAGGTGCGACCGGTGTTGTAAACCTAGCGTAAAAAGGCAAACTTAGCAGCCTAATTACCACCAAGTTTGCAATAATCGCCGTTTTTTTAAATCTTCACCACCAAAACGACCGGCAAATTCAAATTTCCGCTCGGATATCAATCTTCATGGTAACTAAGGGTTGAAAGTACTGAGACACCCACTGTGTCTGATACAACCAGGATTGGGTAAGTCAGACATAGTGGGAAATTGCCGTCTTACCGTTCGCCAAATTTGATTCATTCTCGGCTACCTAGGGGAACGGCAAATATTGAATAAGTGCTGTCATTCAGGTGTTTAAACTAGCTTAGTTTCAAGAACACGTTTAACCGGAGGCTGTCAGAGGTGGAGCCAGCTGTGTCGACGGTGTTAGCCGATTTTCGGCTTACAGCGTGGGACGTGTTTGGAGACTGGCGGTTTTTCCAGGCTTCAAACCGAGCCGAAGGACCGCTTTTCAGGCCGTAGGCGTTCCCCACAGCAGGCGGAATCTCTGACGGCCGCAGGTGGCTGGTGAGACGAAATTTAAGTCTGTAACGCCTTGCTATTCTTGACTTGATAACGGTTTTCGAACTTTCAACCTTTAGATAGTAATCAAAAAAATCACCCACACGCTGGCAACGAGTCTCGCCAACGTGCGGGTGATTCTATTTTAAAATCATATTAAGCCAAAGTTCCTACTTAGCTGGTTCCAAGAAGATGGCGACATCGCCAAGGCTAGAACCACCTTCGTAGTAATCGGGATCGGTTTGGACACTGATTCCAATGTGCCAACCCTTGAACTGTGCCCGCGTAGCTGCCGGGTACCCCTGCTTCTTCAACAGTTTGTTGTAGGTCTTCAGGTAGTTGCTTGGCGTCCCTGGACAGGAGAACTTGATTAGTTTCTGGCCAGGGCCAGCGGTGACGTATTGTGCGTCGACACCGTCGGTTGGGTAGGTAATCTGATCGGCATCATTAGATAACTGTTGATCCATAGTGGTTCCCGGGAAGAGACTATGTAAATCGTTGACCAAAACCTGTTCCTGTTTCTCCTGGGCTGCTTCAGCTGGACTGACCTTAGGTTCAACGCCACCCGGTGTCAAATAACCGCGCCAGATCCAGCCACCATGTGGGCTATAGAGCGTATGAACGTGGTAGTAAATGGCTGACGTATGCTTGCGCTTGTTGTACAGCTTTTCATGCGCGTCGGTCACCCAGGTAATGTTATCCCGGTTGTACGCATAGCGCGTGCCCAGGTGCTTTGAGTAACGGGCCCCACGCATCGTGTGGAATTGGTGCGCCTTCATACTCCGCCGCCAAACTAGGCGAACGGAATTGGCCCGGGCCGCTGAATATTGAGAAGCGTGTGCGGTGGTTGGTTGGCTAACCAGTAGTGGGAAAGCTAACGCCGCCGTAACGGTTCCTAAAACGATTAATGATTTCATGGTAATTCCCCCTCCACTAACTAGTTTAACGCTAAGACCGATAAAGGGTGGCCAAAATGCAACACTTTAAAGAATTTGAAATATTAGTTAATGTCAGACTACTTTTTGATCACCAACACTTTGTTGGCTGAAACGTAATGCCCGTTTGGTAAAACGAACCGATTAGCCAGGTGGTATGACTTAACGGCCTTGACCTTCAGGACGGTGCCGCGGGTGTAGTGACGTTGCGACTTGCCAGTTAGGCTAGCGGTTTTGTAAGCGTTCAGTCCGTGGCGACTTACCACTTTGATGCGTTTGGGCGTTGATTGATAGTAGGTACTTTCGACGTAAGCCTTGTTTGCCGTGATGTAGCCGCGGAGTTTGTCGGTTGTCTTGGTGTGGTTGACGTCACGGACCTTATAACGCAGGGTACCGTTCTTACTCTGGGCGTAACCGGTGACGACAAATTGTGGCCGCTTTGTCCGACTTTCCTTGGCGTAGAAATGTTTGCGGGTGGCCTTGGTAAAGTTTGGCGTCTGATAGAGGCCAATTGCTTTGGTGGCGTAGACGGCCTCACCTTTGACGGCCACGGGCTGAGTAGCCGGTTTGTCTGCCGTGGATGATTCACTCGCACTGCTGGACGAACTACTGGTGTTGGTGCTACTACTGTTACTACTGCTGTTACCGCCACCGCCGGGTTTCACCGGATCAGCGTTCTTGATGTAGTGAATGGTGGTCGTGAAGCCGTCGGAAGTGACGGAGTCATTGTCGCGGAGCGTGTAACCAGGAATGTCATAGTGGGCCTAGGTGAGGTCGGCCTGCAGGGTGTGCACCATGTCGGTCATATCGCTACCCAGGACACTTGGCTGGTCACCAGGCTGAGGCGTACTGATTGGTAGAACCAGTGGTGCCTGAGCGTCCTTGCCATTTTGGTCGGTAAAGTTGATTACAAGGTTGGTGGGGTTGAGACCACCATCGTTGTTGGTCAGAGTACTGTTCCCAGCATCTAGGCCGATATCTTTGACACCAGGACCAGCAACTTTGACCCATTCAGAGGTGCTGGTACGAGCAAATAAGCCAGCAGTGTTGTAGTCTTTACTGTCATTCGGGTTGCGTGGCTGAAGGCTGAGTTGCAGTTGATCAACCGAGTACGAGGTTTGTCCGTTCAGGACTTCTTCTAGGCTAACTCCCTGTGGGTCAAAGATAGGGTAGGTCGTGTTTTCGTCAGCGGTAAGCGTTATGACGTTATTATAGCCTGCACGATCAGGCATTGTGGTCCACACAGCGTAAGTCGTACCAGGCATGACCCCATGAGTTGCCGTGTCACTACTGTCGGCGGTGATTTTAGTCGTGGGGGTGGTGGAATCCCCAGTAGCGGCGTGCGCCTGGACTTGTGTTGCGGCGCCGGCAGTCAGTAAGACTGCTGAGAAGAGTAAAGTTGAAAGTCCAATTTTCTTGATTGTCATAATACAGTTCATCTCCTAAGAGTCACGCCAGTCAGCAACTAAATTTAGTTACCAGCTGGCGTGAGCAATTTTGATTAAAGCGGTTATTTCTTAATGACTAACGTTTTATTGGCGGAAATGTAATGGCCGTTGGGTAAGACAAAGCGGTTCGTCAGGTGGTACGACTTAACGGCCTTGATCTTCAGACTGGTGCCGCGGGCATAGTGCTTCAGAGCTTTACCCTTCAGGCTAGCCTGACTGTAGGCGTTGATACCGTGGCGACTCAGAACTTTGATAGTCTTGGGATTGCTCTGGTAATAAGTATTCGTGACATAAGCACTGTTGGCCGTAATGTAGCCAGTCAGCTTAGCGTTGTGGACGTCGCGAACCCGGTAGCGTAGGACACCATTCTTAGAGCGAGCGTACCCTGTGACGATAAATTTGGGCCGGTTGATCCGGGACTGCTTACTATAGAAGTGTTGCCGGTTAGCCTTGGTGAAGGTTGGCGTCTTGTAGAGACCGATTGCCTTGGTAGCGTAGACAGCTTTATTTTTGACGGGAGCAGGTTGATTGGCAGACTGGTCCGCGGATGAGGATTCGCTGCTGGAAGAGCTGGAATTGCTGTCGGTGTTGGTGGTATTGCTGGTGTTGTTGCCAGTGTTGCCACCAGGAGTATCAGGGTTAACCGGTGTCTCCTTGGAAACGTAGTGGAACGTGGTCGTGTAGTCGCCATCGGTGGTGACTGGATCAGTGGCACGTGGGGTGTAGCCATCGATGCTGTACGTCATTTGTGGCAGGTCGTCACGAATGCTGGTCATGGCAGTTTTGATGGAGTCGTTGACATGACTATTAGGATCGTCTTCTCCAAGGTATGAATCAATGGGAACTATTAGAGGATTTTGAATGGCCTTGTCGTTTTGATCGACAAAATTAACGGTAAAGTTAATCGGTGATTTTCCACCGGTAGAGTATAATTCATCGGAACTTCCACCAATGTAAATAGAGACTTTTGAATTTAACTTAATCCACTGGGTAGGATTACCTTGGAGTTGTAATAATAAACTGTCAGTGTTGTCGGGTTCAAGATTAACAGCGATTTTTGTGACAATTTGTGCGTTAGGACCAGGGGTTGTTCCATTCTGTACGCCGTGGTCGTCGTACGTGGGGATGCCGTTTGCGGCAGAAGCCAGAATAGCCACGGAGCCGGCAGGCAAATCAGCCCAAACGGTGTGGGCACCGTCAACAATGCCATGAGTGGCGTCAATTGTATTGGTGGCCGTAGCTGTCCCGGTCGTTGGCGTATCAGTAGATGAAGCGGTTGCATTTGTCTGAACGGCAACACCAGCAGTTAGTAACGTAGCGGAGAAGAGCAAAGCAAAGCTGATAAACTCAATTTTTTGAATGTCATGAAATACTCAATTCCCTTCTTATGTAGAGATATATGAAATCCTATAGCTTGAGTATAGGGTTAGACCGGGGGAAAGGACAACGAGTTTTCCCGGAAAACATTTATGAATACGATAAGTGATTTATTCTGTCGACGAAGCGACTGTCTGGTGGAGAATACCGTGATCAATGGACTTGTTCGTCCAATTACAAGCAAAGTGGCAACAAGGATACAGGAGTGAGAGAATTAGAACGTTCTCATGTCAGCGCGGGGTATTCCACATAATGAAGATATTGGTTGTTAAGTGACAGCAGGGACAAAGTCTCACTAATAGGAAGTAATTGCGTTATTGACCATTAATAATGGGGTCTGACTGTCCAATCGTTCTCTACAGGGATGCCCATCAACAGCCAAATTCAAGGCAAAACAAAAAGGGCCGACGAATATGACTTCGCCGACCCTTTACCTTAAAGAAGTTAATCGTTTCCGTTCTCCGCGGAAGCGATCACTTTAAGGTAATAATTTCCTGTTGCCAAAAAGCATCACCCCCTTTCTTTTAATAACAGCAGTATGGACCCAGCCGAAAAGAAATGCAAGTAAAGTGACCTTCCTTAAAGGTGCATTAAGCTTTAAACGGTTTTAAAGGTTTAAGTATCGCTTAAACAATAGGTTTCAGGAGGTTTTCATTAACTGGTACCGCTTTTAAAAAGATGTCAATACTGTTACAGAAGCCAGCTTATTATTTCATTCCAACGACAAAAAGAGCATAATCCTTGTTTCCCCGCAACTATCAAGCTATAATCATAGTCGTAGTTAGGGGATAGCAGACGAGTTAGTACTTTTAAAGAATATATTTCTTAACAAAAGCGCTAATTTCAGTTATACTATTCTTGCTTGATAAATTACATATTTTATGTTTGGAGGAAGAAAGATTATGCAATCAAGTTTAAAGAAATCACTTTACTTGGGCCTCGCTGCTTTAAGCTTTGCCTCAGTTGCTGCAGTTTCAACTACTGCCTCAGCTAAGTCATATGCTAAAGCCGGTGCCTATACTGTTTTAAAGGCTGACGCTGCAGAACGTAACGTCGAAGCTACTGGTACTAACGCTTTATACACTAAGCCAGGTACTGTTAAGGGTGCTAAGGTTGTTGCATCCAAGGCTACCATGGCTAAGTTGGCTTCATCAAAGAAGTCAGCTGACTACTTCCGTGCTTACTACCAACAAGTAACGAACAAGGGGACTGTTTACTACAAAGTTGTTTCCATGGACGGTAAGTACCGTGGATATGTTTACGGTGGTAAGAAGCAAGGTACCTTTGCTGGCGGAATCAAGTCTGCTAAGACGATGCAGGACGCTTCATTACCTTCAAACACGACGGTTTACTTCACTAAGCCTGGCAAGTCCAACGTTACGTGGGATGCTCCTAAGAACACCCAATACAAGGCTTCTAAGCAAGTTAAGGACACCACGCCATTTGCTACGGATACTTTGACGGTTACTAAGGCAGCTACGAAGACCCGTGAAGGTTCTCTGTACTACTACGTTGAAGATGCTAAGAACCCAACTATCAATGGTTGGATCTACAGCGGTGCCGTTACTGCTACTAAGCCAGCAACTGACACTTACAACGAAAAGACTGACGTTAAGGTTAACTTTGTCTCAGCTACTGGTAAGACTGTTGCCTCAACCACTTTAAGCAACTTAAATGGGTCTGACAACAAGCTTGCAACTGCTAAGGGTACTGATGTTAGTGCTGATGTTAAGACTAAGGCTACTGATGCTTGGGGCAAGGCCTTATTAGCTGGTACTGGGTACACTTACACCGCTGCTGATTCAACGAACGTTTCAGCTATTGCAGGTGCTAAGACTGGTGACACGCTTTCATTGATCGTTAACCAAAACGCCAACGCTGACACGAAGATCCAATTTTACGGCTTGAACAGCGACCAAACTAAGGGTGCTGATCAACTGAAGGCATACACTTCTGATACTGCAACTGCTACGACGGTTGTTTTCCCTAAGGTTAGTGCTGCCTTCACTGGTGCCGCTGACTCTGCCTTCACTGGCAGTGACTTACAAACTTACTTGACCACTAACGGTCTGACGACGTTAAACACGCCTTCATACAAGGACGCTAATGGCAAGCAAGTATACACCAAGTACACGTTCAACAATGCCGTAGCTGGTACTTACAGCACGACTAAGAACGCTCAAGCCTTTTACAAGGCTACTGTTGTTGACGGTGCTTCACCAGTTGACACGCCAACGACTACGACTACTAATAGCGCAAGTTACTTTGCCTAAGTCGTACAATTAGATAATACACGAAAGGCATCGCCCACCGGCGATGCCTTTTTTGCGTACTCAACGATTTGCCAGCAGCTTCCGGGAATTCGGTAACTGCAAGGGTAACTCACTGCGACTAACGCCGACAGCGTCACAAATAGCCGCCACTAAATCCTTGACGTACAGCAGGCTGGCAATGTCGTGGGTACCCAGTCGAAATTCCAGCATGTACAGATCATACATGGTAAAGGGCCGTTCGCCACTCTCAACGGCTAAGTAGTCGCCATCGGCGTAGACCTTGGTTGCCACTTTCTCCGCCAGTTCAGGTTCCACCTGGGTGCGCAGGCACCGCAGGATGGTGGGGTAATCGTTACAGACAGCCGGGTCGGTTAAGGCTGGCGCCGGTGATTTTAAGAAGGCACAACGAGTCATCGCCGCGCGGGGGTCCGTGCTTGGGTTGGTTAAGTCAGCGAACACTGCTTCTAATCGCTGATAGAAGAGTTGGGCGGTCGCTTCGTGCAGGTCGGTCACCCGTCGTAGTCGCGCCACGTCCGCGTGTGTCAGTTGGTAATTTATGAGAATCAATTCCAGGTCGTCGGGGTTGGGGACCGAGATGCAGTCACGTTCCAGCTCACGTAAGTACCAGCCGGGAACGTCCACATCCGCCAGCACCTCGTCTGGCGACACGTTGGCGCCCATGATTACCCGGGCTACCGTCAGAATCTCTCCCAAGGAATGTCGGTCGTTTGCCATCGTCATGGCCTCCTTTAGGTTTTGGCCCAGTATAACAAACCATCCTGTGGCCAACATGATAGAGGAGTGAGAAAACGAATTAATTCTATATAATTTTAATTATAGTTCGTCGGGAATATACATAATAATTTTGCCCCAACACCGTTAAAACAGCTAAATGGTGCGAATGAGAAGAAATGTATATTTTAAAAAATAAGTGTATTTTTCTTGCTATTATTCGGTTTTTGTGCGATTGTATAGCTGAGCCACAAGACAGCCATGGTAAGCTTTTCGGTGCCTTAATGTCTTCGAGAAAATAACGGAGAACATAGAATGACAAGTGCACTACTATATGGTTTAACGCCCGAATATCAGGCGTGTGTGGTAAAGACAGGGGAAGTCGACCTGACTAAGCTCCAATTGGCAGACGTGGAACGCTTTGTTCCGGGGACGACGCTTGAAATGGATTGGGAATCATTGATCTATATCAAGAATTGTCGGCGTACGGGTCAACGTTTGGACACGATTGTTTGGACTGCTAAGGACGGCTTCTTCCGCACGGAGATTACGTCTGGTTCTTTGATTAACCAGCAACTGAATGCGGGCACGCAGAACTGGCATGAATTGGGAACGATTGCCAAGGTCCTCGAGCTATCGCGACCACTACCAATGGTGCTTGGGAAGACGATGGCGATTAAGACCAGCGAGAATAAGCAAGGAAATCATTTCAGCTGGTTAGGGGTTCACGCTGTGAGTAACGTGAATCAGACCTTTCAAGAAAATCGGGTCAAAATCCTCTTACACTGTGGTTTGAGCATGGTGATTGCTGATTCGGTCAGTCGTTTAGGGAAGAAGATGGGGGAAGCTCACCAGATTCTTGGTTTTCAACAGGAGCGCCACGCTTACGCAAGCCAACAGAATATACCTAGTCATAGTGGCTATTTTCCGCCGAGGGAAGAACTAAAAAATTTTAATTTTGAGCTGTACTACAGTTTTGCCCTCAAATTAATTCGGAAATCAGGCTACGCTATCACTGAGCAGAAAGCTTACGATTTAACGGCGGAAATCCTCCAGGACAAGAATCAGCGGCTACGCCATCTGGACGACGAATTAGGCACGTAACGTGCGGAAAGATGGGGAGTGACGTACTCTCAGTGAGTCCAAATACAATGATTATTATAAAAAGTTTGGCTAAGATGTGATTTGTTTATAATATAGTCGGTTATCTATGGTAGGATATTTAAGAGAGGCAGCTTGGGGGTCAACCTTTTTGGCCTCTAACTAATTTTCACGCGATGACTATGTTTAGACAAACCGGTGGGGGTGGCAGCCCACCGGTGGTCACGAGGAGGAGAGAGTCATGATGGAAGCGAACAAACTAGCCGTAGATGTCGAGCGGATTCACCAACTGAATTCACTTCTACGGCCCTTCATCAAACGGCCAAGCACCGGGGATGCGATTACCTTTGAGCAATACCGGATCTTACACGAACTGGCGGGAGAAAAGATCAGTACTAGCGAACTTTCCCGTCGGTTGAATGTCGGTCAATCAATGGTCTCCATTCAGATTAGCCGACTGTTGAACGGTGGCTTTATCCAGGATGAAACGTTACCGACCGATCGGCGATACCACGTTTTCCAGATCACCCCGCGGGGACGCCGGGTCGAGGAGCACGTCAGTGAAGTTTTATCCGGTGCGCTGCCAGACTTGATGTCCCAACTTGGGGAGATTCTCAAATAGTTTGGCATAACAAAAACGGGTCCGAGACAATCACGTCTCAGGCCCGTTTCGTTATTATTCGGCTGCTTCTAATTCTTCAGCGGGTTCTTCCATTGGTTTGCCAGCGGCGTCGACCAATTGAAGTTCACTGTAGCGAATCACGACCAAGTCACCGAAGGAATCGATCTTATCGGTTTCTTTTTTGGATAATTGATCTGGTTCGACTTTCACCAGCGCAGAATGTTCGTAAGTCTTAGTAATGGTTCCGTAGAAAGCATCTGAGAATAATTCAGTCTTTTCGCAGAACACACGATTATCTTCATGTAATGCCATGGCAATCGTCCCCCATAAAAGTAATTTATAACAGAGTAATGGTCTCATGGAAAAATGTCAAGGACTTTTTGGCCAAAACATAAATATAGCGAAAATATTCAGGGGATTTCCTAGTAAGTGATTAGTTCAACAAACTAACCGCGCCGTAACGCCTCGATACGTGACTGGGTAGCGAACGTTTGAAGTAACTCACTTTGTTGGGTAACCTGGGCGGCGAAATCAGACAGGAACTTCAGATCAATATCGCTTAATCCTCGTTGACGTTGCGCAGCCGTGAGCAGGTCATCGACCTGTTGGCGGAGCTGTTGATTGGTGGCCAACACCTCACCAAATGCCGTTGTAGCGGGAAGGCCACTGACAGCCGTTGTGTGGACGACTGGTGCTGAAGCTGTCTTAGCGGACACTTGAGACGTTGACGCTGCCATAGCGGCTGAGGTGGCCGCCTGAACGCGTTTAGGTGCGGGGGTGCTGGCGTCAAAGTAATAATAGACCTCACGCGGCTTGAGTGCCGCCTTTTTGATCCGTTGGTCGATCGAAGGGGCGGCTGAGACTGCGCCCATCACGACGGAGGAGACGTAGCCCTGTTCGCCTAACATTTGACGCAGGGTGACGGCTCGGATGCCCCGGATACCCGGGAACTTTTCTTCGGATACGACTTCCGTTTGGGTGTCGTCTTGAAGCCATGCGATAATTTGCTGCCGAATCTTGGCAGCCTGACTGTTCTTGGTATTTGCCATTCTTTTTTTGCCTCCGTGTGGGTTGATGGATACTGGTTGATTTGGTTAGTGCTGTGCTTGCTTGTCGCGATTGGCTGGGCAGGGCGCCGCCCTGTGGGGCAGACCTGGGAGCCAAAGGGCGGTCTCCCAGGCGCCTTGGAACCTCGCTCAAACCCGCGAGTTTCCAAGGCCGGCCCGTGGTCTAAGACCGGGTAAACCGCCCGCCCTAAGACCACCTTCACTGGGCTCTGCCCTGCCCAGCCAAGCGCTACCGTGGATGTATGATGCCATTGGATGCGTGAACCCACGGTGGCGATTGGTCTGGTGGGAGTTGCTAGCAGCTGGTGAAGTCAGTTTGCTCGGTTGAATTTCTAGTATCTTTAAACAGTGTTAGTTTTCCTAATGATGCGGGTGATTATTCTCTGCTAACTATGCGTGGCGTTCATTGCTTCTTTAGTGTTATGACCGGGATAGATGGATCTGCCACGCTTGCGTCTTCACTAATTAATAATTAAATGACGTTGTTATTAATATTGAAGCATTATTTATGGGGTGCTGACAAGCGTTTGATGTCAAAAATCGTGAAATACTTGGGAGTTTTTGCGGTTACTAATCATTTTACAGTAAGTATGGTACAATCAGAGTACATAGAGAACTTTCTGGTGAAACCAAACTGGACGTGGTTTGGCAGGCTGACATCACTGTGCGCGGGTAGGTCAATCGAGACAATGCTGGCCGTGATGGTCACCTTCATGGTGTGTTTCCATGAATCTTTGATTGAGCGAACGCCGATATCAAGGAGGGGGCGCCTAGCGACTCTTCCTTTTTGTTACTCACGCCGTGCACCACCGAAATGTCGAATGAATATAGGAGTGAACAAATTTTGCATATCTTTAGAGATGAAAACGGGATTCGTCTGGTCGTTTCCCACCAGCTCGGACATTACGCCGTCCATTTCGCGAACTACGCCCCAGAACAAGAATTCGTGAACTACGAGTTAAGTCGCGATAAGCATGGCCGTTATCATCTGACCATTGAGAAATCGAACTTACGTGAATTAGCCCAACCAGTTTTCCAAAAGGAACTGGTCTTCGGTGACTTAGGCGACAGCCTGAACCCCGTTGAAGGCGTAACCTTAATGTTGATTTAGGGTGAAGCACTGTGATCTGAGATCATGGTGTTTTTTAATTTGACGATCAAAAAGGGATTCAGACGACTTTAACGTGTCTGAATCCCTGTACTGTATAGCCGTCTAATTGATGGTTTAAACCAATTTAGAATTAATTCGAAATCGTTTCTTTTTGAGCTTTTTCCAATTTCGCAAGAACATATTCGATGCGCTTAATCATTAGTATAGCCGTCCGGGTCATCGAGAATTTTCATGAATTTATCGATTGAAACTATTGTGGTTTCGCCATTTTTGACTTCCTTTAAGGCTTGCTTGAAATCTGCAGCTAGCGTGTCATTGGTTGGTTTGAAAGGCAGTCCGTTTTCTTTGATCATGGTTGCTAACCTCCTATTGGTGTCATCTGGTGGAAATTTTATCACCGTTTGTTACGAAGTCATAGTGCATCGACTTTTGTTTCGTCTAATTCACGACTTGATTAATGATTTGTAATGGCGTTGGCAATCGTGTTTTAGTGACTGAATTTTATGGCGGGTTGATTGTTGTTGGCAGTAGGATTAGTCCAAGTACGCAGTGGTTTCTTGAAGCCAGTAACTGTTAACGGTTAATTCAATTGCGGCTAATCAGCCGCTACATTGTGGTTAACGGGAGAATGGTTTATTCTTAAATTAAATAAGTGTGATTATTGGAGGAGATTGCGATGCGGCGCTATCTACGCGGACTCATGCCATTAGTAATTAGTCTGTTAGTGATTAATTTTAAACTCGACGTTTCAGGGGTTGAGCCAGTTTGGACCTGGTGGAGTCTTTATCTATTGCTCAACTATGGCTTGTTTTTCCCATCGGTGGACGGCTGGTTACGGACTGGGAGTGTGAAGCAAATCAAGCAGTTTCACCCTAAGTCAGATCAGGAAGCCATGCGGTTGGGAGCCAATTACGCCAATACTGGGCACACGGGTGTCGGGCGGATTGGTGATGCCAGCGGTGATAGTCGGTTAAGTAACTGGGGGACCGATTTTATTCTGCGCCTGTTGATTATCTGGTTTGGTGTGTTTTGGTATCTATGGTTGAAGCTAAAGAAGTAAGATGTGCTTAGGCGGTTTGAATTAGGCCGACTCTAACTGCTTGTTGTTTAGCAAACGGCTAAAATCAGTCTGAGTTTTGAGAAATGTATTTACTAAAAGAATGAATTTCAGTCAAGCGCTGACCCTCTGTTATGATCCCTCTGTGGTTGTCAGATGAAATAATATAATTCATCTGACAATGACGGAGGGATTTTCGTATGCCAA
>NZ_RHNY01000010.1 GCF_003946345.1 Levilactobacillus tongjiangensis
ATGGCTCGGTAGCTCAGTCGGTAGAGCAATGGATTGAAGCTCCATGTGTCGGCGGTTCGATTCCGTCCCGCGCCATTTATGGTGGGGTAGCGAAGTCTGGCTAAACGCGGCGGACTGTAAATCCGCTCCTTCGGGTTCGGTGGTTCGAATCCACTCCCCACCATCATTATAGGGATATAGTTCAATGGTAGAACAACGGTCTCCAAAACCGTCGATGTGGGTTCAACTCCTACTATCCCTGTTTGTAATGTGATGGCGGTATTGGTGAAGGGGTTAACACACCGGATTGTGGTTCCGGCACGCGTGGGTTCGATTCCCACATACCGCCCTAGATTGGGGCATCTTCAAGAAACAGTTGGTCCAGTCAGATTGGATAGACGATTATGGTGGTATAGCCAAGTGGTAAGGCAGAGGTCTGCAAAACCTTCATCGTCGGTTCGAATCCGATTACCACCTTTGACTGGGTGTATCCAATCAGAATTTTTTTGCCGGAGTGGCGGAACTGGCAGACGCGCTGGACTCAAAATCCAGTGTCCGTTGAGGACGTGTGGGTTCGAACCCCACCTCCGGTATAAGAAGTTTCATCTCGGTAGTCATTGCATTAGGCAATGGCTTTTTTTTTGCGTATTTTTAGGCGTAATCTGTATTGATTGCGGATAGGCGGCCGTGATGACTGTAACTGAGACGCTATCTGAGGTTATCAGTTGTGTCAGTGAGCCGCTGAGGGACGTTCACGGAGAATTGACAGGGCTAAGGGCTAATGGCGGCTGCTAAGCAAAGTTAATGGCTTGACAGGTGCAGGTGAACTGACACATTTCTCAGTTTCTTTCTAGTAGAGAGTTGTCTTAGGATCCTTACCATGAAGGTTGGGAGCCAATTTTAATAGGCAAAGGAAAGTTGTGGAATGAATGGCAAATGGAAAGGTAAAGTTGCAAATTAAGCGCTATTTGAAAAAATAGATCCGTTTCAGACAGACTGGAGTAGTAAGGTCCTAGTTTTTTTTAAAATCATCCCAGGAACAGTTGCGCTTTGCATGGATCGGTATTTAACAAATGTACAATGAACATGGGACAAGGTGACTGGTGATCGGTTAAGTCGTTTTAGCAAGCTGCCGTTATACTAGTTTTCAGTATCAGTTTTGTTATAGATTAAATCCCTCATCGATGTAGTAAATGATGAGGAATCTTTCGGAGTGACTAACCGATATCGTGTGAAAATGACGAATATGTCGAAAAACGGCCTCGAGAATTGGTGATACAGAGACTTTTCTATTCTTTTTAGGTAAGTATACCTGAATGTGATAAAAACGCTTAGGAAGGAAGATAAGCTCATTTTGGTGAAAAGACGTTTAATGCTGAATTATTTAGCGGTTATGTCAGCGACTACTTTCGCTGGAATCACTGAAGCTGAGAGAGCACTCGGCAAATCGTGGGTAATGCGTACTCAAAGGCAATTTCTGCTGGGGACTGCTAGTTTACTATCCTAAGCTGATCAGTAAAGTTGCTTCAACCGGTGTCTTTTTGAAAGGTATTCAGAGAGTAGGGAGTTACTTCGTTGGCATCAAGAGTGATGGGTAGGGAAAGTCACGGTGCTCCTGGTTTAGCCAGTTTCTGGGGCTTCACAGGTTGTGTGGTGCTATCTAGTCAGGCTGCAGTTGTGCGTTGACTATGTATAGTAAATTTAGCGTATTAAAAAAGCCTAGCGGGACGGCTAGGCTTTCGCGGGTATTACTATGTCAATGTTAGATAGAGGTTTGGTTCTTATTCGCCGTAAGCTTGGTCCAAGCCAACTTTGTCTTGGTGGTCGATGGATGCGTAACGGTCGGATGCGTACATAACGCTCTTCTTGCTGGATGAGTGGCTCAAGCCGAGGGCATGGCCAATTTCATGAGTAGCAACGTTCGTCCGTTGGTTCTTGGTGTAACCGTACTTGGTAAGTAAGCTACGGTTCAAAGTAGACTTAGCAGAAACGATTTGGTTGTTGTCGTTACCTTTGTTGATGTATGAGTAGTTGGTGTAACCAGCTAACTTGCCGCTCTTGGTGCTGAGTGAAGCGGAAGAGGTTAATGTGATGTCAGCCTTTTCGCCGCTCTTAGCAGCTTTCAATTGAACAACGCCAACTTTGTTCCAGCGCTTAACGGCGTTCTTCCAAACACCCTTGTAGTAAGAAGAAGTGTTGCTAGTCTTATATGTAATAGTGGTGTCTTTCCAGCTACCCCATGAAGGTGTAACAGGTGCTTTAGCTGCGGCGAAGATGGTTGAGCTACATGCTGCTAAAGTTAAGACGATGGTTGCGACGATTAAGACTGTCCCTTTAATGATTTTTTCTAACATGATGAATACCCGCTTTCTTAAAATCCGAATTATCTCTTTTTCAATTGCTTGCTATCTTATTGACTGACATAAGTATAGAACGGGTTCCAAAGGAGTAGGACGGACACATAAGCGAGTATGGATAGTTTCCGGGGGACAATAATTCGATTGTGGACAAACATTGTCCCAGAAAGCCTTTTGTGTGGGGATAAATGGTTACACATCAATGATTGTGGCTATAAAGATAACTACGTAACCGGGTGTCCAATTCAATCTTTTTGGCCAAAATAAAATCCAGCCCGGTCTGCCGCGGTTTGGCGGCTGATTGGGCTGGATTGTTGGTATATTTGGGCAACTAATTCGAAGTGTAACGAACATTGTATGCAACACAATGGCGAAAGTGGCTAGTTTTTGCGTAAAATACGAAAGTTTAGATATATTTCACAGCGGTCCCGTAAGCGGCCACGGATTGCATGTCCGTGCCAATGGAACCGGAATCAAACCGCATCATAACCACCGCATCGGCTCCCATATTTGCAGCATTTAGCTTTAAACGATCGACGGCAACGTTTCTGGCTTCATCGAGCATATTGGTGTAGTCACGGATTTCCCCACCCACAACGTTCTTTAGTGAAGCACCAATGTTTCTGATTAAGTTCTTAGACTGGGTGGTGAGTCCAAAGACCTCACCGATAACTTCGTATTGATGGCCGGGAATGTTCTCGGTAGTAGTGACTAAAATATCTGACATAGTAATTCCTCCTCAGGTGATGTAGTTAATATACCCATATATGGCAGGAATAGCAACGACAAGTGACTAAAGAAAAAATAAGTTTAAACTCTTCAATTAGTCTATTTATATGACAAAAGTGCATGAAGGCGGAGCCATTTGGCTGTTTATACGTCTTACTAGAAGTCTCGCGGGAATAAGATACATTATTTTGATGACAAGTCTATTTTTGAGGTTTTTTGAAGTGCGGTTTATTAATAATTAGGACTATTAAGTTCAGCTTAAACGTGCTATCTTTAACTCTATCGTCAGCTTCTATTAAGGGCAGCGATGAGGAGAATTCATGAATAAGAATATGAAGCTTCAATCTGATGTGAGGAGCCACAATTTGGAAGCAGCCCCATCACCGTTTGATCACACAGCCATTAAGCTCGGAGCAGCTCATCAGAAAAATGTCATGGCGTGTAAGCAATCCGAACAAGCTTTGTATGATTATCTCCCCGAGGCGGGGTGGTCGGAGTTTCGTAACCAGCATTTACTTTACGAGGACATTCGCGACTTGGCTTACTTTCGGCTCAACTTCTTCGCTGGTCCCATTCAAAAACTAATCGACGTTTTGGGAATAGGCTATCAGCTGGAAGTATGGGATCGAAAGTCTCACCGCAAGCATAGCTTTACCAAGGACCGGCTGAGAGATGCTCGGTTTGTCCAAGCAGAGGAGGGGGATCTAGTGGAGACCCTTTTCTACCCGCTAGTGGGCTATCGTATTCGTAGGTCCTTTACAATAGTAGATACGCGGATTTACTGGAAGAAGACCCAGTTCTTTGTGAATGGCAAAAGAGTGCTAGTCGACGAGGGGTTAATGCAATTACAGAAACAGATTAATCAGGTGAAGGATTGGCCTCAGGGGCCCAATTTTCGGATCGCCGATCTGACCTGAGGGGATGAGGAAAATCGATTCTATCGCTGGTATCAGAATCTGCGTTAATTAAGACAACAAAAAAGTCCAACCATGCGATGGCCGGACCAATTAGTTAACGGAATAGTGTAGCGAGTCTTGGGAGATTAACTGTTGCTTAGTAGCTGTAATTTGCCCACGTAGTAGGTCTGTGTGGCTAACTGGGATAACGTTCCCGTTGCCTCTTTGATGGCCGCTAACGCGCAAAATTTGGGTGTCAATAATATAGACAACATTTGGGTTAATCGTCAGATCCCAGTGATGTTCGGCTTGAATGGTGTCGCTAGAGAGTTGTAAAGCAATTGCCAGATTCTGACAAAAGTGATCGATCAGGGCCGCATCTACAATTTGATTACCGGTTAAGCTAGGCTGAAATTTGCCGCTTAAGATGTCGCCAATCACTTTGATTTCCGTCATTTCCGTTCCTCCATTAACTAGATGATGCCCCATTCTAGCACAGCTAGTGGTACAAGCGGGCGTTCAACTGTGGAGTTTAGCGAAACTTTAAAAGACTGAGGCTATAGAAGGATTAACAGACCAACAATCAGTTGAAAGAGGCCCGTCGTGACCAAACGGTAGCGCTGATTCAGACGACCTTGGAGCCACCAGTGAGCGGCGGTCAGTAAAATAATCAAGATGATGCGCCAACTGAAGGGCAACCAAAATAGGGTGACCACAAAAATCAATGGGGTAATCAAACGTCGCCGCCAGTCCTGAGTACCCGTGACGTAGTATGGTTCAAAGAATGCCAGGTAACTGGCCATTAGCGGAATTAATGGTGCGAGAAATTGGACGGCCAGGTAGTGGTTCCTGAGAAAGAACAGGACTACGGGAACCCCTAAACCGGCGAGAAAGCTAAAGACAACTAGCCCGTACACCGATTGTAGACCTAACTGTGGGATACAAGCTAACACGAGAAAAATGCAGATCAGCAGGGCAAAGAGTTGTACCAAGTGAGCTTGGGGAGCGGCGAGAAAACCCATCGTTCCCGCAGCAACGACGAGAATTGGGCCAACCGCTGTTTGAAAATGGCGCTTCAAGATGAGAAAGTAGCCGGCTGCTAAGAAAACGCCGTACACTAATAGGAAGAACTTGACGTCGGTTCCTAAAGGATTGCCGGTAGAAGCCGTCGAACCGGCGACCCACCAAAGAATATTTTGACACAGAGTGAAGATAAATAATTGCTGCACTGTGCGGTTTTTAAAGAAGGCCATGAGTGTGGTCATGGAATCGCTCCGTTTCGACTGGTTATAGTATTGCCTTTTATCTTAGTGAAAATTATGGGTTTGGTCAACGTTTGTTTTTGAAAATTCACATCCCTTCCTTGTTAAATCGGCCTGATTTATGTTAAAATTCTTGGGTTATGAGTCAATTCCCGATAGGATTCACGAGTTTAGTGAAGCTGCCTTGTAACCGAATGGCGACGAGATTATCGGTCAACTTGCCGTCAACACTATCTAGGGGGAATATCCATTGCAAGAAAGACATTTATTTACTTCGGAATCCGTTTCTGAAGGCCATCCAGACAAAATCGCTGATCAAATCAGTGATGCCATTTTAGACGCGTTGCTTGCACAAGATCCCGATTCACGGGTTGCCTGTGAAACTTCCGTTACGACGGGGCTCGTCCTGGTCTTCGGTGAAATTTCCACCAAGGCCTACGTTGACATCCAAAAGGTTGTTCGCCAAACGATTAAAGAAATCGGCTACACGGACGGCCAATATGGTTTCGATGGCGACAACTGTGCCGTTTTAGTTGCCATTGATGAACAATCACCTGATATCGCGCAAGGGGTCGATGATTCCTTGGAAACGCGGAAGGGTGACGTGGATCCACTGGACCAAATTGGTGCTGGTGACCAAGGGTTAATGTTTGGGTACGCAGTTGATGAAACGCCTGAACTCATGCCACTGCCAATCATGTTAAGTCACGCCTTGATGCAACGCATCGCTAAGTTGCGGAAGACTAACGAGATTGATTACCTACGGCCAGATGCAAAGGCTGAAGTTACGGTCGAATACGATGACAATGACAAGCCAATGCGAGTCGATACGGTGGTTTTGAGTACGCAACATGATCCTGACGTGACGTTAGACCAAATTCGTCAAGACGTGATCAATCAAGTGGTTAAGGAAGTTATTCCAGCTAACCTGCTTGATGATCAGACCAAGTACTTTATCAACCCAACTGGCCGGTTCGTTATTGGTGGTCCCCAAGGGGATGCTGGTTTAACGGGTCGGAAGATTATCGTTGATACGTACGGTGGTGCTGCTCATCATGGTGGTGGGGCCTTCTCAGGGAAGGACGCCACGAAGGTTGACCGTTCTGCTAGTTACGCAGCGCGGTACATTGCTAAGAACATTGTGGCTGCTAAGTTGGCATCCGAATGTGAAGTGCAGATTGCCTACGCCATTGGTGTGGCCGAACCAGTTTCTGTGTACGTGAACACCTTTGGCACGGGGACCGTTGCGGAAAGTAAATTATCCGCAGCCGTTCGTGACTTGTTTGATCTTCGTCCAGCCGGAATCATCAAGATGCTCGACTTACAACGGCCAATTTATAAGCAAACTGCCGCATACGGCCATTTTGGTCGGACCGACATCGATTTGCCTTGGGAACACCTTGATAAGGTCGACGCTTTGAAGGCGGCTTGTGAAGTAGCAACAAAATAATTTTTAAAATCTATAAGAGTTCCGATTGCCCATGGGGTGGTCGGAACTTTTTAGTGTCGGTTAGGGGAGACCGCCAACAACAGACTGGCTCCGGCGGGTCGCGGGAAGTGTGTTGACGGGGATGTCGCAAATAATTAAGCATAAACTCTTGATATTTCAAAGGTTACCCCTGATAATTAATCTATTACTATCTCGAATAGAAATTGGGAAGTGGCAGTTTTTGGCCACTCAAATACGTTGTGTGGCGGGGCCAACGGTAGGAGGAAATTATGGTTAAGAAACAAACTAACGTTGGTGTCGTTACTGGCGCCGTCTTCGTCGCAACTTTTATGTCCGCCATTGAAGGAACCATCGTCTCGACTGCCATGCCCACCATTGTCGGTGATTTGCACGGGGTGGCCTTGATGAACTGGGTCTTCTCAATTTTTCTGCTAACCAGTGCGTTAGCCACCCCTATTTACGGTAAGTTGGCTGATACAGTGGGTCGTAAACTGGTTTTCTTGGTGGGGTTGTTTGTCTTTGTCTTGGGATCGATGCTGTCGGGGATGTCTCATAGCATGGAAACCTTAATTGCTTGGCGAGCTCTGCAGGGAATTGGGGCTGGGGCCATTATGCCCGTCTCATTTACGATTTTAGCCGATATTTATCCGGTCGAACAACGGGCCCGGGTTATGGGACTAAACGGCTCAGCGTGGGGAATAGCGGCCGTGGTGGCCCCGTTACTGGGGGGCTTTATCGTGGACCAACTTTCCTGGCATTGGATCTTCTTCATTAATATTCCAATTGGGTTGATTACCATGGCGCTGATTTGGTTCAACCTTAACGAATCCACCCAGCGCAAGGCATTTACGATGGACTGGGGGGGATGTATCTGGCTTTCAGTCGGGTTACTAGCTATGATGTTAACGTTCCAGTTGCTGGGTGACGGTGGTATTAGTCTGACGTGGGTCGTTGTAGGCTTTATCGTGGCCGTGGTGTCATTTGGCCTGTTTATTCATCAGGAACGGCGGGTAGCGGATCCTTTGATTCCAATGTCATTATTTAAAGACCGCACGTTTGTCATTCAAAATTTAATTGCGGCACTGCTAAGTGGATTTATCATGGGTTTTGAAGTGTACTTGCCAACCTGGACGCAAGGACTTCTTGGTTTATTAGCGTCGCAAGCAGGGTTTGCCATTACGCCCAGCTCCTTAATGTGGATCGTTGGGTCATTCATTGCTGGTAAACTGTTGTTGGACCGCTCACCCTATCAGATTGTGAACATTGCGTTAACACTGGTTATCATTGGTGCGGTCACCATGGCAGTCTTGCCTATGAGCACGCCGTTTTGGAGTTTCTTCGTGATTGCGGCCATCTGTGGGACTGGATTTGGGATTACGATTACTACGACCACCGTGACCGTCCAAAGTCACGTGGCGACTGATGAAGTGGGTGTGGCGACTTCCTTTAATACGTTAGCCCGGACACTGGGACAGACCATTATGGTCTCTATTTTTGGAATCATCATGAACGTTGCGATGACGCGTGGTGTGGCCAGTCACCCAGGAACGACCATGGCAATGATGAACAAATTGATCAATCCGCAGACGGCAAAAGACTTGCCAGCCCATCTGCTACCAACGCTTCACGGTATTTTGTATCAGGGGTTACATGCCATCTTCATCGCAGGAGCCTTGTTGATTGTCATTTCATTTTTGGTGAATATTTTAGATCGACGGAGCACCCAGGACGTTGTCTAGAGGTAAGCGTAAATATTCCCGTTTTCAAATAACTTACGGTATAATAGTGCTAAATGACCGAAAGTGGAGGCGAGAAGATGTTTGAAACCAATCATGCGCGGTATGCCAGCTATGGTACCGTTGCGGCCATGCCTGGTGATATGATCGATGCCGTTTGGCAGATTATTGACCGCGACCTCCAAGGGCTATTCCCGTTGGATAACCTGCTGACGTTTAAGTTGCACAACAATCAGGGCAACACAACGTTCGAGTATGTTCAAACGGATGATAAACAGATGACGTTACGGGCGGGATTTGATACTGAATTTGGGTATACCCCCGAGCTCCCGGAAACGGTATTGGCTTATGATGATGGTGACAGCCAGATTATTCTTTTACCATCCGAAACAGCTGATAGATAAAACAAAAAGACCACAAGCTTTGACAGCTTGTGATCTTTTTTTGTGGTTCCTAAACGGTAGCGTTGGAGCGAATATCCTTTAAGGCGTCATCGATTTGTGCTAAAACAAGGTCGGTGTTGCCAGGTACGTCTAAGTCGTACTTTTGCAGGTCAATTTTAATCTTAGGACTAACATCGTAGTCGGCAAACCAGCCCTGGTAGGCGGTCCACATCTTCTTGTAGTAACTTTCCAATTCTGGATTGTTATCGAATTGTTCGTAGTCACGACCACGCTTCTTGATCCGGTGAAGAATCGTGTCAAAGTCAGCATCAGCGTAAACTAACAAGTCTGGCGCCTTCTTTGGCAATTCGTCCAGCTCGTTCATCATGTTGTCGAGGAGGTTTAAGTAAACCTCAAGCTCAGTATCCGTGATGTTCCCTTCAGCGTTGTTTTCGCGCGTGAAGAGGGCATCTTCATAGATGGAACGGTCGAGGACGTTGTTGTCGTCGGCAAGCGCTCGCTTAATCATGCTGAAACGCTTGTTCAAGAAGTAAATTTGCAGTAAGAAACCATATTGCTTAGGATCCCGGTAGTAAAGTGGCAGCACAGGGTTGTCCCCAACGGGCTCGAAAAATGCCTGAGTTCCCAAGTGTGTCGCAATCTTTCCAGTAAGGGTCGTTTTACCGACACCAATCATTCCAGCTGTAATTATCACCATGATAGCCCCTCTTTAATTAGAAATACAAGATATAGTGTACCATAAAAATGCTCTGTACTACATCTGCTAGACAGATTTTTCTCCATTTCGTTAACTTTGGTTAGGCTGTATAATGGAGCCGTAGAGTTGTTGATTAGGAGGTTATGGTATGTATCAAGCAATTGTCTTTTTTGATTTAGATAGTACGTTGTTTGACGACGACAAGAATGTCTTGCCAGCCAGCATCGCCGCTATTCACGAGATGCAACAACATCATATTCTACCAGTTATCGCGACTGGAAGAAACATTTTTGAGATTCAATATGTTTTGGACGCCACGGGGATTGATTCCGTGGTCGGGGCCAATGGCAGTTATGTCCAGTTAGAAGGCAAACGCCTGACCGCATCCGTGATTGACCAGCAGACGCTAAATGATATCACAGCGTTTGCGAGCGAGCAAGGGGACCCGTTGGCGTACTATACCAGCCAGGGGTTTCGGTTGAGTCAGGCCAATGCTGATACAACGGAGAACTTTCAGCTTTTACGGCTGCATCCGGTGGTCGATGCCGAGTGGTATCAGGACCAGGAAATTAATTTTTTGAACGTCTTTAACCGAGACAAGGATCAGGCTTATCAGGCAAAATTTGCAGGTAAGCTAGATCTCGTGCGTAACAATCCGCGCTGCCTGGATACCATGATTCACGGTGTCAGCAAGCAGTCTGGCATTCGCACGTTGATTGACAAGGCCGGCTTGCAGGGAATTAAGACCTATGCCTTCGGGGATGGCTACAACGACCTCCAGATGTTTGATGAGGTCGACGTGCCCATCTCCATGGGGAATGGTGTTCCCGAGGCCAAGGCGAAGGCTGCGTACGTGACAACAACGAATACAACGGACGGTATCGTTCATGGCCTCCGGCACTTTGGCCTCATCAAGTAGACACTCTTCTCGCCTTGCCGGTTGGCAGATATGGGCTGGAACGGTGCGGGCACAACTTGAAGCCTCGAAAACCACGAGTCTACAAGCTTGGCCTTATTCTAAGCCAGTGGGGAAATCACCCGCCGACTAAGAATAATTTCGCGCCTGAGCCCATATCTGCCAACCTATCGGCTTAGTTGGTAATTGTAGGCCGTCTCGGTGGTAGTAGGAGAATGCTCAATTTACGATTGTTAGCTTGTCGTTGTGACTAATGTCCAAGGAAGCAAATCACCACCTTTGACTGCTGAATCATGAGCATTTTTATTTAATTCCAAGAAACAGCTATGGCGCTGGCCATGGCTGTTTTTGTTTGGAGGGATGGATAAGTAAAGAATTCTTAAGATGTTAGAAAGTGGGTGACAAATCTTCGCTAGATTTCGTTAGTAATAAATGAGTCGTTCGTTTAGGTCAATGTGGCAGGGCCATTAAAAAAAGGAGTTGAGAAATTATCTCAACTCCTTAATGACTAAGTGGTTAATCTAAACGCGTGATTTAGCCTAATTTCTTTGCAATGTTTTCCAGGGTAACCTCAGCCGTGTTGCTAAAGACCATATCTGCAGCACCGAGCTCCTTGGCATCACCAATTCCCAAGGAGACTTCACCAGCCGCGTTGATGGCAGCCACCCCAGCGGCAGCGTCTTCCACACCAATACATTGTTCTGGTGGGAGGTTCAGCAGTTCAGCACCGCGGGTGTAGATTTCAGGATCTGGCTTACCATGTGTCAACGTTGCTGGGTCAACGATCTTAGGGAAGTAATCGGCCAACTGTAGCTTGCCTAACACGCGTGGCGCATTCTTTGAAGCGGAAGCCAATGATAGGTCGTATCCCTTGGCCCGCAGGCTATCGAGGAAGTCCTTCATGCCAGGCAAAATATTGGCAGGCGTCATCTTGTCGACTTCAGCGACGTAATTGGTGTTCTTCTGAGCAGCCAATTTTTCTTTCTCAGCTTGGGTGTAGTCGTTTTCCTTGCTACCAGCCTTTAGAATCATTTCCAAAGAGTCCATCCGGCTAATACCCTTGAGACCGTCGCCCAGTTCTTTACTCCAAGCAACACCGAGACTGTCGGCGAGTTGGTGCCAAGCGGTTCCATGGAGGATTGAGGTATCAGTAATGACCCCATCGAGGTCGAAGACGAATCCTTTAATATCAGCAAATTTTGTCATGTAAAACACTCCTTAATAGGTAATAGTTTGTGAAGCATCAGGTTTAAGTGAAACAGAATGAGTGCCTACCTTGATGGTGGCCGCGTGATCGGCCGTCACGGTGATTTGGTGATGGTCGATGTTGAAGGTGAATCGGGTTCCCCGTAAGAGTTGGTGGAACTGCACACTCTGCCAAGCTGCTGGCAGGTGTGGATTGATTGTCAACTCAGAAGCCAGTGAATCAACACCGGCATAGAACCGGGTGGACATTAGTGTGACAGCGCCCATGACACCAAGGTGAATGCCTTCAGCAGTGGTGCCCCCTTGAATATCATAGTAATCGGAGAACAAAGCTTGTGAGAAGAAGCGCCACGATTGATCCATATTGCCAGCCATAGCGGTCAACGCTGCGTACACGATCCGGGAGAGGGTGGACCCATGAGTGGTGCGATCCAGGTAGAATTGTAGGTTGTTTAACAGCGCCTGTTGCGGCAAGTCATAGCCTAATTGTTTTAATAAGCCCAACACCTGAGGCGCGTCCAAGTTATAGAACGCCATTAGGGCATCAGCCTGCTTGGCAACCTGGTAGGCGTCGGGAGTCTTCCCCTCGGCCTTTAAGATTCGGTCCATCCGGGAGATGTCGCCGTACTTTTGCCGGTACTTACCGAAGTCGAGCCGAGGGAGCTTGAAGTATCCCTCAAATTGGCCAATGATACCGTCACTATTAATGTCCAATTTAAGATGATGCGCCACGTCAGCCTGTTTCTGTAAAAGTTCCGGTGTGACGGCGGTCTTTTGGTCAACCACTGTTAGCGTTTCTTTTGAAAGCTGCTGGCGAATGTCTGCCAGCTGATTAAACAGCCAAGCAACCATTAAATTAGTGTAGGCGTTGTTGGCCAAGCCAGTTGTATCTGAGTTAGGATAATTTTCGTGGAATTCATCGGGACCCATGACCTTGTCAATGGTGTAACGGTGCTTGGACTGGTCGAACTTAACTTTGCTCAGCCAGAATTGCGCAATCTCTTGCAACATTTCCAAGCCGTACTTTGCCATGAAGTCCCAGTCACCAGAAATGCGGGTGTACATGATGACGTTGTACGCAATGGCTAGCGAAACGTGACGTTGTAACGAGGAATAGTCGGGATCCCAGGTATTGGTGAGGGGGTTCAGGTGGACAATTTGCGATTGTTCGTCGCCAATCTCACCAGATTGCCAGGGATACATGGCACCAGCATAGCCAGCCGCTTGTGCGTTCTTCTTAGCAGCGGGTAGGCGCCGGTACCGATACATGAGCAGTTGCCGCGCTAATTTTGGATCGTGTAGCGCGAAGACGGGGAGATCAAACATTTCGTCCCAGAAGACGTGACCACGGTACGCTTCACCGTCAAGCCCCCGAGCATTGATGGAAGCATCAATTTTACCGGAGCGAATTGATTGCACGGCGGAAAATAAGTGGTAGAGGTTGACGCGGGTCAGTTTTTGCGACGTAATATCGCCCTTAATCTGAATGTCAGCATCTGCCCAACGTTGCTCCCAGTAATGGGTACTGCTTTGCAAGGTATCGTCGTAGGACGCAGCCTGCAAGTCTGCCGTCGCCGTTTCCAGAAGGTCACCGGTGGTTTCACGATTGGTGAAGAGCACAACGTTTTTTTCAAAGGTATAAGTGTGTTGCGGTTCGACACTAACGGAGCGCATTTGTCGAACCTGTTGGCCATCTACGGGTGAATTGGCTGGAGCAGCTAAAGCATCACCGGGTCCGCTCAGGTGCGAACCAATGGCAAAGTGAACCTGCGAAGACCGCGTTTTACCTTCCAGGAAAATTCGGTCTGGTTGTTGGCTGGTACCGGTGACCTGAATATGATGCTGGTCAAAGGCATTGTAGCGTTCAACGTTACCGTTAACGACGCCGCCATCAATGGCAGAGTAGACCTGCAAGGTCCCGGCGAAGTTAAGAGGTGTGATTTCGTACCTAATGGCCAAACGGTGCCAGTCTTTGAAGTTGGCCAGTTTAGATGTCCGAATCCGCAGGGCGTGTCCGGTTGAGAGCTGAACCAGCATGGTGGTAGTCAGCGTGCCAGTGTGCAGGTCGAGACTGCGATAAATATCCTGAATGTCGGCCGCTTTGATTTGAAAGGGATTTTGATGGTCGACACCAAATGAGAGGGCTTGAGCGTTTGGTAAATTGACTAAGTCTTCATTTTTAACCTGCCGGCCGTTGAGATTGGTCGTCAGTTGATCGTAGAGTCCAGCGGTGTACATGCCCGGATAGTTGTCTGCATCAGCGTGGGCCTCCGTATAGGCACCACGAAGGCCAAAGAAACCGTTGCCAACTGTCAGCATCGCTTCCTGACCATAGTTGCGTTTGCCAGCATACTGACCGTAATAATCAAGATGCCAGCTAAGATAGTCGCGCTTGGCGGCTAGGGCCTTGGTCAAGCCGTGTTCAGCGATGGCCTGATTGCTAACGACGGGGATGTTCAACATGTTAGTGATGGCCAAGCCAATGTCAATTCGTTGGTGGTTGATGCCGACGACTGTGTCTGAAAATGGGTAGCTGAGGGCGTTGTCAATGATAGCAGCGTCCACATCCAAGCCAGCGAGTTTAAGTCGTAAATTTTCGAGGTTCTCGCCAATGGTTTGTTCAGCGTTATAGGCAATGATAAATTGACGTTGTCCGGACCGATCAGCGGGTTGATAACTGACTTCTAAGGAGTCATCTAAGACGTGTAATGTAATGATTTTCAAATTAATTCGTCATCCTTTCTGCTAAATGTTAGCGTATTCTTCACCATTTATCTTAGGCTACCGCCAGACAATAAGCAATTAATCCCCTTCAATTCGTTAAAAATAATTTTACTTATAAATGGCTAAATGGCGCCATTGCAACCGATTGCAGTATTTTGGCCTGGATGGGTAAAGTGGCCTTACTAGGCGTCTAAAAGTGGTTTAGCATAGTCAATTGAAAATATTTGGCATAAAAAGAGTCTGAAACGATTACGTCTCAGACTCCGAATTGAAAAAGTTTAAGTTAATTGAAGTCAATTGCCGTCCACCTGCGGCTGTCAAAGATTCCGTCTTAGGTTAAACAGGTTCGTGGAAACTAAGCTAGCTTAAATGCCTGAACAACAGCATTTACTCAATATTATCGGTAATCCGCTAGGTAGCTGAGAGTGAGTCAAATTAGTACCTAGCCGTGGTATTTTCAAGTGAGGGACAGGACCGCTTCTTGGCTTGTCCCGTCCTTCCCATCGCGTTCCAGTCCGTAGCTGGCGGCCGGTAAGGCGATTGCACACAATCACGGATCAATTAAGGATTGACGACGTATAACGGTTGTTCGTCACTTGCGACTCTGACTGCATTGTTAGCCACGATGGTGGCCATGGCGTCTCGAGCCTCAACGGTTGCATTGCCGACATGCGGAGTCAAAATGACATTGTTCAGTGCCTTAAAGCCATCGTCAACGTGCGGTTCAGCCTCGTAGACGTCTAGGGCAGCACCGGCTAATTCACCGCGTTGCAGGGCAGCCAGCAGAGCAGCTTCATCGATTACGGGCCCCCGTGCAGCATTGATCAACATGGCGGAGTCTTTCATTTGCTTGAAGGCGGCTGCTCCCAGCAAGTGATGTGTGTCTGGCGTCAGGGGACAGTGGATGGTTAAGACATCACTTTGCGCCAAGACTTCATCCAAGGTGCCATAGGAAGCGTGCATGCTGGCTTCCGTAGCGGCTGGTAGGGGATGGCGTTGGGTGTAGATGATCCGCATGTCAAACGCAGCTAACCGTTTCGCCACCGCTTGGCCAATTTGGCCCATACCAATGACACCTAAAGTTTTGCCTGCTAACTCGTGACCCAGGAAGAAGAGTGGGGACCAACCGGCAAAACCTTTGGTCCGCATCAGCTGATCACCTTCAACGATCCGGTGGGCCAGGGCGATAATCAAACCGGTCGTTACTTCAGCCGTGGAGGTCGTCGAGACCTTAGGGGTATTGGTGACGGGGATGCCTTTACTCTTGGCGTACGCCGTGTCGATGTTGTTAAAACCAGCACCATAGTTGGCAATCAATTTTAGCTGAGGTGCTGCATCAATAACGTCTTGATCAACCTGAGTGGATAGGGGGGTAATCAGAGCGTCAATGTTGGCGACGTGCTGCAGGAGTTCTGTCTTGGTAATCAAGCCATCACCGCTGTAGCTTTCAACTGTCAGGCCCGCCTGATTTAGAATATCGAGGGCCGACTGGGGAATTGGTGCGCTGACAAATACACGACTCATACATGTCACTCCTTCATTGAATAGGTACTACTTCTATTGTATCCGCTTTCATCAGAGAAAGCACGCCATCCGGAATTTCTCCTATGAAATGTCGGATTAAACGTGGTAAGCTTTTAATATAAATTAGGCAGAATTCCCTTACTTTCAAACAAGGGATGAATGCCCTTATACTTTTTGTTGATTGGCAATGTATTTTTCCACGGTCGTCTTGCTCATGTCACCCAGGGTACTCATGAAGTAACTAGGAGACCAAAGATGTCCACCCCAGAATTTTTGAGCCTTTATCTCTGGATGTAGTTCGAAAAATAAGCGAGCCGAACCGCCCTTAAAGGCTTTGACAATATTAGTTGGTGCGTACTTGGGCTTAAAACTTAGTAGTAAGTGAATATGGTCAGGCATTACTTCTATTTGCTCAATGGTCACTTCGTTCAGTCGGGCTATTTTTGTTAGAATGTCAGTCATTTCAGCGACTAACTTTGGTGTTGTAAACGATTCGTGCCGGTATTTAGTGACCCAGACTAAGTGAAAATGAAAGTTGTAAACATAGCCTCGTTCGTGAATTACTCCGCCAATAGTTTTGCTCATATGTTACCTCCATAAATATTATTGTAAGACACTTTACTATTGGATATAGTATACTCATATGGTACGCTGGTTATCAAGCAAAGGGATATGGCAGTTTATGGCGAAAACGATGGCACAATTACCTTATCATTATGGGGTTAAGGTTAGAGTCTTTCCTTCAACCGGACAAAAACGGCTGATTAAACGTAACAGTGATGCTAGTCGCTTCATTTACAACGAAATGAACGGGATGAACAATGATCTATTTTGGCTGAAGAAAGTTAAAACACCAATTACGCTTGTTTTGAAGCGAATCGCTGATCTGACTGAACGTCTAAAGAAGGCATCAACTGCTATCTCCAATATTCACGGATGGCTCAATTTTATAGGCTATCGCTGTATCTAAGCAAATTGAGGTCACCATGCTAAAGGGTGTGGTGACCTCAAGCGTCTGTTTTTTAAACGGGCGTGGTTGACCAGCGATTCTGAGAAAGGGGCGTGAATGACTTTGAAAGTTGTGACCACCGTATTAATGGTTTTACTGACTGCCGGGTTGGTAGGCGGTACCCTCTGGCTGATGTTGAGCTTACAGCTAGTGGCTTGGCTGGAAGCCTTGCTAGGGTTTGCTGGGTTAACGCTCAGTACATTGGTCAACCTGGGGCTTTTTTGGTTCCTATGGCCACGGTCGACGTCACTTGAGTCCGAGGAGTCCGAAGAGGACGAATGAGGGCAATAAAAAAGAGTGAAACAAGCGGAGTTGACTGCCTGTTGTCACACGTTTCGACTAGATACTAAAGAGTTGAAGGTTGGAAAATCGTTATCAAGCCAAGAATCGTAAGGCGTTATAGACTTAAAATTAATCTCACCCAGCCACTGGAGGTAGTCAGAGATTCCGCCTGCTGTGGGGAACACCTCCGGCCTGAAAAGCGGTCCTTCGGCTCAGTTTGAAGACTGGAAGAACCACCAGTCTTCAAACACGTCTCACGCTGTAAGCCGAGAATCGGCTAACACCATCGACACAACTGGCTCCACCTCTGACTGCCTCCGGTTAAACAGGTTAGCTGGCTCAGATGCCCGAATGACAGCACTTACTCAGCATTAAAGGCGCCCACACTGAGTAGCCGAGAGTGAGTCAAATTTGGCGAACGGTAAGGCAGTAACTTTCCACTAGTTCTGACTAACCATCAACCCTTGTTGTATCAGGTATAGTGGGTATTTCAGCGCTTTCAACCTTTAGCTAGATACATTTGGCGAGCAAAAAGAGTCTAAGACTTCTGTCTTTAACCCAACAAAAAAAGCCATTACGAGAAATCGCAATGGCCAAAGAGTAAGGTTACAACATAATTGGGGGATTATGTTGTAAAAAATTTCATCTACTTTGGGGGAGTAAAATGAAATCTGTCTGTTGAATGAGGACAGAAGCCTCACGAACAAGCTAAACTTGCCCGCAACCATATAGTACCGCATTCTATATAAAAATGCTATTAAAAAATAAATAATTCATAAAATCGATTTGGCTAACTAATGTAAAGTAACGTTTTGTCGCTTATTAACAGGCTTTACCCGAGTTAGTTAGCCTGCATAACAAAAAAGAGAGGGCGAATATTGTGCAAAGAAATCAGCCAAAAGTCGGAAGTTTTATGAGTTGGGGTTGGATCATCCTAATGGTGTTTTTAGTTAGTGTGGTGCAATTACCACTGCTCAAGTTAAACCACGGAACGACACTTGACCGGACAATGTGGTCGATAATCTACCTATTAGGTTTCGTGGTCACGATTGCTATTGGTGGGTGGCAATATCATCGGTTACATCCTAAATGGCAACGATTGACTGGCCAGGATTGGGGGTTAATGATCAAGGGCTACGCATTCATGATTTTTGCGGAAATTGTGTTGGGCGTCTTGAATAAAATGCTCTACCATGAAACGAGTACGCAGAACAATCAGACGATTACGACATTGATGGATCGTGGCACGCTGACGATGGTGCTTTTAGCGGTAACAGCGGTCTGTGCGTCGCCAATCATCGAGGAGCTGACGTTCCGAGGTCTGTTAATTGACGGGTGTTTCTCAGCGGAGTCATTTTGGCTACCCATTGTAATCAGTGGGATTGTCTTTTCCATTCCCCATGCCAGTAATAATCCCGTGAGCTGGATTATTTACGCAGTGATGGGCGGAACTTTCGCCTACGTTTATAAACGTACAGGTAAATTGCAGAGTACGATCCTAATGCACGCTTTTAATAACCTGATTGCTGTTGCTATTATGCTAACGACACTTGGCCATTGATTGGCTACCGGCATTGCCGGCATAGATGGGATAACCTATAGGTAACCGGTTGGTAGGAGAACGAATAGACTAAAATAAGTTGGCGGTCCAGTGAGGGCCGTTTTTTTTTTGCAAACAATTGATTGCCGTCGCAACGGTGTTGCTTGATTTTATGATTTGAGGACTAATCTAACTGGTTAAATGCAAAAAAAAGGAATCAGCGCCCAAAATGGTCGTTGGTTCCTAAAAACTAATCTTTGTCGACTTCTTTAGCAATCAGTCGTTGATGGCTCACCGTATCCAGTTGATCTTTGACGGTGACTAACTCAGTCATCATGCTATCGATCTCATTGTCGGTCATTCCCAATAATGTTTGGCATTGGCCAATTCGAGAATAGACTTCATCACGCTTGGCTTCAGCAGTTTCAGTCAAATGAATGAGCACTTGCCGTTCGTCAGTTCGACTCCGAACACGTGTGACCCATCCTTGCTTTTCAAGGCGCTTGAGGAGGGGCGTTAACGTCCCACTATCAAGCTCAAGGCGTTCACCAAGCTGATGAACCGTCAACGGTGCATCTTCCCAGAGCACCAGCATTGCAATGTACTGCGGATAAGTTAAACCAAAGGGTGCCAACGCGCTTTGGTAGAAGTGATTAAATTTTTTGCTGGCGGAGTAAATAGAGAAACATAACTGTTCGTCCAGCAAAACTGGGGAAACTTTGGGCATGGCACAGGCCTCCTTTCAAATACTTTCGAAGAGTATTGTATACAATTAAATTGCTACTGGCAAGCAATAAACCTTTAATTATTGATATTCTAATGAACCGTTAACGAAAAAGCACTAATGCATGACCACAATTTCACGATAACGTAACCTCAGAATAATTGTACAGTAGAATGATAACCAATCACAATGATTATTGATAAAATAAGTTTCTATTTATCAAAAAGCTTATTTTACGCTATTTTGGTAGGCGGGATCAGCTAAAGATTAAGGTTGATTCAACCAAATGATTCTAGTTAAATTTATTCTTAAAAGGTCCCATCATCACTGTAACGAATTAACAAAAATGACACTAAAAATAAGCTGGCATCATTATAAGTTAGTTATCTTTCTAACCAATCTAAGTATAGCAGACCTATTGTAAAAGAAAAGTAAAATTAGTGAAATTATACAAAGAAACCCCGTCCTGAGTGACTTCCTGACAAAAAGTAACCTCACAATGTGAAAACTTTATCAGACGATAGTTTTGATTGTTATTAGGCATTGTTAATATCCAATAAGTAACATGGGGGAATCAGTTGCATGCCTATACAATTATGCTTGATATTTACTATAAATCAGGTACAATGAGGGTGTAATCAAACTATCCAAATCAGTGAATGTGTGAGTAAATATTTTATGAACGATTTGATTTAGAAAGTTGAGGTTAACTAGCTATCTGCTGATTCAGTTATTTTAATCTATGTGCTTACTAGGGAAGCCACTTACATATAGTGGCAAACTTCACAAGGAGGATGCTATCATGATGAAGCGTGTTTTGGGTGAATCTAAGCAACATTACAAGAGCTACAAGGCAGGCAAACGCTGGGTTTTTGCCAGCATTACGGTTATTTCGTTAGGATTAGGTGTGACGGGTGTTAATGTGACTGCCAAAGCAGATGCGGCTGCGGACAGTACGGCTGAATCAACTGCAGTTGGTGGCCAAGTTGATAAGTCTGAACAGCAAGTTAACCTGGCTAAAGCAGGTGAACAAGCGGGAGCACCTGAACAAAAGCAAAATGAAGTTTCTGGGCAACAGTTCGATGGAAGCGCTAACAAAAAGACGCCGACAACGGCGGAATCCAAGCCAGAACAGCAACCTGTTACTTCTGAAGTGGGAGCTGTTCAACAGCCACAGCAGGATGAGAAGCCAGTGGTTAATCCGGTAAAAGAGGAGCAACCTACTCAGAATGGTGACGCCCTTAATCAGGAGCCAGAAAATGTAAAGTCTGACAATGATCAACCGGCAGCCCCTAAAAAGATGGCCAGAATGGCGGCGCCAGCAGCCCCTGTTTTATTGGGAACCGTGGCCGGTGACCAGGCAGATATCTATAATCAAGATGCATCAATTTGGTTGCCAGATGCGAACCTTCGTCAATTGATTGAAGATAATTTAAACTACCAATATTACAGTGGGACTCAAGCCATCAATGACAGTAATTTGTGGACTTGTGTGAACTATGCTGGCTTTAAGGCCGGTGTTAACGTTCGTGAGGTTGGAGTTGCTGCTAAGGGTCCAATTACCGATTTGACTGGACTGGAGTACTTTACCGTTTTGAATCAATTTATTTTAGGCGCGGATACATTCCAAGTACCTGAATCAGAAATGATTTCGTTTGCATTTGCACAGAACCTGACTTCTTTCCAGATTGACTTTAGTGGGACGACTTGGAACTCATCGGCCAATGAGACCGTGCAAAAGTACCTGTCCGGCAATCAAAAGCTTCAATTTTTAAGCTTGACGCACTTGGACAGTACAGCGGCCGCGGCCGATGTGATGCCTGATTTGTCTAGTTATCAAGATTTGCAATTTATCGACTTGGTTCACGCTAACTTAAAGGGCACAATCGCCTCATATGCTTACCTACCGAAGCTAAGCTTCTTCAGAGTAAACAATAATCAATTGACTGGAAGTATCCCAGAAATCGGGACGTGGACACCAGAATTGACCACGGTGGATTTCAGTGACAATTTGCTGACTGGGGTCTTGCCAGACCTAGGTGCTGCTAATTTGCACTCCGTCGACTATGCCCGGAACATGATTTCAATGGGGCTTTCACCTGAGTCAATTGCAAATAAAGAGTATGGTAGCGTTCGTGCTGGTGGTCAATCCTTAAATGCCGGTAAATTTGCAGTGACGAACAGTCAACCAAGTCTGGACCCAGTTACCAACGTGATCAGTTATCAAGACTTTACGACTGGTCAGGCAGATAAGTCTGTGAAAAATACCCTGGGTAATTTTGGCAATGGTGTGACGATTGTTTACACGACTGGCAGTACGGCTGGTCTCACAGATTATCCAGCTTGGGCAGCGACGCAAACGGATGCCTCCAGTTGGTTCACGGTAGTGGCTGATCCAAAGAATGCGCAAGGGTTCTCACTGGTAGCTAATAGTAAGGCAAAGTCCGGCAACTATGTTGTTCGGGTGATGACGGCCGGTGATACCAGTGGTCAATATAACGCTTGGGTGGCATTTACGGTTGACAATCAAATGACGACACCACCGGTTGATCCGGGGACGCCGGAAACGCCTACGCCGGGTGAAACGACCGGGACAGTTACTATCGTCAACGTTGATCAAAATGGCAACGTGCTTAGCAAGCGGGTTCAAACTGGAACCGTTGGTGACAGCTACACGGTTAAGGCGGACAGTATCGATGGTTACCAAATTAACGGTAGCGGTCAAGCTTCTGGCGTTTATACGGCTAATGGAACGACGGTGACCTTCACCTACAGTGCTGTCACGACTGGTGACGGTGCAGATACGGTTGATCCAGCAGATAAACCAACTACTAAGAAGACTGGTCAAACGGTGAAGAAGAGTACCAGTGGTCAAGCCGCAGTTATTGCTAGTGACCATCAAAAGAGTCAGAGCACGGTTGCTGGTTCGCAGGTTGCTCATGCTAGTCAAGGCGCTCAGGCGGTTAACCTGGCAACTGATGGTCGGAGCGTGGCTAAGCAGTCAGCTAAGACGACTTTGCCACAAACCAATGAACAATCCAGTGTTGGCATTGTGGCAGCAGGACTAGCTTCCCTGATGGGGGCGCTAGGTTTAGCTGGTTGGCAAAAACGGCGTCATGAATAAGCTGATGAATTTGTACACAGGAAAGTCGGGACAATCGTCTTGGCTTTTTTAGTAGTGACTAAAGATTGAAAGCACTGAAACACCAACTATGTCTGATACAATAAGAGTTTGGTATTGGAATTTAGCCAGATATAGTGGGAAATTACCGCCTTGCCATTCGTCAAATTTGGACTGGAACGCGGTGGGAAGGACGGGACAAGCCAAAGGGCGGTCTTGCCCCTCGCTTGAAGCCGAAAAGCATGTCTTCAAGTCGCCATTTTCAAGAAAGTCACTTGAAAATCTCACGGTTGTGTCCAAATTTGACTCACTCTCGGCTACCTAGTGGCGCGCCAATAATATTGAGCAAGTGCTATCACTCAGGCATTTAAGCTAGCTGAGTTTTCAGGAGCCCGTTTAACCGGAGGAGGTCAGAGATGGAGCCAGCTGTGTCGACGATGTTAGCCGATTCTTGGCTTACATCGTGGGACGTGTTGGGAGACTGGTGGTTTTTCCAGGCTTCAAACCGAGCCGAAGGACCGTTTTTCAGGCCGTAGGCGTTCCCCACAGCAGGCGAAATCTCTGACAGCCGTAGGTGGATGGAGAAGACTAGTTTTAAGTCTATAGCACCTTACTATTCTTGGCTTGATAACGGTTTTCGAACTTTCAACCTTTAGGTAGTGATTAAGCCGGCAGAGATAAGTATCGGTTGGGGGAGCTGGCTTTTCTTATTGTCGCTGGCTGGAGAAGTCGGTATACTATAAATATTGAGGAGGGTGCGTATGGATCGTTGGTTACCGTATGGTGTTACCAGTCTGGTTTTGGTCAGCTTGATTTTTCGAACAATTTCACGACGACAGTACCGGCAGGCATTGTGGTGGTTGGGTTGTTGGGGACTAGCTAGCTTAACCTGGACACCCGTGGCCCTGAACTTTGGGGGCACCATTGGTGAAATTACGACCCACTGGTGGTTTGGAGGAATCTGGGTCATCCACCCCTTGCAGGCCGCAAGTATGGACATCTCGTTTTGGTTAAATATTTTGATGACGGTGCCTCAAGGCGTGCTGTGGCAATTAAATCATCGCTGGAGTCGTTGGTGGCAGTGGTTTGCAGTTGGCCTGGCAACTGGGTTGACACTGGAAACTGGTCAGGCCCTTGGCAATTGGGTCGTCAGTTTGGGCCGGTGGGTTGATATTAATGATGTGATTACCAACTGTCTGGGCGTTATGATTGGCGCGGCAAGTTGGTGGCTCGTCCAGCGTTACCGGCAACAAAATTGAGAAAGCGTTTATTAGAGGAGGAGACACAATGTTTATGACCACTGGTGGGTTGAATCGGGCCCATGCAATTCAAGGGATTTTAACGGCAACGGCTCACACGATGCTGCGGTCGGAGAAACCGGATGAATTTTCGCTGTTTGATGGGTTGTTTGATGAGGTGAAGCAAGACCTGATGAAGCAAGCGCAAACAATGGGCGCGGATGGTTTGATTGAGGTGCGGTTCAACACTGAAATTGCTCAAATGAACGTCGCTCCTAAGTTTATCGTGGTTCACGGCTACGGAACCGCAGTTAAATTTCCAAATCAAAAAAAATCTGAATAAGGGGTTCCATTTTATACAGACTTAGTGTAATATATTATTTGTTGTTGAGTTGCCCCGATGGCGGAACTGGCAGACGCGCAGCGTTCAGGTCGCTGTTTGGGAGACCAAGTACAGGTTCGAATCCTGCTCGGGGCATCATGAATAACTGATAAAAAGTCGTTCGTTGAATTTATTCAGCGAACGGCTTTTTTTGCGTATTTTGGCAGAATAAGATTAAACGACGACCTCCGGAACAACGTCCTTACCATTTCGGGACTCGGCAATAACAGCGATACTGTTAGAGGTTTTGACCGCGTAACCTAATAGCAGAACATCATGGCCTTTTAATTGTAGCGCAGCCTCACTAATAACCCGTTGATAGTTGCGAATTAAGCGTTTTTCAGACTTGGTGGCACTGTCATTTTGAAGATTAGTTCGGGCCGCTTCGACCTTTTTGATGGTAGCACGGTTTTTAAAGATGACCTGAATCTGTTGATGGGGGAGTTGGTCGCCTCGTTTGTCTTTTTTTGATTGATTGTCGACGACATCCGTTTCGACCTTGGCGGTGACTTCCGAGTGACCGAGTTTCTTGACCACGTTGCGAGCGACCCGTTGGTTAGTCGCACTGGGCTTGCCGGCCGACTTCACCTGACTGGTGCAGCCGGTTAGAGTGAAGAGAATGATGACGGCGAAGAATGTTGAAAGCCATTTGTTCATGAGTGAGCGTCTCCTTATGTAAGTAAATGATGAGTCTGGTACGTTGCTTGGGGTAACTAGTCCAGATGAACCGATTCTAGGGTTCTGTTGTTAAGCATATCAAAAATATCAGCCAATAGGGCGATGAATTTATAAGCCAACTTATTTGTGGTGAGAAATAGCTAATGGGTCATCAGGGTTTAAATTTAGCACGCTAAGCTCATCCAAATCTATGAATGAAGAAAAAGGGCACCAACAGTCAAAGCTGTTAGTGCCCTTATGTTTTAAAATTAAAGTTTCTTGGAAACTGTGTAGCGCTCCGTCGTTGACGGTTGCTTCTGGTCTTTTAGTTGCTGTTCAGCTAAAAAAATATCAAATGAAGGTTCGCCGTGTTCGCTCTTAACGACTAAAACGTGGCCAGAATCAAGATGCCGATCACGGTAAATCTGGGCCGTTTGCACGGCTTCGTGATAATCATGAAAGTTACCAATTGAATTGCCTGGGTTGAATAATACTACTTCATCCATCGTTATCATTCCTTTCGAAGCTAGCTGCTGATTTCATTATAGCGCATTTAGCTTGAAAACGATATCAATTTACAAGTTCTGGTCCATTGTAAAGGTCAGTTGGGACAGCTCAGCGTTGGCCTGGACGAGTTTAGCGGTCTGTTGGTGGATAGCTTGAGCTAGTTCATCAGCCGTGGCCGCGTTGAACGATCCCAGGGTAGCTGACGTTGGCTGCCCGGTGGCGTCACCAATGGTTAACCGATGTAGGCCAGCAATCTGGGCTTGCTTTTGGAAATCAGCCAGCAACTTGCGGTTTTGATGGTAGTGATCTTCACTCAAAACATCAAGCAGTTTAGCTGCCCAATACGGGTTGGTTGGGCTGTAGTCAGCGTTGTTAGCCGACCAGGCCGACCCAAGCTGATCTCCAGCCGCGTAGAATGGCACGTAAGGGCTGAACGCAGGGTTGCCTAAGCACTGCCAAATAACACCAGTCAGAAGGGGTGAAACGTGGCGTCGTAGCTGAAGAATATGGGAGTTTTGCGTCCGGGCCAGTCCAACAGCTCTGAAACGATGCCGCTCCTCATCTGTCCCGTGACCCAGCGGATCGAATGGGGTTTCTTGGTAGTGAGATCCCAAGAAGGCCTCAACTTCTTCAATACTGATTTTATGTTCAGCATGCTGAATGAAGGGCAGCTCCATACTAATGGGTTCCTCAAAGGCACTAGGCGTGAAGAGCTTGTGGCCGTACCAGACGCGCGGCGTGTTGTAATGAGCATCGTCAGCGTTGTGGGTGCCAAAGATGTGACGCGAATTAAATCGGTTACCGTCCGGATTCAGGCGGTTAGCCTGAACAAAGTGGCGGATGTCTGGCGAGGTCATGAAATTTTGGGCGTTTGTGAAATCGATGTCTTCAATGGCCAGCTGATTGGCTACCACGGCGTAGGCGTCATCCGGGATCCGTTGTGCGACCCAGTGATGGCCACTGACGATTTCCATGTACCAGACTTCCTCAGTATCACTGAACAGCACACCGTTGGTTTCGGCTGCACCGTTGGTGGTGACCAGGTCGCCTAGCCGTTGAATCCCAGTTCGAGCTGAGTCAACGTAGGGGAGAACGACCGTCAACATGGCGTCCTCGGCAATACCGTCGGTGACTAACGGGTCGATACCTAGGACGTGGCTGTTGGTATAGGCACTTTCGGTGGCGCTCATGGCCACGTTCTGATCGTTGATACCACTCTCTTCATAATAGCCTTCGCTGGGATCCGTGTCGGGCATGGCGGTGTAGGCAAAGCTGTGAGTTGGGAGCTGGGTGTGGAAACCATTATTTTTGGAAATGAAGTCTGAGTCATTGACTGCGTCGGTAGCGTGTTTCAGGGCTCGTTTGGGCCAGATGGCAACGAAGTTATCTTCGTTACGAGCAATAAGGGTACTGCCATCAATGGTGGCGAGCTTGCCGGCTAAAAATGAGGTGCAGGCTTGATGGGTGTGGCGGTTCATAGAATTCCTCCTTAAAGGTCATTAAGTTTTAGCGACTTCCGGTTGTTTTACTTTGCTGGATGTCTTCTTGCAAAATCATCTAGTTAGTCTAAAAAAATTGAAAGATAGATTGTTTGTTCCAATTTAGTCTTAGCAAGCATCAGTGTTGTTGACTTGGATGCACTCTGGAAGTCAGAGATCCTGGCTGATCTGATTCCGTTGCATGTTGGCCGCTGCAAATTGTTCGTGGTCAGATCCGTATAAATGAGCTAATAGATAACGTGTTAAGTATCAGTAGGGTACGATGTAAGCCGAGAGGTCGCCAGATATGAGCTCAAGCTGTGTCCGCACTGTTCCAGCTCATATCTGGCGGCCGGTAAGGCGGATGAAAACATGAATGTTGTTAGAACCAGTTCAATCGGCAGTCAAAAGTTTTCAACATTTAGTACTATAGCATAAATGAGATTGTTGAGCGGATTTCACCGGTTACCCGATTTAGTTTGCTATTATGAGTATAATGATGGTGAAGCCACTAGGACTGTGGTTTCACTGGTTATTTAGAAAAGGGAGATGTCGTCATGGATCACGCACACCAGCACGAACACTCGATCGAACGGGAATTAGAATGTGTCTCACAGGTGCCTATCTTTCAGCGCCTAGCCGATGAACAGCTGATTTCCGTTGCCCAGGTTACGCGACCGATTCACGCGGATAAGGGGGGAACCGTCTTCAGTACGGGGGAAGTGTCCCAGACGCTATACATCGTCAACACGGGTCAAGTTCGTCTCTATCATTTAGGGGATGATGGTCGTGAACAAGTCTTGCGAGTCCTGAATCCTGGCGACTTTATTGGCGAAATTGCCTTATTCACTGATGAAGTCCATTCGTCGTACGCTGAAGCGACCAAGAAAACAGAGCTGTGCACAATCTCCCGCCAGTCACTGACTAAGCTAATTGCGGGGATGCCAGAACTTTCGATGAATTTACTGGGTGCCCTGGCAGATCGGCTAAAGTCGGCTGAGCGACAAGCAACGTTGCTGGCTATCCCGGATGCTTTGCCCCGGCTTGCAGGCTACCTGCAAGAGCTGAGTGGCCATCAGGCAGGAACATTTGACTTGCCGATGAGTAAGCAGGATTTGGCCGCTTATTTGGGCATGACCCCAGAGTCGTTGAGCAGAAAGTTTCGGCAATTGACCACTGATGGGGTAATCGAAACGGTTGGTCGGCGGCAAGTTCGGGTGACGGATGCTGATGAACTCGCTACTGTAGCTCCAGAATAGGGAATCAATAGCTATCCCTTAAGAATCCTTAATAATATGGTATTCACAAATTAAATTTGCTAAAATGGGAATTGTGAATTATTTAAATTTAATGAACAACTAATTAAGTCGTAAGATTTTACGTATGAAAAAGGGGATACGCACATGTGTGGATTCGTTGGCTATGTTAATCAAAAGGACGTTCCGACCACAACAATTAATGATATGGCGGATCGGATCAAACACCGAGGGCCCGATGACGAGGCCTACTTCCATGATGAACAAGCCGTAATGGGTTTCCGGCGCCTGTCAATTATCGACTTGGCGCATGGTAAGCAACCCATGTATAACAATGATCAAACAAAAGTTTTAACCTTTAATGGTGAAATTTATAACTATCAAGAAATTCGGGAAGAATTATTGAAGCTTGGTTACAAGTTCCAAACGGACGTGGATTCAGAAGTTCTGATTCACGGGTACGACGCTTGGGGTCCTAAGTTGTTGGACCGGTTACGGGGGATGTACGCCTTCGTTATCTACGATCAAGTTAAGAATGAAGTCTTTGGTGCCCGGGACCACTTTGGTATCAAACCCCTTTACTACTACGATGACGGCAAGTCATTCATGTGGGGCTCAGAAATCAAGTCGTTTTTGGAACACCCTAACTTCAAGAAGGAATTCAACGAAGCACTCTTACCAATCCACTTGAGTTTTGAGTTCATTCCTTCACGCGACACCATGTTCAAGAATGTTTACAAGGTCTTACCTGGTCAATACTTCTTGCACCATGCTAATGGCGAAACTGAAACGCACCGTTACTTCAAGTTTAGCTATGATCATATCGACAATAGCCAAACGATCGAAGAGGATGCTAAGAAGATTCGCAGCATCGTTGACGAATCTGTTAAGTCGCATATGATTGCCGACGTTGAGGTTGGGAGTTTCTTATCCAGTGGGATCGACTCTTCCTACGTCTTGAACGAAGCTTCTAAGTTAAAACCAATTCAATCCTTCTCCTTAGGGTTTAAGAACTCTAAGTACAGTGAATTGAGCTGGTCTTCAGAATTTGCTAAGGAAATCAAGCAAAAGAATACGCCACTGTACATGACGGGTGATGATTACTTTGATATCTTGCCAACCATCATGTACTACATGGATGAACCATTATCTAACCCTTCAGCTATGCAATTGTATTACCTGTCAAAGGGAACGCGTAAGTCTGTGAAGGTAGCCTTGTCTGGTGAAGGTGCCGATGAATTCTTCGGTGGGTATAACACTTACCTGGAAGCAATTCCGTTCGAACGTTACCAGAAGTGGGTTCCTAAGGGGATTCGGAAGATGCTGGGTGGCATCGCTGAAAAGTTCCCACGGTTCCATGGTCGGCGGTTCCTGGTTCGTGGTGCGCAACCATTGAGTGAACGCTACTACCGGGTCAACTACGTCTTTGACTACCATGACCGGAACAAGATTCTGAAGAACCCTAGTCTTAACCAAGATGCTGGTGCTTACACTAAGCACCTCTTTGACGACGTTAAGGGCTTGGATGAAATGACGCAAATGCAATACTTTGATATCAACACGTGGTTGCCTTTTGATATTTTGCACAAGGCTGACCGTATGAGTATGGCGAATTCGCTGGAAGTGCGGACACCATTAGTTGATAAAGAAGTGGCGAAGTTTGCTGCTACTATGCCGGTTAAGACGCGGATTCGTCCCGATGAAACGAAGATTTCACTGCGGACCGCCGCTGAGGCAGAATTACCAGAACGGGTTGCTAAGAAGGAAAAGATGGGCTTCCCATCTCCAATCGCAACGTGGATCAAGACGGAACCATACAAGTCCCGGATCATTGAAGCGTTTAATTCCGACGTAGCCCACAAGTTCTTTAACACGGACGCCTTGATGGATATTTTGCACGAACACATCAACGGTAAGTCCAGCATGCAAAAGATCTTTACGATTTACACGTTCATTCTCTGGTATGAAGTTTACTTCCCAGAAGATACAACGGCTAAGACGGTGGACCTGGTTCGCCGCACACAAGTTTAATAGACCAAGCACCGGCAACGGTTTGCTAATCACGATGAAAAACTGCCGGTAGAGCTTTACTGGCAGTTTTTATTGTATTCGCGACGCCTATTTTATAATGTGTTTAATTATTGACGTGATGAAAAGCCTTGTTCTGACGGGATTCTTCACGGAATCCTAGGGCTTAGCACGTATTTAATTCAGGTTATTAGTCATTAAAATCTAGTTATCACGAAGGGACTTTACTCGTTATGGAAACCAAAGATGGAAAAAAATTCACCCCGATTCTCTTAGGTAGTGACTTCAATGTTTATGGGATGGCCCGGTCATTCTACGAACTCTACCATGAACCCGTTCAAGCCTTTGCCAGCATTCAGTTAGCGCCAACGCGTTACACGAAGGTGGTCAACTTGGAATTAATTCCAGGTTTTGATGAAGATCCCGTTTGGATTGAATCCATGCGGAAGCTGAAGGAACGGTATGCCAACCATCCAGAACCCGTTATTTTAATTGGTTGTGGAGATGGGTACGCCGATCTGATCAGTCGTCACAAGGCTGAACTTGAAGACGTCTTCATCTGCCCATACATTGATCACGACTTGTTGATCACCTTGAGTGAAAAGCGGAGCTTCTACGATGTCTGCGAAAAGTATGGCTTGCCATATCCAGCTACGCGAATCATCACGAAGGCAGATGTCGAGGGCAACAAGCCTGTTGATCAACCATTTGATTACCCAGTGGCTTTAAAGCCCGCTAACAGTGTTGAATGGTTGGATATCCACTTCGATGGACGGAAGAAAGCTTACCGGATTCAATCTGAAGCTGAATTCCAGGACATCCTGAAGAAGGCTTATGACGCTGGTTATACTTCTGAAATGATTTTGCAAGACTTCATTCCAGGGGATGACAGTCGGATGCGTGTGGTTAACGCTTACGTTGACCAACACCATCATGTGAAGATGATGTGTTTGGGTCATCCATTATTGGAAGATCCCGCACCATCAGCTATCGGAAATTACGTTGCGATTATTCCTGAATACAATGACACCATCTATGATCAAATTCAGAAATTCCTTGAATCCATTGAATTCACTGGTTATGCAAACTTCGATATGAAGTATGATGACCGTGATCAGACCTTTAAGTTGTTTGATATCAACTTGCGTCAGGGTCGGAGTAGTTTCTTCGTGACCTTAGCCGGGTATAACTTGGCTGATTGGGTCGTGAAGGATTATGTTAAGGGTGAATTAGTTGATGCGCCAACGGTTCGGGCTAACAAAGACGAGAAGACCCATGCTTTATGGATGGGTGTTCCTGTCAAAGTCTTCAAGCAGTACACCCGTGAAAATGCGGACAAAGATCGTGCTTTGAAACTGATTGCCGCTGGTAAATACGGCACTACTTATCGGTATGACGAAGATATGAACCTGAAGCGCTGGGCGTTGATCCAATGGATGCAACATAATTACACAGTTAACTTCAAAAAATACTTTGCAGAAAATAAGGGGTAATAATCATGAAAAAATTCTTTACGATTCTCGGCGGTATGGGTACCATGGCTACAGAAAGTTACATTCATCTGTTGAACAAGCGGACTCCTGCACATGCGGATCAAGAATATTTAGATTATGTTCTGGTAAACCATGCCACTGTGCCTGACCGCACGGCTTACATTCTGGATCACAGCAAGCCTAACCCATCAGTTGACTTGTTAGAAGATATTCGTCAACAAGCGCAATTTGGCCCTGAATTCTTCACGTTACCTTGCAACACGGCCCACTATTTCTATGACGAATTACAAGCTGCTACGGATGTTCCTATCCTGCACATGCCTCGTGAAACGGTCAAAGAAGTTCAACGTCGTTTCCCTAATGCCAAGAAGATTGGGATCACTGGGACACAGGGGACCATCACTGACAAGGTTTATGAAGATGAAATTAACAAGGCTGGGTTGACCCCCGTTCTGCCTACGAAAGAAATCGAAGCAGAAACCATGCAATTGATCTACGATGACATCAAGGAAAAGGATACTGTTGATGCGAAATTATTCCACCACATCATTCGTGAAATGATTGAAGATCAAGGGGCTGACATTGTTATCTTAGGTTGCACCGAATTATCATTAGCTCAAGAACGTGAACCTGAAACTGAATTACCAGTTGTCGATGGCCAATCCGTCTTAGTTGACCGGACCATTGAAATGGCAATGAAGAGTCGTCAAGAAGCCTAGTTTTTTAGTGAAACTAACGGATTCTAGATGACTGGCTGGTGGCTGTTAACGCAGTTATCGGCCGAATCAGGTGATTTTTAACCGGGGGTGACCCCTAAATCAATCATCGTTCACAAGTCAACAAGTTCAGGAATAATCGCATAAAAGCGGGCTTTCTCTTGCAGAGAAGGCCCGTTTTTTGCTATCCTTGTGATGTAAGCGTAAGTGAAAGAGTGCACTTCTTGCACTGATAGCGTGTGCATTAATTGCACTTGGAAACGCTTACCGTACGGTTTAAAGTATGAGGTGTCTTAAGAAGCGGAGGTTGACTAGAATGTTAGAAACGTTATTGACACCCGATACTGTCCAAGTACGACAGGCCGGCGATCTTAATTGGAAGGAGGCAATTCAACAAGCAGCAACGCCCCTGTTAACTTTAGGGAAGGTTGAACAATCCTACGTTGATGCAATGATTGATGTTGTTGAGAAGAATGGTCCATTCATCAACATTGGCCCCCACATTGCTTTAGCTCACGCGCGTCCCGAAAATGGGGTCAACGAAATGGGCATGGCACTGATGAAGGTCGATCCGGCTATCAATTTGGTCAGTGATGAACATCCGATTATGTTGTTCTTCGTTCTGGCAGCAAGCGATAACACCAAGCATTTGGAAGCGCTACAAGAATTAGCAACGAAGCTTCAAGATGCTGACAGTTTTGCCAGAATGGAAAATGCAACGACTGTTGAAGAACTGGTTAACGAATTCAAAGGAGTGGAATAATAATGAAAATTGCAGCGGTATGCCAATCAGGTTTAGGTTCCAGCTTCATGATTCAAATGAATATTGATAGCGTTCTCAAGGCTGAGAACGTTGACACGGACAACATCGAAGTTACCCACTTTGATACTGGTGGTATGAATGTAAACGCTGCCGACTACTTCTTCTTAGGTAGCGATTTGGCAGAACAAGCTTCAGACTTGCCTCAGGAAAAAGTGTTCGTTTTGAAGAGTATCATCGACAAGGACGAATTAACTGTAAAGCTCAATGAATTGCTCGACAGAGAAGGCATTAAGCACGATTAGTGTTTATAACGTTTGATTGGAGGAATAGCAATTATGCAAGCAACTATTAATTTTATTGTTTCTATTGTTAGTACGCCTGCCATCCTAGTTGGGTTAATCGCCTGTCTAGGGCTGGCACTGCAAAAGAAGCCTGGTACCAAGATCATGGAAGGAACTGTTAAGACCTTCGTTGGGTTCTTAGTTCTGACCGGTGGTGCTGGTATCTTACAAGCTTCATTGACACCATTTGCATCAATGTTTAAATTCGCCTTACACGTTCAAGGGGTTGTTCCTTCTAACGAAGCCGTTGTGGCCATTGCGTTGCAACAGTATGGGACGACGACCGCTTTGATCATGTTTGTTGGTATGATTGTAAACGTTCTCTTGGCACGGTTCACGAAGTTTAAGTACATCTTCTTAACTGGTCAAGCCATGCTTTACGTTTCTTGTTTAACTGCCGTTATCCTGATTTCCACTGGGATGAAGTCCGGTGCAACCACGATTCTCTTAGGTGGGTTGTTTGAAGGGACTTTGTTAACCGTAACGCCAGCTTTGTGTCAACCATTCATGCGTAAGATTACTGGTGGTGACGCGGTTGCCATGGGACATACGGGTAACATTGGTTACGCAACTGCCGGTTTGATGGGTAAGTGGTTCGGTAACTCTAAGAAGTCTACCGAAGATATCAACGTTCCTAAGGGCTTAAGTTTCTTGCGGGATTCAACGGTTTCTATTACTTTAGTTATGGCAATTGTTTACTTAGTTTTAGCTCTAGTTTCAGGTCCACATTTTATCGAAACCAAGTTGAGTTCAGGAACTAACTTCTTAGTTTACGCGCTTACACAAGCCGGGACTTTCGCCGCTGGTTTCTACGTTGTTTTAGCCGGTGTTCGGATGATCTTGGGTGAAATTGTGCCAGCCTTCCAAGGGATCGCTACGAAATTGGTTCCAAACGCCAAGCCAGCCTTGGATGTACCAATCATCTTCCCATACGCACCAAACGCTTTGCTGATTGGGTTCTTCGTCAGCTTTATCGTTGGGACGCTCAGTATGTTCGCTATGATCGGCATGGGAACCACGGTTATCATTCCTGGTGTTGTTGGTCACTTCTTCTGTGGGGGTGCCGCTGGGATTTACGGTAACGCTACTGGTGGTCGTCGTGGTGCCATCATCGGTTCCGCTGTTAACAGTCTGCTGATCAGTTGGTTACCATTACTCATCCTGCCTGTTCTGGGTGGTTTGAAGTTGGCTGCTTCAACTTTCGCCGACACCGACTACTTGGTACCTGGTATCTTACTTGGTAACTTGGGTCACTATGGTGAAGCCGCTGTTATCACTGGTATCATTGGCTTTACTGTCGTCGTTATCATCTGGTCCTTCTTCCTTAAGGGAGACAAGAAAGATGGTGTCAAGGCTGAAGGTTAACATAACCTTGAGTCACAACTTTTCAAAATTTTGGTCCATGGATAAGGAGTAATCGTTAATGACAAATACAGGCACAAGTGAAGTTCAAGCAAACTTCACAGAGAAAGACGAATTAGCCGTCAATTCTTTGAGAATGTTGAGTGTGGACATGATCGAAAAGGCTAAGTCAGGGCACCCAGGTCTGTGCTTGGATGCAGCACCCATGGCTTATGTTTTATGGAACTACCACATGAAAACTGACCCCAAGCGTCCAAACTGGATTAACCGCGACCGATTCGTTCTCTCAGCAGGTCATGGTTCAGCATTGCTTTACAGCTTACTTCACATGAGTGGGTACGCTGTTAAGCTGGATGATTTGAAGCAATTTCGGCAGACTGGTTCATTAACGCCAGGCCATCCCGAATACGGTCACACACCAGGCGTTGATGCAACGACTGGTCCACTGGGCCAAGGAATCGGCATGGCTGTGGGGATGGCATTAGCTGAAAAGCATTTAGCAGCTAAGTACAACACCGCAGATTACGACTTGATCGACCATTGGACTTACACCATTGTTGGTGATGGCGACTTGATGGAAGGTATCAGTCAAGAAGCCATCAACATTGCTGGTAAGGAAAAGTTGAACAAATTAATCGTGCTCTACGATTCAAATGACATTACGTTGGATGGACCGTTGGCTAATGGTTCTGTTGAAACACAAAGCTACCGTTTCAAGGGTGCTGGCTGGAATTACCTCTTCGTCGAAGACGGTGAAGACTTAGCAGCTATCAACAACGCCATTAACGAAGCTAAGCGGGCAACCCAACCTACGATTATTGAAGTTAAAACACAAATTGGCCATGGCTCACCACAAGCAGGGACCAACAAGGTCCACGGTGCAGCCTTAGGTGCTGAAAATATCAAGAAGACCAAGGAATTCTATCACTGGAGTCAAACGCCATTCTCCGTTTCCGAAGATGCCTATGCTGAATTCAAGCAGGGAATTGAAGAACGTGGGGAAGCTGCTCACCATGAATGGACGGAACTCTACACGAATTACCAACGCAACGAACCCAAGCTGGCTGCCGAATTTACCCCAGAAGTGGGTCCTAAATTAGACATGAGTCAGGTTAAACTGAGTGATGAAACGATTGGCAAGGAAGTTGCTACGCGGGTCACTAACTCAGAGATTTTGCAACAAGTTGCGAAGTACAACCCGAACTTCTGGGGTGGTGCTGCTGACTTGTCTTCCAGCAATAAGACGCAGTTGAAGGATGAAGGACGCTTTAGTCCCGAAAGTCCTGCCAACGACAACGTTTGGTTCGGTGTTCGTGAATTTGGTGAAGCCGCTGCTTTGAATGGGATGACTTTACATGGTGGTTCACGGGTCTTTGGGAGTACCTTCTTCACATTCTCAGACTACATGAAAGCTGCTATTCGTTTAGCTGCCTTACAAGGTTTACCGGTAACTTTCGTCTTCACGCATGATTCCATTGCGGTTGGGGAAGATGGACCAACTCATGAGCCAATCGAACAATTAGCCGGTCTGCGGGCAATTCCAAACGTCAATGTTATTCGGCCGGCCGATGCCCACGAAACTTTGGGGGCTTGGCAGACGATTGCTGAGACAACTGATAAGCCAACTGTCCTGGTTCTTTCCCGTCAAGGGTTACCATTGCTAGAACAAACCCATCCAGAAGACGTTGCCCGTGGTGGTTACGTTGTTTCACCCGCTAAGAGTGAAGCTTCCGATGGCATTCTGATTGCCAGTGGTTCTGAAGTGCAGTTAGCCTTGAAGGCCCAAGCTAAGTTATGTGAAAAGCAATACGATGTTTCCGTTGTTTCTATTCCTAGTTTCGAACTCTTTGAGCAACAAAGTGAGGAATACAAGAACTCTGTCTTACCACCACAAGTTGATAAGCGGATCTCTATCGAAATGGACAGTACGTTTGGCTGGGGTAAGTATACCGGCTTGAACGGTGCCAATATCGGTGTGGATACCTTTGGTTTGAGTGGTAAGGGTCCTGAAATCATCGAAAAGTTCGGCTTTAACACGGATACAATCGTTAAAAAGTACGAAGAATTATGGAAGAAGTCGGAATAAGCATTTGAGGTGAAGGATTACATGTCAAAGAGAATTACGGGTATTGCGGCAAGTGACGGTATTGGTATCGCCAAGGCCTACCGCTTAGTAGATCCAGATTTGAGTTTTGAAAAGAAGTCGATTACGGACGCTGATGCTGAAATCAAGCGTCTCGAACAGGCCATGAGTGATTCTACGGATGATTTAAAAGTTATCCGGGACAAGGCGGCTGAAAACTTAGGTGAAAGTGAAGCCGAGGTCTTTGACGCCCACATGACGATCCTGGCTGACCCTGAAATGACTTCCCAGATTGAGGAACTCATTAAGAGTCAAAAGATTAACGCTGAAGAGGCTTTGAAAGAGGTCACTGACCAATTCATCACCATCTTCGAAGGAATGACGGATAACAAATACATGCAAGAACGGGCGGCAGACGTCAAGGACGTTACCAAGCGGGTCATGAGTCATTTGTTAGGCAAGTCACTTCCTAACCCGGCCTTGATCAACGAACCAGTAATCGTGATCGCCCATGATTTGACGCCTTCTGACACGGCTCAGATGGACACGAATTACGTGAAGGGGTTTCTGACTGATCTAGGCGGCCGGACGAGTCATTCGGCCATCATGTCACGAACTTTGGAAATCCCAGCGGTCGTCGGCACTGAGCAAGCAACTCAGACGGTACAGGATGGCGATACGCTGGTCTTGAACGGGTTGGATGGCTTTGCTTTAGTTGCCCCCGATGCGGCTGAAATTGCCCAATATCAGGAACAGGCTAAGCGATACGCTGCGGAACGTGCTGAGTGGCGGAAACTCAAGGATGCTGCGTCCGTCTCCAAAGACGGCAAACACTTTGAGGTTGCGGCCAATATTGGGACGCCCGATGACATCGACGCCGTTGTTGACGCCGGAGCCGAAGCAGTTGGTTTGTTCCGGACGGAATTCCTTTACATGAACAGTGACAAGTTACCATCCGAAGATGATCAGTTTGAGGCTTACAAGAAGGTCGCTGAGGCCATGCACGGTAAGCCCGTGGTTATTCGGACCATGGATATTGGTGGGGACAAACACTTGCCATACTTGCCACTTCCCGAAGAAATGAACCCATTCTTGGGTTACCGGGCAATCCGGATTTCATTGGACCGGCAGGAAATCTTCAGAACGCAGCTACGGGCCTTGATTCGAGCCTCCCATTACGGTGAGATTCGGATCATGTTCCCAATGATTGCGACGTTGGATGAATTCCGCGCAGCCAAGCAAGTCTTCTCTGAGGAAAAGGCCAAGTTGGTCGCTGACGGGGTTCCCGTTGCGGACGACATCAAGCTCGGAATGATGGTTGAAATTCCGGCCTCCGCCGTCTTCGCTGACCAATTTGCTAAGGAAGTTGACTTCTTTAGTATTGGGACCAACGATTTGATTCAATACACCTTTGCTGCTGACCGGGGGAACGAACACGTTTCTTACCTCTACCAGCCTTACAATCCAGCCTTGCTGCGGTTGATCAAGAACGTGATCGATGCCGCTCATAAGGAAGGCAAGATTGCGGCGATGTGTGGAGAAATGGCCGGCGACCAGGTTGCGGTTCCATTACTGATGGGGATGGGTTTGGATGAGTACTCAATGAGTGCCACGTCCGTTCTCCGAGTTCGGAGCCAAATGAAACACCTTGATACAACTGATTGGGCACAAGTTGTTGATGAAGCCATCACCACTTGTCAGACCAACGAAGAGGTCAAGGCCCTAGTGGAAAAGCACCTTCAGGCTTAACCATGATTGGGAAGCACTAAAAGAATAATGGTTCACTAAACAGCATGGTTGCCAGGCAAATTGGCGTCATGCGTTTAGTGTTTTTAGGACAGTTTTGGCGACGTTGCTTAGTCTGACTATCTGTATGCCGTGGTACAATCAAGACTAATTAAGTCAAACGTGTCTCAACTATCCGGCGGGTTCGACTCCCGCTGGGTGGTATCGTAATTGTTGGGTGGCCGGTGATAAGTGATTATGTCAGATCAACGTGAAGGTTAATTGCTGGAATTGAGAGAGATTGTTGAGGTAATGCTATGCTGAATATTAGTAAGAAAGGACAAATTAATCTATTAGTTTCCATTCTGGCCGAGGGGAAGAAGTACAAAACCGTGGCCGATTTGGAGGCTAAGATGGGCCTCTCCAGGCGCAGTGTGTTTTACTGGCTGAAGCAGGTCAACGCCACACTGAAGTCGCTGGATTTGGATGATGTGCAACGTCTGTCACAGGGCGGCTACTTTTTGACGCAGTCCACGTTGGACGAACTGCAGCAGCACGACCAGTCCGAAACACAGCCCCTGTTAAACGTGGCTGAGCGGCGGCAAATGATTATCTGGTACTTAGTCCAGCAGGACGCCCATCTGTCGCTGGTGAACCTGTCAGAACGGTTAAACGTCTCCAAAAATACCATTATTAAAGATTTGCGGGCGCTGCCACCATTATTACCGGCGGATACGGAGATCATTAATACGAGTCATGGTAAGGCTCTAGCTGGTAGTGAAGTGATGCAACGCCGGTGGGTGTACCGTCAGCTAGCTCAGCAAAACTTACTGATTATTCATAAAATTCAGAAGTTGCCGCACATTCAGATGCTGACTGAGCGATTGACTCAGTTACAGGCGGATACCGGCAACTATTACACGGGGGACGCTGCCCAGACATTGATCTGGTATATTGCCTGGCTGCTGAATCGACTCCAGATGGCAGATCGGGCATTGACGACAGTCAACAATTATCCGTTAGATCGGTTCAGCCAATGGTGTGAGGACCTGTTGTCACGCTATGGACGGGTGACGCCCGGAGAGGTTGGAAGTTTGCGGGAACTGTTGCTAGCTGGTCAGCTACAACAAGTTAATGATGATGACCGCTTTGCCAAGGAATTGTTGATGACTACGCAGAAGGTGGCACGGCGGTTTAGTTCTGTATCGGGAATCGATATGGTGACTGATAAATTCTTAGAGGCGCTGGCGACCCACTTGTATTCGACGTACTTTCGAATCAAGTATAATGTGCAATACCACCACGCTAACCTAACGGATGTGAAGCTGGAATACAGTTACTTGATGAACCTGACCAAGTACGCGCTGCAGCCGTTTGAGGAATTCTTGCACGCACCGGTTTCCAGCGACGAGTTGGCACTGATTGCGGTTTATTTCGGTGGTGAGGTCAAACGGCTCTCACCGGATTGGTTGGAGTCGGAGAAGCAGCCGGACGTTATTCTGGTCTGCACCAGTGGGGTGGGGACCAGTCTGTTGCTGTATCAACAGCTATCGGCCCGCTATCCAAACATTAGCTTCTCTCAGCCAGTAAGTTTAGAGGAGTTTCAGAAAATTGATTTGACCCAGGGGGCGCCTAAGTTGGTATTAACTACGGCTAAGCTGCAGGAGCCAGTGGACGTACCAACTCTATGGGTCCAGGCCATTCCAACCTCGAGTGATTTTCAGCGGTTGAGCCAAGAATTTCGGCAACTAGGCTTGTTGGATAATTCACAGGAAACGAAGCTGGTGCACGCGGTGCTCGACATCATTACGGATTACGCCCGGGTCGATGATTTTAACGGGTTAACAGCGAGTTTGCGGGATTACTTCCAGAAAACACCGTTAGAAACGACTGCGGTGCAGAACAGTCGGCCCTCGTTGGCAGACCTGATTACGCCGGAACGGATTCAGATTGCGACGGAAGAATTGGATTGGCAAGCAGCGGTACATGAGTCGCTGGTTCCTTTGCAAATCGATGGGACGGTCCAACCGATGTACGCTGATCGGATTGTAGGGATTACCTTGGCAAAGGGACCGTACATGATGATCAAAGATGGTGTGATGTTGGCTCACGCTAAGCCAGAGGATGGCGTAAACAGTCTGGGGATGTCACTGTTACTTCTGAAGCAACCGACCACTTTAGTTGCACAAGGGCAGAGCCGCCAATTAGCCGTTGTCTTTGGTCTGGCACCGGTTGATCGGGACGCGCACGTTCACGCCTTGAGCCAATTGTTAGCCTTACTACAGGATGCGGGGTTGTACGCAGAATTACAGACGGCTGATCGACCGGAGGATATCTATAAGATTTTGGAACGGGCGATTCAGTTGCCTTCATAGAAAATCGTGAAATCTCGCAATGTACGCCATTAGAACTGAAGGGATTACGCATATCACTCATGGGAGGCTATCTAATATACGCGCTAGTAGTGTTTAAGATGCTAAAAACGTCTAGGAATTAATCCTAGGCGTTTTTACTTGAAATTTTTATTTAAATTAACTGAATATAACCGAGGCTCTCAGCGGGCAGTTTATTTAAACGCTAAAGTGAGTCCAAGGCCAACAGTAATCAGGGCGACGACCCCCAGAATCCAGTAGACAATGTGTGGGGTGTCCCGTTCCATTTTGCGACCAAAGCTAATTTCAATTAAGGCGATCGTCGCAATGCCTAAGAGAAACTTCAAACTGATGAGGAAGGGGGCGTGAACAAATGTCCGGATACTTAAAACGACCCCACTGATAATCATGACAAGATAGGCAATTCTTGCGATGAGCAGAAATTGCGTGATGCGTTTCTCGGAATGGCGAGTCAATCCTAAAATCACTAGGATCGTTAGGATGATCCACGTCCAAAAGTGTAGTGCCAGCCACATAAAAAACCGCTCCCTTACTTACTCAATATCTTAAGCGTACCATACTCAGCGTGGTGGCGGAATTAATTTCCCTGGCGAAAGACCATTTCAGAGAGGGGACCGTATTGATGTACAGCGGTCAACTCAAATTTATGCGTCGTGGTAAGGTCACCAAAGAGACGTTTTCCTTGGCCGAGCACGATGGGGGCCACTTGCAGGTAAAGCTCATCGATTAAATCAGCTTCGAGTAGTGGTGTCAGAATCTGCTGACCGCCGACAACCCAGACGTTGCCTGGGTTCAATCGTAGGTGACTTGCTAACTCTGTGACTGAACCAGCGGTAAAGGTGACCTGTGGCGTGTCTTCGCGGGTCGCGTGAGTCATGACGTAGCTGTGCATCTGAGGATTCTGTGGATTGAAGGGGGCGTTGGGGGCAAATTGAGCAACATAGTCGTAGGTGACCCGGCCCATGATGGCACTGGTCATCTGTGACAAGGTTTGGGCGCCCACGTCTGCGGGGATGCCGTTTAGCCCAGTTAGCCAATCAATATTGTTATCCGTAGTTGCGAGGTAGCCATCAAGTGACGTGGCTCCGTAGAATTGAATTTTACCCATATGATTAACTCCTTTTGAGAGAGTGATTCAGCAGGTAGTAGCTACCTGTTGGTGGATATAAGCTTGAAGAGACAACAAGGGCCTGGGCGTTTGACCCAGACCCTTGAGAGGTGCCTATTAAGCGTTACCGTTAACACTGCTTGCCTTCAACCAGTAGCTCTTGCCACTTAGTGTGACCCGGTACCAGGAAGACTTGTCACTGGCCTTGTAACCGGCCTTGTTGATTTTTACGGTCGTGCCACTAGCGAAATCTTGCGTATGTGCAGTGGTCTTGGATAGATAGTTCGAGTTCAAGACGTGGTTGTACATGGGGTAGTTTTTCGCGTTGTTCAACGTGACTGTACCACTAGCATCACTGTAAGTGACCTTTGGGAAGTTCAGGACTTTGCTGTAGACCCAGTACTTAGTTGTTGCGTTCTTGCTGAAACGAATGCGGTACCAAGTGCCACTCCAGCCGCCTTTTTTGACTCCGCGACTGTCGACGTAAACTTTAGTGCCACGGTGATCAGAGTAGAGACGACTCCAACCGATCTTGTAGGCACCACTAGTGCCTTTAATGTGGTTGTAGACGGTCCACTTCGTGTAATTCTGCGCCAGGGTAGCTGTTTCGTTGTTGCTACCGTGGTTATAGGTGACCGTTTTTTTCTTGGGGGTCGTCGTGGTATGGTCCGTTGACGTATCCGTGGTGTCAGTTGTATCGGTCGTGTCCGTCGTAGTATCAACACTGCCACCCAGAGCGGCATATTGGGTCTTCACTAAGGCTAAGAAGTCCGTCATGTTGTAAGTTGTCCCAAAGTAGGACTTGGCGTTACTGGACCAATAACCGTCGGGATCGGTATGGTTAGTGCCACCTAGGTTAGTGGAAACGTCATGGTGAGAAAGCACCGTGGTGTGACGCTTTGGCGTCAGACCATATTTTTTCAAAATGTAGGCTGTGTAGTACGAGGCGTTGTTCAACTCGGAAGCGAAGGCCGCCTTGGAGTGAACCTCTACTTGTTCAAATTGCACGTAGCGTTGGTTGGCAATTGGACCAGCCCCCCAGCAGAGGTACTTCGTGTTTGCCACGTTGATAATGCTACTTGCATCTACGAAGGTGTGAACAAATGCGGAATTGTAATTATTCTTCATATAATTGATTTCACCATAAATGGTTGAATTGGGGTTAGCCGTTTCATGGACTACGACTCCCTCAGGCTTGCCATTTCGGTAACCATATTGTGGGAAGGTCGGCCAAATGTTGGTGGTGATCTTCGGCGTCGCATACTGTTGATTGGCGATGTAGGTGTTGATTGAGTTGGCACTGGCGGTTGTACTTGACCAGAAGAGGCCTAAGCACCCCGCAGTGAGGGCCATTCCCCGAACGGCCCATCGTTGCCATTTTTTCATATTATCTTCTCCTCCTGTGAAATTACTCCCAATTGAATAAAAAACGTTGTAACGCAACGCCTAAAGTATAACGTATTTATGGTGAGATGGATATGGTTTACAAGGTTATGTAACATTACAAGTTGTTCGGAAACTCGCTACGACTGCCTGATAATTTGGGCGGATTGGTGAATTCAATTGGGTTTTGCGAGCCAACGTTAATGTTCCAAAAAAGTTATTCGGGTTTTGCCTTTTGTTTCAAACACCTTACAATTTGATTGCGAAGCAGGAAGGCTTTACTTGCTATGACCGGGAAACATGACTATAATAGTTATTTGCATATGAAAGGAGCGACGAACCATGGCTGAAGAAACAGAGATCAAGATTGGCGATATCATCGCGGCCAAGAAGTTTGGCCCCCTGGAGCATAATTTCACGGGAGAAGTCACCAAAGTGTATGATAATTCAGTTTTAGTCGAGATCCGGGACTATGACCCTAAGGACAAGACAGCGGTTGGCGATATGAACAACCGGGCAGTTGTACGGAAGTCAGCTGCTAAGATTACAGGAAATGTAGCGGATAAAAACTAGTTTTCTGAAGTTCTTTTGAATTTATTTGCAAAAAAATAATGACAACTCACAGATGGTATGCTATACTTTTCTGTGTTGTGCGGGTGTAGTTTAGTGGTAAAATTCAAGCTTCCCAAGCTTGCGTCGCGGGTCCGATTCCCGTCACCCGCTTTCGAATGGGGCGGCCTTAGGGTCGTCTTTCTTATTTATTCGAAAGCTTTTAACCAGCAGTTGCATGAGTACCAGACAGACGTTTTCTTTTCAGCGAATCCGGGAGGCTGTGAGCCGGGTAAGACGCATCTGGGAACGGAGCAACTGGTGACAATCAAATTAATCATTTAAGTGGACTTTTAAGTCAATCAGAGTGGTACCGCGGGAATTCTCGTCTCTTACAATTTTATTTGTAGGGGACGTTTTTTTGTCCCGTCGGTTGAATGGTGTAGACTAAGAGCACAATGTCATTGATGAAGCAAATTACAGGGAGGAAAAATAGCATGGATTATAAACAAAAAGTTACAGCAGCTTTAGCCACTGCCTTAGACGGCCAACTGACTGCCGACGAAATTTCGGCTAAGTTGGAACGTCCTAAGACTTCTGACAAGGGGGACATGGCGTTCCCAACGTTTACTTTAGCTAAGGTGTTGCACCGTGCGCCCCAACAGATTGCCCAGGACTTAGCCGAAAAGCTTGATCAAACTGGGTTTGAAAAGGTCGAAGTTGTAGGTCCTTACCTGAACTTCTTCTTTGACAAGGGTGCTTACAGTGAAGATACCTTGAACACGGTGTTGACGGATGGCGCCAGTTACGGTCAAAACGAAGCCGGCAACGGCGGCAACGTCCCCATCGATATGTCTTCGCCTAACATTGCCAAGCCAATGTCCATGGGTCACTTGCGTTCAACGGTGATTGGGAATTCAATCGCTGAAATTTTGACGAAGAACGGGTATCACCCAATCAAGGACAATCACCTGGGTGACTGGGGAACACAATTTGGTAAGTTGATCACGGCCTACAAGCTGTGGGGGAACGAAGCCGACGTGAAGGCTGACCCCATCAACAAGCTGGTTGAATACTACGTTCGTTTCCATAAGGAAGACGTCGACAAGCCTGAACTGGACGATACGGCCCGTGAATGGTTTAAGAAGTTGGAAGATGGCGATGAAGAAGCCCATCATTTGTGGGAATGGTTCCGTGAAGCTTCCTTACAAGAATTCAACGACGTTTACGATGAATTAGGCGTTAAGTTTGATACCTACAATGGGGAAGCCTTCTACAACGATAAGTTGGCAGAAGTTGTGCAAATTCTGAAGGATAAGAATTTGTTGGTTGAATCTCAAGGCGCCCAAGTGGTTGATTTGAGTAAGTATGACCTTAACCCTGCACTGATTTTGAAGAGTGACGGGGCTTCTCTGTACATCACGCGTGACATCGCTACGGCCCTGTACCGTGACCGGACCTACGCACCAGCGAAGAACTTATACGTGGTTGGTTCCGAACAGACCTACTACTTCAAGCAACTGAAGGCTGTCTTGCAGGAAATGGGCGTAAAGTCCGCTGACAACCTGCAACACGTCCCATTTGGTCTGATCACTGTTGATGGTAAGAAGTTATCAACGCGTTCTGGTCGGATCATCTTGTTGGCAAAGGTACTGGAGGAATCCGTTAAATTAGCTGGCGAAGAAATTGACGAAAAGAATCCGGACTTACCAAATAAGGCCGAAGTTGCTCGTCAAGTTGGTGTTGGGGCCATTGTCTTCGGTGATTTGAAGAACGAACGGACCAACAACATTGACTTCGTTTTGGCTGATCAGTTGAAGTTTGAAGGTGAAACGGGTCCTTACGTCCAATACTCGCATGCACGTGCTGAAAGTATTTTGCGGAAAGCCGGAAAGGTCGACGTTCAGGCTGCTGGCAACCAGATTGATGACCCAGAAGCTTGGGATACGATTAAAACCTTGGCTGACTTCCCAGCAATTGTGAAGATGGCTTGTGCTGAACTAGAACCTTCAGTGATTGCCAAGTACGCCATTCGCTTAGCTAAGACCTTTAACAAGTATTACGCACACTCCAAGATTTTGACGGAAGATGCTGAATTGCCAGCTCGTTTAGCTCTGGTTAAGGCGGTTTCGACGGTCTTGAAGGAAAGTCTACGTCTCTTAGGCGTACAGGCACCAGATGAAATGTAAGTTTAAATATGTGTGAAGTAGGAAGGATGCCATTTAGTTGGCATCCTTTTTATTTTGTCATTAATCAATTTTTTTGTAGAAATACATGGGAGCCATTATATTCTAAAGTTCGTATATTGTAGGGGTGGTTGATTCTGATGGTAAATAGATATGGTAGCTGTAATAACTAGAATGAGCTACTAATAAGGAATGATGCTGAACGAATTTTAAATGATAAAGTGTTGGTGATTGTTAATTCCGAATATTAAAAAGATTATAGTCGGTAAAGTTCTCAAATTCGTTGACACTGGACGTGGGAGTTGCTAAACTTAAGCTCAAAATAGATGAAGGAGAATTGACATGGTACAAGTGGGGTTAGTCATGGGATCAATTTCGGATTGGCCAACGATGAAACAGACAGCGGCGTTGTTGACGTCACTGGGAATCAGCTATGAACGGCGTGTGATTTCGGCCCATCGAATGCCAGCAACTCTTCAGTTATACGGCGAGCAGGCACTTGAACGGGACCTGCAGGTAATTATTGCGGGTGCCGGGGGTGCCGCTCATTTGCCAGGGATGCTGGCAGCCAATACGTTGCTACCAGTGATTGGTGTGCCAATTCAGTCGCGCGCGTTGCAGGGAATGGACTCGCTATTATCGATTGTCCAAATGCCCGGCGGGGTACCGGTAGCCACGATGGCCATTGGCTCAGCGGGAGCAAAGAACGCAGCGTTAATGGCCGCTCAGATTTTAGGACTACAAGATACAACTATTCAGACAGCAGTACAGAACTTTCGGCAGCAACAGCGACGGGAGGCGGAAGAGAGTGAACAACGGTTCTGAGGACATTATTTTGCCACCGGCGACGATTGGTATTGTTGGCGGCGGTCAACTGGGACAAATGTTGGCCTTACAGGCAAAGGCAATGGGTTATCACGTGGGGGTATTGGACCCAACACCAGCGGCACCCGCTGGTCAAGTCGCTGATTTTCAAATTGTGGCTGAGTATCAGAATGATGAGGCATTAATGGAATTGGCGCAGCGTAGTGATGTTTTAACGTATGAGTTTGAAAATGTGGATGAGCACGCACTGCAAGCTGCGCAAGCACATACCCAATTGCCACAAGGGACGGCCCTACTTCACATCACTGGGAATCGATTGCGTGAGAAACAGTTCCTCAGGGAACACGGTGTACCGGTGACGCCATTTGCAGCTGTAGCTAATGGCGCTGAGCTGACAATAGCGCTTCAAAAAATCGGCACACCAGCAATTTTAAAAACGGCTGCCGGCGGGTATGACGGGCACGGACAGGTGAACCTAGATTCAGTCGTCGTACCAGTTGAAGTGTCAGAGCTATTGCAGGTGCCCTGCATTTTAGAAGCTCGTCAGGCGTTCAAACTGGAAGTTGCCATGATGGTTGCCCGACAAGCCAACGGTCGAGTAGTAACCTTTCCACTGGTAGAAAATCGGCATCACCGTCACATCTTGCATACGACCATTGCACCGGCAGCGGTTAGTGCTACGGTTCATCGTCAGGCGCAACAGATTGCGACGACGATTGCTCAGGCATTGACGTTGCGTGGTGTACTCGGAATTGAGTTTTTTGTCCTTGAAGATGGTAGTTTGCTGGTCAATGAACTGGCGCCGCGACCGCATAATTCGGGTCACTACTCAATTGAAGCATGCAACGTTTCACAGTTTGAGGCCCATATTCGGAGTATCTGTGGGTTGCCGATTCCTGACATTACACTGGTGCAACCGGCCGTCATGCGTAATTTGTTGGGGGCAGATTTAACGACAGCTCGTCAAGCATTGTTAACGGAACCAACCTGGCATTTTCATGATTATGGGAAGGCGGAAATTAAACCGCAACGTAAGATGGGGCACGTGACGGTTTTGGGGTCAGATGTGAACCAGCTGTTAGCAAGCTTAGCGCAATTGAAGGGAGAACATTAACGATATGACGATTGAAAAGGGTGCATTACTTTATACCGGTAAAGCTAAAAAAATGTACGCGACTAACGATCCAGAAGTTTTATGGGTGGACTACCTTGATCAGGCGACAGCCCTAAATGGTAAGCGTAAGGTCGTTGTTGAGCAGAAGGGGTTGCTGAACAATCGAATTTCTAGTTTGATTTTTCAAGACTTAGCCAAGCATGGTATTCAGAATCATTTCATTGCGCAACCTTCGGAATACGTCCAACTGGTCAAACGGGTCAAGATGATTCCGTTGGAAACAGTGGTTCGAAACGCTGCTTCGGGAAGTTTTGAGCGGAAGTTTGGGGTAGCTTATCTGCAGCCGTTGGTTCAACCAGTCATGGAATTCTTTTACAAGAGTGATGAACTGGATGATCCATTTATTAATGACTCACAAATTTCAGCGTTAGGCTTGGTGAGTCCTGAAAATTTGGCTGAAATGAAGCGTCAGGCGCTTCAAGTTAATCAGCGCCTGCAGGCCATTTTTGATGAAATGGGGATTCAACTGGTTGATTTCAAGGTGGAATTTGGTCTGACGATGGACGGCCACGTCCTTCTGGCAGATGAAATTTCTCCGGATAGCTGTCGACTAGTCGACAAGCAGACTAAAAAGTCGCTGGATAAGGATGTCTTCCGTAAAAATTTAGGTTCCTTAACGACTGTTTACCGGGAAGTATTAGATCGGCTCAGCGTCCTTGAAGGGAGTCCCGAATGACCTATTTAGCAAAAGTTACTGTTACGTATAAAGAATCAATTTTAGATCCTAAAGGAGAAGCCATTAACGACGCTCTTCATCGATTGGGCTACAGTAATGTTCAATCGGTAGAGATGGGTAAATACTTTGAACTTAAAGTGACTGGGAATGGCCAACCAATTGAGGAACAAGTCGACGAAATGTGCGATCGACTATTAGCAAATGTAAATATGGAAACCTATCAAATTAAAATTGTGGAAGTGGAGGATTAAGTTATGAAGTTTGCCGTACCAGTCTTTCCTGGTTCTAATTGTGATTATGACATGGTTAACGCGTTGCGGGATATTTTGAACGTTCCGGCTGATTTGGTCTCGGCGCAGGCCACGAACCTTGAAGGCTACGATGCGGTCGTTTTACCCGGTGGCTTTTCGTATGGTGATTACTTGCGGAGTGGTGCTATTGCCCGGTTCTCACCGGTTATGGCAGCGGTTAAGGACTTCGCTGCTACTGGGAAGCCGGTACTGGGAATCTGCAACGGGTTTCAGATCTTGACGGAAGCCGGTCTATTACCGGGGACGTTGCAAGCTAATCGTTCCGCCCAGTTTATCTGTCAAGCGAGCGAATTGATCATTCGTAATTCACGGACGATGTTTACCACGGCTTATGAGAATCAAACACAAATCTCATTGCCAATTGCCCACGGTGAAGGAAACTACTATTGTGATGCGCAGACCTTAGCAGAGTTGCGTGCCAATCACCAAATTGTTTTTGAATACGTGGATAATCCCAATGGAAGTATTGCCAATATTGCTGGAATTACGAACCGGCAGGGCAATGTTTTAGGGATGATGCCACATCCAGAACGGGCCGTGGAAACAATTCTGGGCTCAACCGCGGGGTTGGGAATCTTTCAGTCGCTGCTCAGCCATCAACGGGAGGGTGCCCATGCTTAAAAATATAGAACCAACGCCGGAAACCTTACGTGATGACCATATCTACCGTGAGTGGGGATTGTCAGACGCTGAGTATGAATTGATCGTTAAAAAAGTTTTAGGGCGGTTACCGAATTACACGGAGGCCGGATTATTCTCAGGCATGTGGAGTGAACATTGTTCTTATAAGAATTCCAAGCCGGTCTTAAAGAAGTTCTGGACCCAAGGAGACCAGGTCGTGGCAGGTCCCGGGGAAGGTGCGGGTATTATTGATATTGGCGATGGTCAGGCAGTTGTTTTCAAGGCAGAAAGCCACAACCATCCCTCGGCCATTGAACCGTATGAGGGTGCAGCTACTGGTGTTGGGGGAATTATCCGGGACATCTTTTCAATGGGCGCAAAACCGATTGCGTTACTGGATAGTTTGCGTTTCGGTGAGTTGACCGATGAAGCGACGAAGTATTTAGTGTCACAGGTGGTTGCCGGTATCGGTGGTTACGGGAACTGCATCGGTATTCCAACCATTGGTGGGGATACCGCCTTTGATGCCAGTTATCAGAAGAACCCCTTGGTTAATGCTATGTGTGTCGGTATCTTAAACCAGTCCGACATTCAGAAGGGGCAGGCGACTGGTGTAGGTAATAGTGTCATCTACGTCGGTGCTAAGACGGGACGTGATGGCATCAGTGGTGCGTCGTTTGCTTCAGCGGAATTCAACGATGCCAAGACTGCGCAACGCTCTGCTGTTCAAGTGGGAGATCCATTCATGGAAAAACTTCTTATGGATGCCTGTTTAGAAGTCATTCATGATCACCGTGAGAGCTTGGTTGGTATTCAGGATATGGGGGCGGCGGGCTTAGTGTCCTCGTCCGCTGAAATGGCATCCAAGGCCGGCAGCGGTTTGGAGCTGAACTTAGACTTAGTTCCGCAACGTGAGAGTGGCATGACGCCGTTCGAGTTGATGCTATCGGAATCTCAAGAGCGCATGTTGCTGTGTGTCCAGGCTGGTGCGGAGAAAGAAATCAACGCTGTTTTTGAAAAATACGGTCTTGACGCAGTCACGATTGGTCACGTGACGACCGGTCATCAGTACCGGTTATGGCACCAGGGGAAGTTGGTGGCCGATGTGCCGGTAGATGCTCTGGCGAGTGATGCGCCCGTCTATCAACGGGAGCAAAGAGTGCCTGTACGATTAGCACAGCAGTCAAATGTTCAGTTTAGTCCAGTAGTCACGGATGTAACGACCACACTCAAGCAGATTCTCCAACAACCAACCGTTGCATCGAAACGGGCTTTATATCGGACTTATGATTCACAAGTTCAGACCAATACGGTGGTGCAACCCGGTTCAGATGCGGGGGTCGTGAGAATCCGACAAACGGATAAGGCATTGGCGATGACGACAGATGTGAATGGTCGTTATTTATTCCTGAATCCACGCGTTGGTGGTGAGATGGCAGTTGCTGAAGCGGCCCGAAATATCGTGGCCTCAGGTGGTGTGCCCTTGGGAATTACGGATTGTTTGAACTTTGGGAATCCTGAAAATCCGGAACAGTTTTATGAATTGGATGAATCTGCTCAAGGAATTAGTCGCGCTTGTCAGCTCTTCAACACACCCGTTATTTCAGGAAATGTTTCTTTGAACAACGAATCAAATGGGCAACCTATCTACCCAACGCCAATGATTGGGATGGTGGGGCTAATCAAACACCAACGTGATATTACTACTCAGGACTTCAAGCAACCGGGGGATGCGGTCTACGTTCTCTGCGACACGTATGCTGATTTTAACGGCAGTGAATTACAGAAGATGTTGACCGGTTCTATTTCGGGCAGGTTGTTTGATTTTGATCTTGAAGCTGAAAAAAGGAATCAGGATTTACTACTTGGTGCGATTCAAGCAGGACTAGTCGCTAGTGCACACGATGCTGCAGAGGGCGGCTTGATTGTGGCCATTGCTGAGTCCTGCTTTGGAAATAATTTAGGGGTGAGCCTGATCAGTGATTTGCGAGCTGTGGAATTCTTTGCGGAGACGCAGTCCCGTTTCGTGGTGTCCGTACCGCAGGAAAAACGACACGCTTTTGAAAATCAAATGCAGTCTCAGGTGACTTATCTGGGGGATGTGACGGCGACAGACCGGTTGTTTGTGCAAACGGCTGATCAAGCATTTGATGTTCCAGTCAGTGTTGCCAAACAACTGTGGGAGGAGGCGTTACCGTGTCTACTGAAATAAAGAGCCTCAATGAAGAGTGTGGTGTTTTTGGGGTTTGGGGAACGCCTGATGCAGCAAACTTAACTTATTTTGGGCTGCATACCCTGCAACACCGTGGTCAAGAAGGTGCGGGAATTACGGCGAATAATGCTGGTAGCTTAAGCTTCGAACGGGGATTAGGGTTGTTAGCAGATGTCTTTCGAGATCCTCATCGATTGGGACGGTTACAAGGAACCGCGGCGGTAGGCCATGTCCGGTATGCGACCGCGGGTAATCATGGTTTGGAGAATATCCAGCCCTTAGAATTTAACTTTAGTGACGCGCAGTTTGCTCTGGCGCACAATGGAAATTTGACGAATGCCATGACGTTGCGACGTAACTTGGAACAGGCTGGTGCCATCTTTCACGCAAGTTCTGACAGTGAAATTTTGATGCACTTGATCCGGCGGAGCCAAGCTTCCACGTTGCAGGAACAGGTCAAAGTTGCGTTACAGCAGATTCATGGCGGCTTTGCTTACCTACTGTTGACCAATGATCGGCTATTCGCGGCATTAGATCCGAACGGGTTACGGCCACTAGTAGTTGGTGAATTACCAACTGGCGGAATTGTCGTGTGCAGTGAAACTTGTGCCTTGGACGCGGTGGGCGCAACTTTTATTCGCGATGTACAACCAGGCGAATTGCTAACGGTTGACGATTCGGGTCTTAAAATTGACCACTATACCACCGATACGCAACTTGCCATTTGTTCGATGGAATACATCTACTTTGCTCGGCCAGATTCCAACATCTATGGGGTGAACGTGCATTCCGCCCGTAAGCGCATGGGGGCGCAACTCGCTAAGGAACAACCAGTAGATGCTGACATTGTTGTTGGTGTTCCTAACTCATCACTCTCCGCTGCCAGCGGGTATGCGGAAGCGAGTGGGTTACCGTACGAAATGGGGTTGATCAAGAATCAATACTCAGCGCGAACCTTTATTCAACCCACCCAGGAGTTGCGCGAACGGGGCGTCAGAATGAAACTTTCTGCAGTTAAGGGTGTGGTGGCTGGTCAACGAGTTATCTTGATCGATGATTCAATTGTTCGGGGTACCACGAGTCGACAGATTGTTAAATTATTGAAGGATGCTGGCGCCAAGTCGGTACATTTAAGAATTGCGTCGCCACCCCTTAAATATCCTTGCTTTTACGGAATCGATATTCAAACAACCAAGGAACTGATTGCTGCGCAGGAGAGCATTGCGGAAATGCGACAAAGTTTAGGCGTAGATTCATTGGGATTCTTGAGCGAACAGGGCGTCATTGATGCTGTGGGATTACCAACATCAGCACCATACGGTGGCCTCTGCATGGCTTATTTTAATGGGGACTATCCTACGCCACTATATGACTATCAAGCGGAATATGATGAAGAGATTCGTCAGGCAAAACGACCATAACAGAAAAGGGGGGACGCACGTGAGTGATGCTTATAAAGAGGCCGGCGTTGACATTAACGCGGGGTACCAGGTTTTAAAAACGGTCAAAGAGATGAGTGGTAATGCACAACTAGGGGCCTTTGGGGGACTGTTTCCTTTGCCATTAACTGACATGGGTCAGAACCCGGTTTTAGTCGCGGGAACCGATGGTGTCGGAACTAAGTTGTTGGTCGCTATTGCTGCGCAGCAACATACGTCAATTGGGATTGATTTGGTAGCCATGTGCGTCAACGACGTTTTAGCACAGGGGGCTCGCCCGTTGTTCTTTTTAGATTACTTAGGATTAGGCCATACGGAAGAGCAACGGGTCGCTGACATTCTTGAAGGTGTCGTAGCTGGGTGCCATGAGGCTGGTGTTGCTTTGATTGGCGGTGAGACTGCGGAAATGCCCGATATGTATGGTCAGGACCATTATGATTTGGCAGGATTTGCCGTGGGACTGGCTAATCAGCCAGATCTGCTTCATCCAGAGAAAGTCTATCCTGGTGATATTTTGATTGGTTTATCCTCAAACGGCTTGCATGCCAATGGATTCAGTTTAGTGCGGAACATCTTATTTAAGCAAAATGATTATCAGTTGACTCAGGAGATATCAGATTTGGGGCATTCGTTGCAGGAGGAACTGTTACGACCAACGACAATCTACGTGAACCAGGTGCTACCATTGCTTCAGCAGAAGCTAGTTGCTGGTATTGCGCATATTACAGGTGGCGGCCTGATTGAAAATGTCGCACGGGTACTTCCCAATGGTTTGCAAGCCCAATTTACACTTGGCAGTTGGCCTGTCCCAGCAATCATGACCTTTCTAGAAAAGGCTGGTAATTTAACTCCAACCGATATGCGGGAAACATTTAATCTTGGCTTAGGGATGGTGTTAGTCGTTCATGCGGACAAGGTACCCGAAGTTTTGGCCAGTTTAAAGGCCAATGGTCAACCAGCTTATGAGGTGGGGTCAGTGGCCATTAATGATCCAGACACCATTGATAGTCCTACCGTTAGCTTTAAGGAGGCTGACCATGACTAAACGTTTAGCCGTGTTCGCTTCTGGTACGGGGACCAATTTTAGTGCCTTGGATCGGGCAATTAAGGACCGACAAATTCCGGCCGAAATTGTGCTACTTGTGTGTGACCATGAGCAAGCGCCGGTGGTTCAGCGTGCTCAGGAAGCCCATATCCCAACGCTGATTGTGGATTTTCATGCATATTCTACTAAGGTCGCGGCTGAGAACTGGATTTTGCGGAACTTGAAAGAAAATCAAGTGGATGCCGTTCTATTAGCTGGTTACATGCGAATCGTGGGTCCGACATTGCTGCAAGGGTATCCGCATCGAATCTTGAATCTACACCCGGCGCTGCTACCAAAGTTTCCTGGTCGTCACGGAATTGCGGACGCTTTGGCAGCAGGTGTACGTGAAACTGGCGTGACGGTTCACTTTGTTGACGCTGGCGTTGATACCGGTGAAATCATTGCCCAACGGGTAGTCCCGGTGAATTCAGGCGATACGGTTGCTTCACTGGCTACCCGAATTCATGACGCTGAACACGACTTATATCCGACGGTTCTTCAACGCTTAATTGATGAGGATGTTCTGTAAGTATTGGGAAGGAAAGCGAAGAAACCACTAAAACTTAAAAAGGATGAAACGAGAATGGCAAAGGTATTAATTGTGGGAAGCGGTGGTCGAGAACACGCCATTGCGAAGACCATGCTAGCAAGTCCACAAGTCACGACGGTTTTTTGTGCGCCTGGTAATCCGGGGATGGTGGCCGATCACCTGCGGCTAGTTGCGATTGATGAGTTAGACTTTGCGGGACTAATTGCTTTTGTTCGCAAAGAAGAGATTGATTTAACGTTCGTTGGGCCAGAGGCGCCATTAGCAGCAGGGATTGTTGACGCCTTTTTAGCAGCTGATTTAGCGGTTTTTGGCCCGTCTCAAGCTGTTGCCCGGCTTGAGAGCTCCAAAGTGTTTGCCAAGCAATTTATGCAGCGAAATGGGATTCCCACCGCTGACTACCAGTTATTTCACGACCTTGCTGCTGCGTTGGCTTATAGTAACCAGGCACCGTTGCCACAGGTAATCAAAGTAGACGGGTTAGCAAGTGGTAAGGGTGTGACGGTTGCGGTTAACCATTTGATGGCTGCTGATGCCTTAACGCAGGCCTTTGAAACGACCGATACGGTGCTTATCGAACAATTTATGAGTGGGTTTGAGTTTTCACAAATGGTATTGGTCGGGGGCGAGCAGTACAGCCTGTTACCAACGGCACAGGATCATAAGCGATTACGCAACCATGATGGAGGACCAAATACGGGTGGAATGGGGGCGTATTCACCAGTTTCTCAGATCACGCCTGAAATTATCCAAGAGACTATTCAGCGCGTGATTGCGCCTACTTTGGCAGGCTTAAAAGAAGAAGGTTTATGTTTCAACGGGATCCTCTACGTGGGTGGTATTTTGACGGCGGCAGGTGTGCAAGTGGTCGAGTACAACTTGCGGCTGGGTGATCCAGAAACACAGATTATCCTCCCACAGGTGACCAGTGATTTTTACCAGGGGATTCAAGACCTGATGGCGCATCGGCAACCGCGGTTAACTTGGCAAGAAGACGTGACTTATTTAGGTGTTGTGTTGGCGGCGCCGGGTTACCCTAGCTGTCCCCAATTAGGCGTGGCAGTCCCGACTGTTGCCGGGGCCGATTATGCAGGTGTGCGGGGTGAAGCTGGTCAGCTAGTCAGTGCAGGCGGTCGGGTCATGTTAGTGAGCGCGCACGCGGCTGATTTAGCCACCGCACAACAGCGAGTTTATGAGCAACTTGAACAGGTGCCCACTGGTGATTTGATTTTTCGAACGGATATTGGTGCTAAAGGCATGGATAAAATGTCCAGCGATAATCCTCAAGCGTAAGCAAGATAGTAGGTCAACGATTCGTTTTTTTGCGTTAAAAACGAATATTTGGTACACTTGCTTTATAAATATGCAGAGACATGTGGCGTTTTTCCGCATCCTTTGTTATACTTAGTGAAATTTTATGCGGGAGGGTCGTCGTCATGAAGAAAAGTATTCGCCAAGCGCGCATTGAGCAATTAATTAATCAGTATCCCATTGGAACTCAGGAAGAATTAATGGATCATCTGGAGGATGTCGGTATTCAGGCGACGCAGGCCACCATTTCACGAGACATTCGAGAAATGCAGATTGTAAAGGCTCAAGATGGACATGGTCACCTGCGTTATACAATCTTTAAAGCGGGTAATCGTAGTGAAAAGGAACATCTGCGAGAGACCATTAATGAAGTGGTGACGGGCCTGACCCGAGTTGAGTTTGTTAATATTTTGAAAACGCTGCCGAGTAACGGTAACCTGTTGGCGGCCATCTTTGATGATTTGAACTTACCAGAGATTGCTGGTACGTTGGCAGGTCACGATACGATTTTTATCATCAGTCCAAGTGCTCAAGTAGCTGAAAAGCTACATGATGAAATTGCGGCGGAAATGAATCCAGAAATTGTTCACTAGGCGTTATTGTGGATTGAACAGGCGTGGGTCGGCAAAAGTCGGGTCACGCCCTTTGTTTGAGATAGGCGCAGTTACATAGGTCAGTCGCGTTAAGCTAATTTAAAGCTTCATAAAGTTTGCCTGAAAACGTAGTTAAGCGCCATGACTATGCTAAAATAGCCATATTATAATTGAGATAGAAGAGGCTATTTTATGAATAACCAAGAACCGAATGAGAATGCTTGGTCCGGATTTAAGTCTGGATTTAAGCGCATCTGGCACCGATTTCAGTTGACCCGCTGGATCATTGTGATCATCTTAAGTATGGTCCTGGTCATGAGTGGGTACTTAACGTTTATGGCCAAGTCGGCTAACGTTGGTGACTTGAAGGCGGCGTTGGAAAATCCCACGCAGATTTATGATCGTCACAATAATAAGGCGGGGACCCTGTACTCCCAGAAGGGGACCTACGTCCCACTTAAGAAAATTACCACGAACGTGCAGAGCGCAGTGATTTCTACCGAGGACCGGAATTTTTATCACGAACATGGTTTCTCCGTTAAGGGGATTGGGCGGGCCTTTTTCCTGTACGCCAAGAATAAAGTACTCCGACAAAACTACATTAGTGGTGGGGGGAGTACATTGACCCAACAATTGGTCAAGAACGCGTACCTCACGCAAGAGCAAACGTTCACGCGGAAATTCAAGGAACTATTCCTGTCAATCGAAGTTGAGAACGTTTATTCTAAGCAAGATATCTTGTCCATGTACCTTAACAACGCTTACTTTGGTAACGGAGTTTGGGGTGTTCAAGATGCCGCTAAACGGTACTTCGGGAAGTCCGCTGCGGCATTGACGGTACCAGAGTCTGCTGTGTTAGCGGGGATGCTCACGTCGCCATCGGCTTACAATCCAGTTGACCACCCGCAGGCCTCACGGGCCCGACGAAACGTCGTTCTGGGCCTGATGGCGGATACCGGAGCCATTTCAAAGTCACAGGCGAAGAGCTATCAGGCGACGGCCCTGACCACGAATGATACTTACAACTATAAGAACAGTTATCGGTACCCGTATTTCTTTGATGCAGTGATTAACGAAGCTGTCAGCAAATATGGCCTCACTGAATCTGAAATTATGAACAAGGGATATAAAATCTATACCACCTTGGATCAGGGTAATCAGAAGCAGATGCAGACATTATTTAAGAACACCTCTTACTTCCCAGCCAATGCTAGCGATGGGACCAAGGTTCAGGCGGCTAGTATCGCCATTGACCCGAATACCGGTGGTGTTGAAGCCGTGGTAGGGGGTCGTGGAAAGCACGTTTTCCGGGGCTATAACCGAGCGACACAAATGCGGCGACAACCGGGATCAACCATCAAGCCACTGGCGGTTTATACTCCGGCATTAGAAAATGGGTACTACTATGATTCCGAACTGACTGACAAGAAGAAGTCGTACGGGACCAATAACTATTCGCCGCATAACTACGGTAACCAATACAGTGGCAAGGTACCGATGTATCAAGCTCTGGCGCAAAGTAAGAATGCACCAGCCGTTTGGTTACTAAATAAGATTGGCGTCGACAAGGGCTACGATTCCGTCAAAAAATTTGGTCTTCCAGTCACCAAGTCTGATAAGAACCTGGCCTTGGCACTGGGTGGGCTGAAGACCGGAGTCTCTCCGCAGCAGTTGGCTCAAGCTTACACGGCGTTTGCTAACAACGGGACCATGTCGTCGGCGCACTATATTCGTAAGATTGTGGATGCTTCAGGAAATGTAGTGGTGGATACTTCTGACTCTGCTGCGAAGACGACTAAGGTCATGTCGAGCAAGACCGCTAAGCAGATGACCAGTATGATGATGGGCGTCTTTAACTACGGAACCGGGGTTAGCGCCAAGCCTTACGGATATACGATTGCTGGTAAGACCGGGAGTACTGAGGCTGATGGTGATTCCGATGCCACCCGTGATAAATGGATCGTGGGATACACCCCTGACGTCGTTGTGACGACTTGGGAAGGGTTTGACAACACGAGCAACAAGAATCACCTGGAGAACGTCAGTGGTACTGGTGAGGGGCCACTCTATCAGGCTGAAATGCAAGCCATCTTACCAAACACCAAAGGAACTGCCTTTGACACCAAGGATGCTTCTACCATCGCCAAGGGCGAGGACAATTCTAGTTCTAGCGACAGCGATATCTGGGATCAGGTACAGGAGGGTATTAACAACGCTGGGAAGTCCTTTAACAGCGCAGCTAATACTGTCAAATCTTGGTGGAAATCAGTCGTTCAATAGTGAAATCCCTCTGGGGTGAAAGCGCAAACCATGGTACAATAATAAATGGCAATTCAACTGGGCGTAGGCCCAACAAGGAGGAAACACCAATGGCTGAAAAGATGGAAGACTTGGGTGCACAATTAGCCCAAGCACTTCAAGAATCAGAAGAATTCACGGGTTTAGAAACGGCATACAACGACATGAAGGCTGACGCCGACACGTACCAGCTGTTTAAAGACTTCCAAAAAATCCAAATGGACTTGCAACAAAAGCAAATGGCTGGTCAAGAGTTGACCAACGACGAGATGAGCCATGCCCGCGAAGTTGCTGACAAGGTTTCTAAAATCGATTCCATCAAGACTTTGATGGAAAAGGAACGGGATGTTAACACCCTGTTATCCAACTTGAATCAGACGATTACGAAACCCATCGAAAGCATCTACCAGGGCTAAAACGTCTGTTGATCGTCGGTACAACCCCTCATTCTTGGGAGGTCCGTGCCGGCGATTTTTCAATTTAAATCGCTAAAAAATGAAAGGAGTGCTCACTTGATGAAATTTATTCACGCTGCAGATTTACATTTAGACAGCCCGTTTCTCGGCCTTACGGGGCTGCCAGCCTCATTGGCAACGACCGTACGAGAATCTACCTTTACGGCGGCCACCAAGGTATTTGACCGTGCCCTCAGTGAGCACGTCGACTTTGTCCTCTTGGCGGGTGATTTATTCGATCGGGCTGAGCAGAGTGTGGCCGCGCAAGCATTCCTATTCACGCAATTTTCTCGCTTGGATGACGCGCAAATTCCCGTGATCGTGAGCTTTGGTAATCATGATTACTTAACGGAACAAGCAGTGACTTATCCGAACAACGTGACGGTTTTAGGTGAACGCGTCACGACCACTACGTTACAACTGGCTTCTGGTGAAACAGTGGCCGTGAGTGGTTTCAGCTACCCCCAACGTTGGGTTTCAGATGATCCGTTAGCAGCGTATCCCGTGCACGCCGCAACGGACTGGCACGTGGGGATGTTGCACGGGGCCGTGGCTACGGGTAGTCAGGACCATTACGCGCCATTCGCAGTGGATGAACTGTTGCGCAAACGTTACGACTACTGGGCCTTGGGCCACATTCATCATCGTCAAAGCTTAAATGAACAGCCACCAATCTTATACGCGGGCAACACCCAGGGTCGAGCTGTGACGGAGACTGGCATGAAGGGGGCTTACCTGGTTCACAGTCAGGATGGCCACTTAGTGCCGGAATTTTTCCCAACTGCAACTGTAATCTGGGAAACGGCCGAGCTCGCTCTGGATGGAACTGATCTGGCAGCACTCAACGAAGAGCTGCTGAACTGGTTAGCTGCGCACCCAGCGGATCAGACCACGCTCACTGCAATAACGTTGACAACCAGCTCACCATTTTCGGTAGCTGAGCAGCAACGATTAGCAACCGGTGACTGGTTACAGCTCTTTCAACGGACGCACCAACGCCAACTGAAGGCGGCCCAGCGTTACATTGTTCGGTTTAGTTTAGATGAAAGTACCACGGTAGTTCCAGCGCCCAACCTGGATCAGAGTTATTGGGAGTTGGGGGCCAAGACGGTGTTTACCGCGGCCAATCGACAGGAATTATTCGGTAAACTAGCACAGGAACCGGCGTTGGCGGCGTGGTTTGACCGGCCTGAGACGGCAGCTAGTTTGGAAACGGCCGCACGTCGCCGGTTAGCGCAATTAATGGGAGAGGAGGGTCAGGATGAATCTTAAGCGGTTAACGATTTATGGTTTTGGTCACTTTCACGATCGAACTTTTGATCTATCACCTGGTCTGAACTTCCTAGTGGGTCCTAACGAAGCGGGCAAGTCGACGTTGACGCAGTTCATCACAGCCATTTTCTTTGGTTTTCCCACGAAAAAACATCCTGAATTACGCTACGAACCGCTGGACGGCAGCCGATTTGGTGGGGCAATTACATTCCAACAGGACGACACGACCTATACCGTGACGCGGACGGACGGTCCCAAAGGGGGAACGGTGACGCTCCATGATGACACCACGAATCTAGATTTACCGGCGGAGCTACTCACCAAATTACTGGCACCAGTCGATGGTCAGCTCTTTACCCGGGTCTATGCGATTAACGAGCCTCGGTTGGGGACAGTCTTTACAGCTTCCAAGCAGGAACTGGTCGACCGGCTCCGGCACGTCGGCGCCGTTGGTAGTGAGTACTGGTTACAGCAAGCGCAGCGCCTGGACCAAGCCGCTGATGACCGGTATAAACCTCAGGGGCGTAATCCCTTATTAAATCAGCAATTGCGAGAACATCAGGAATTATCGGCTAAGCTGGAGAAGGCCAACGGGGCCTACCAAACGTATTGGCAGCTGCGTCAGCAACAAGTCGACGGTGAGCGTCAACAGCAAGTTCTTCAGACAACGCTAACACAACAACGACAGGCAACGACTAGGCTGACCCAACTGTTAGCTCAGTGGCCAACCTATCAGCAATGGGTGGCGTTGGCTCCGGCTGCGGAAGCTGTCTCCCATGGATTCACTGCTACCGACGCAACTCGCTTAGAGCAGTTGCGAAGTGCAGCGACCGCCAGTGAGCAGACGTTAGCGGATGATCAACAACGGTTTGCGGAGTTACAACGTGATCAGCAACTGCCACCACTGTTTGATCAGTATTTACCCATCGCCGATAAAGTCGATGCGCTTACGCAACGGCTACCGCAAGTTCAGGGTAGTCAACAGGAGGCACAACGGTTAGGCACATCGCAGCGGGATTTGGAACAACGTGCCGGTATTTTGGAGCAACAATATGCAGTGAACGGGCAAATGCCGCGACCATTTTCACTGGCGATTACTCAGCAGGTGCGGCAATTAGCGGGGGAGCTAACCACAGCGAATCAGAAACGGCGCCGTTTACAGCAACAACTTAATCAGCGCAACGAACAATTTCGACAGGTTCAGCCGACGCGTCAGCAGCACAATAACCCATTAGCGGATAAGCAGGTCGGATGGCTGGCAGCTGGTCTGGTCGTCCTTGTGGGCGCCATGTTCCTCCCCAATACATTTCTCAAGCTCGCTGGCGCCTTGCTGGGTGTTGCAGTTGGCTATTATGGTGTTTTTTTGGTTGACAGTAGCACGCCAGCTAGTCGTCAATTGGATGAACTGACCGAAGATATTCGTGATCTGCAGGCCCAGCTGCGTGAAGGTGGGCAGGCCGTTGATGCGTTGACAACTCAGTTAGATACGATTGGTGATGCTCACGGAATGAGTCAGATTCCGTTGGAACAATGGTCGGCGGCCCAGTCTGCCATTGCCGAGTGGGAGCGATTGACGCGTTTGCTGGAAACAACGGCCGAGCAAGCTGCGACGCAACAAGCAACGGTTCGGCAGTTCTTACAGGAGGCAACGACCATTCTGCCTGATTTAACAGACCAAGACCTAGCAGCAGTGGCATCTCAGCTGACACAGTTGCAAGCTACGCGGCAAGCACTAAGCCATCAAGAAACTGATGTGGCAGCCTTAGCGTCCCGGCTACAAGCAGACCAAGCGGCGGTCGAGCGGGGAAAACGAGAACTACAGGCATTTTTACGGACACGGAACTTAACCGATGTAGCGGCTTTCTATCAACAGTATCAAGCAGACCGAACGCAAACGGAACGCCAGCAACAGCGACACACACTGGTCACTCAGATTGGGGCCGACAACTTGACGGCTTTGAAGCAACAGATCAGTCGAGCAGCGTTGCAGCAACAAGTGACCACGGCTCAACAGAATCAAGCTACTACACAGGCGACCTTGGACCAGACGACTAGTCACTTGGCAACGTTACAGGGGCAGTTGACGCACCTGACGGCCAGTGGAACACAAGCCACGTTGCGGCAGAAGCTTGCCGATTTGGAAACACAAATGACCCAGACGGCGGCTACCTGGCTGACGGAACGATTGGTGAGTCAGTGGATTTCGGCAGCGTTGGCGGCGGCTTCCGGTGACCGCTTACCACAAATCGTGGCGCAAGCTAGTGAATTTTATGGTAAATTAACTGAAAACCGGTATACTAAAATTGAACTGACACCAACCACCTTACGAGTTCAGCGTGCGACTGGTGAATGGCGCAACGTGGGGCAACTTTCACGAGGGACGGCCGAACAGCTAGACCTTGCCGTGACCCTAGGTTTTGCGGTCGTGATGAATCGACAGGTCCAGATGCCCCTGATTATCGACGATGGTTTTGTGAACTTTGACGAGGCCCGCCGACAGGCTGCCTATCGCTTGTTGGCGACCATCGCGATGGACGTGCAGGTCATTCTCCTGACGGCTGATGAAAGTGTGACCACGCACACCACGGGTAAGGTTTTACGGTTGACGGAATAGGAGGGACTTTCATGGCGGCAACAAAAAAATTAATGGATTATGGCGTCGATGAAGCGGTCGATGTCTTTGTACTTTTGAAAGCGGCGGACGTGCGGACGGCCAAGAACGGTAAACAATACATTGCACTGGTGTTTGAGGACCAATCCGGTGAGATTTCTGGTAAATACTGGGATGCTTCGCCCGAAGACATTACAAATTATGTCGCGGGCCGCGTCGTTCACCTACAAGGAAAACGGGAAAATTATCAAACGCATCCACAAATCAAGATTTTTCACTTACGCTTAACCAATCCAGGTGAACCGAGTGATCCCAACGCCTTCATTGAACAGGCACCAATGAGTCGGGCTGAAATGGAAGATTACATCACACAAACGATTTTTGAAATCACGCAGCCAACGTGGAACCGAATCGTCCGGAAGCTGGTCAGTGAGTACGCTGATCAGTTCTACACGTATCCGGCGGCCAAGAGTAACCACCACGCCTTTCAAGGTGGATTAGCTTTCCATACGATTTCTATTTTGAAGTTGGCCCATTCAGTGACGGCCCAATATCCTGACCTAAATGCACCACTGTTATTCGCCGGTGCGATTCTTCACGACTTAGGCAAGACAATCGAACTGTCGGGGCCCAAGTCCACGACCTATACGCTGGCTGGAAATTTAATTGGGCACATTGTGTTGATCGATGGGGAATTGGTCCGGGCGTGCGACACACTTAAATTAGATCCTCAGGCTGAAGATGTTCTGTTGCTACGGCACATGATTCTCAGTCACCACGGCCTGTTGGAATATGGGTCTCCGGTTCGTCCAGAGTTGCGTGAAGCGGACGTCTTACACCAGTTGGATGAGCTTGATGCGTCCATCATGATGTTGGACACGGTTGTGGAACACACTCAGCCGGGAGAATTCTCGGAACGGGTCTTCGCTATGGACGGGCGTCGGTTCTATCGGCCGACCACTGACAGCCCTAAGTCACCTGATGAGCCACAGCAACCTTAGGCTTGTTCATGAATAGTCACGTTCCGGTGACCAGGGGTGGGGCTTACTGTGTGGGGGACGCTTCAGCCAAAAGGCGGGCTTCTCGCTCGATTTGAAGCCCCGAAGACCACGTGCCTTCAAAGACGCCCTAAATTAGTCAAAAACTTCAAGGAATCGTTTAGGCCATCCTATATCTATAAGATAAGATAGAAGTTATTAATATAGAAGAGTGGGTGTATGATGAAGAAAGCGGTCACGATGGTATTAAAAATATCAGCCTCAATAATAACCATTTATTTAGGCCTATGGTACTATATAAACGCAGACGCAGAATTATATACGGTTCAAGCAGTTGATCGGTCATATATTTGGTTTGATATACTCCTGTGGTTAGAAGTCGTATTGATGGCGCTTATATTAATTAACTTGTGGTTAGGCTTTCAAGTATCTAAGAAAATAGCTAATTGGTGTGTGATAATCTCATTTGTTGTGTCTATTTTGATTCTTTTAACGGCACAGGCGCTAGGATCTTTGATCCCATTGATATTGCTTTTGGCGTTAATTGTTTGGATTCTCAATTTCAAATTAAAAGAATGGCATTAGTAATGAGCAATCGTAAGTTACGAGCAGTGCCAGTTAGTCTTAAATGATTGAAATTCAGCAAATCTTTACTTCGGTAAGGTGTTCAGTCAAGCGATGGGTCATAGGTTAACGGCATAAAACACCTAATTATTAATCAGATTAATTAAAAGAGGCTCTTTGTCAACGGGTGTTGATGAGGGGAATTTGTGAGGTTCAATTCATTTTCGAATTGGGCTTCTTTTTAATGCAAAAATGGTGTCGATGGATTTCTCCATCAATACCAAATATCATAGAACCGTTTTTGTTTGCACTGTGAAGTGGGGAGTGAAGAGTTGAGGTTGGGATTAATCTTCTTGACTGGTACCTGGAACCATGCAGTCAATGTGATCGGTTAAGCTAGTTGCCACTTAGGAGGCTATTATAGTTCAATGATCCAATGTAAGCAGAGGTCCCGCCCTGACGCCCGGAGGTGACCAAGCTCAGCACTATCGCATTAAACCAGTCTCAAGGTAAAAAAAGAAGGTTCCAACCAATTTGGTTGGAACCTTCAAGTTTAATCGAAATTACTTGGATGAAGATGAAGCGGAAGTCTTAGAACTTGATGATGATGCCAAGTAGTCAGACAAGATGTTCTTCAAGTCATTATCCTTGATAGAAACATTACCCTTCTTCAAGACCTTAGCAACCACGTTGTGCAGAACAGTACTGTCATTCATATCGCTATCAATGATTTGTGACTTAAGTTCTGCCTTGTGTTGGTTGACGGTACCCTTACCAGGGTTCTTCAGCATCAAGATAACGTGGTAACCATATTGCGTCTTAACAGGCGTCGTGGTGTATTCGTTAGTTTGAAGCTTGAAGGCAGCCTTCTTGAAGGTTGCGTCCAGTGAAGTGTCAGTGCTATCGAAGGCACTCAACTTACCACCTTTGTTCTTGGTAGCAGTATCAGTAGAATCCTTCTTAGCTAACTTCGTGAATTCGCTAGTCAAGTCGCTCTTCTTAGTACCCTTTAAGTCTTTGATGATTGAATCAGCGGTAGACTTCTTGGAAACTAAGATGTGGGCAACCGTGACTTCTGGTTCGTAGCTCTTGAATTGCTTCTTGAGTTGGGCATCAGAAATCGTGACGTTATCCTTAACAGCTTCCTTCAAAAGTAAGTTTGAACGAATTTCCGTCTTCAAACCGGATTGCGTCATACCGCTTTGAGAAAGAACACTGCTAAATGATGAACCGTATTGCGCCTTGTACTTGTTGAATTGCTTGGTAACTTCGGACTTCTTGACCTTGTCACCGTATTGCTTTTCCAAGACTTTGTTCAAAATCATCTGTTGCAGAACTTGCTTACCAGAAGACGTACCCTTTAAACTACTGTAGTACTGGCTTTCAGTAATCTTACCACCATTAGTAGTGGCAACGGTTTTGTTCCCACAACCGGCAAGCGTTACGGTCAGTAACAGACCGGCGAAGGCGATAAACCATTTCTTCATATTGCTCAACACATCCATTCATCAAAATTGGTGTAAACACCATACTCAGACATCATAACACAAATTAACGTCAACCGAAAAAGGTCAACAAAGTTTTACAAAAAGTTCAGAATTACTTAGCGTCCCATTTGGCCAGGGTCTCCTCAATGGCGGCAACCCGAGGAGCGATTTTAAACGCAAACTTATCAACAGCCGCTTGGATTTCATCTAGAGTGGGTTGTGCGTCGGTGACGGCTTGGGAAAGCTTGGCAACGTTGTGTGTCAACTGGTTCTTGGCACCGCGCAGGTCGTCAATCTTTTGGGCGGTGTGCTGAGTCTGAGCGCGCACGCCCTTGCCCCAAGTCAGAGGATCTTGCTTCGTTAAGGTTAAGTAAGCAGCTAAACCAACCCCGGTAGCGAGAGTGGCGCCGGTTAGAAAACGACCAATTCCCATAGTTTAGTCCTCCAAACTTACTTTAATCTTATCTTGAATGGCAGCGTAGTCGGCTGGACTGTAGTTGTCGGAATTATCCTTGAAAATCATCTTGAAGTCATCGTGGTCCGTGTAGCGGGGAACCAGGTGAATGTGGGAGTGGAAGACGGATTGGTAAGCCACCTTGCCGTTGTTGTTCAGGATGTTCATCCCGGTGATAGCTGGGTCAGAGGCTTGAACGGCCCGGGCAATCTTAGGAATCCGGGAGAAGACGGCGGCTGCGAGGTCGGCGTCATAGGCGAAGATGTCCTTCACGTGCGTTTTGGGAATGACCAGGGTGTGGCCGGGAGTCCCTTGTGAGATGTCGAGAAAGGCCTTGACGATGTTGTCCTCGTAAACGGTGTAGCTGGGGATGTCCCCCTTTAAGATCTTGCAGAAAATACAATCGTCATCGTAGTGCGGTTCTAGCGTCATTTTATCCATGAAAACTCCTTCTTTCGCAGTGATTTCACCCATTATACACCACCAACCCGGGGGAGTTCACCTAGAATCGTTCGTTCACTGGGTCAGCTATGGTATAATAGCCTGGTTAAATTAAAGGAAATGAAGGGATGTTGAATGGCTCTTGAAGTCAGCCATGTTGTGGGGGGCTACTCACAGATTCCCGTCTTAAAAGATATTAGTTTTGATGTCCGCGACGGAGAGTTAGTCGGCCTCATTGGCTTGAACGGGGCGGGGAAATCGACCACCATTAATCACGTGATCGGTCTTTTGACGCCTCATAAAGGAAAAATTACGTTGAACGGGGTCACCATTGAACAGGACAGTCAGGCGTACAAGCAACAGATTGCCTACATTCCAGAAACCCCCGTGTTATACCAAGAATTAACGTTACGTGAACACTTAGAGATGACCATGATGGCCTATGATTTGGACCAAAAAGTGGCTTGGGAAACGGCGCATGAGTTGTTGAAGACCTTCCGGCTGGATAATAAGCTAGATTGGTTTCCAGCTAACTTTTCTAAAGGGATGAAACAAAAAGTCATGATTGTCTGTGCTTTTCTGACCAATGCCAAACTCTACATTATTGATGAACCCTTCTTGGGGCTTGATCCGCTGGCCGTGAATGACCTGTTGAACCTGATTGAACAACGCAAGAAGACTGGGGCCAGCATCTTGATGTCGACCCACGTGTTGGATACGGCTCAACGGTACTGTGACCGGTTTGTCTTACTTCATGACGGTCAGGTCAAGACCGAAGGCACCCTCAGTGAGCTCCAAGCCGCTCTTCCGGAAGCGGGGGAATCACTGAATGATATTTATCTTTCCATGACGAAGGTTGATCGCGCATGACGGGGTTATTTCAGACCCGGCTACAACGTCATCTCCGGGAAATGGCGAAGTACTTGCGGCTGGTGTTCAACGATTTCTTTGTCTTTGCCTTGCTCTTCTTTCTAGGGGGCTTAGGTCTCGGTTACTCCAACGTTTTAAAACAACTTAAATATGGTCAGTGGTGGGCACCGGTCATTGCCCTGATAGTTCTCGTCATTGTCGTGCAGATCGGTCGATTTGCGACGTTGATTGAGGATGCAGACCGGGTCTTCCTGTTACCAAAGGAACGGGCGATGCACGCGTACTTTGTCTCCGCACGGCGGTACAGTCAAGGCTTAGCGCAGGCAACGCAGGTGATCACGCTGTTCATTTTGTCACCGTTTCTGAGTGTGTCGATGCATTGGACAATCACTCAAATCCTAGTTCTGGCAGTTGCCCAGATTATTTTGAAGGATGCTTTCCTACGGCTTGACCTGGCCAGTGCTTACCAAGTGACTGCGCAACGCCGAATGAACCAGTGGTGGATCAAATGGTTACTGGCTATTGTTATTTTGGCAAGTGGGCTGTGGTTTATGGCTTACGCGGCAGTTGTTTTGGCAGTAGTCTTGGACGTTGCCGTTGCCGTGTGGTTTCATCAGCATTGGGAAAACCAGCAGATTCGTTGGCGAGAACAAATTAAGCTAGAAGATAATCGGATGCTGGGCATCTATCGGTTCTTTAACCTCTTTACGGAGGTTCCCATGGTGTCCGGGACCATCAAACGGCGGCGGTACCTCGATTGGTTGTTTGCGCGCATCAAGTCACAACACAAGCAAACGTATCTGTACCTATTTAGTCGGGGGATGGTCCGGGGAACTGAATTTAGTGGATTAGTGGTTCGGCTGACTGTGATCGGTATGCTGTTGCTGTACTTCGTGCGGGGACAGTGGTTACCGATTATCTTGGCAGCGCTCTTCATCTACTTGATTGGGTTTCAGCTCTTACCGTTCTTCCACCAATACGATGACATTGTCTTCAGTCACGTCTATCCGGTAGCCTCAGACTTGCGACTCAAGAGTTTCGTCACGCTAGTCACCTTGATTCTCAGCGTGGCAGCGCTGTGTCTGTGGGTCGTCGTGGCAATTGCCAACCCATCATTGGAAACGGCGGGCTTAGCCTTGTTGGTCGAAGTCGTCGAAGTTTGGTATTTAGCCCGACTCTATACACCACAACGCTTGGCGCGGGCGGATAAAAATAGGGGTTGACGTGTCCCTGATTTCCCCATAGAATTAGGAGTAGCTGACAAATCGAGGAGGGGTGGCACGAATGGCACTGGATATTAGTGACGGTTGGAGTTTATATCCGCTGGGTGGTAACACAGGTACAGCGTATATGGGGACCAAGGCCTCACAAAAGGTGTTTTTGAAACAAAACGCGTCACCATTTCTTGCGGCACTTTCCATGGAGGGAATCACGCCCCGACTCGTCTGGACAAAACGGCTTGCGACGGGGGATGTGATGACGGCTCAGGAGTGGCTGAACGGTCGGACGTTACGACGCAGTGAAATGCGTGAGCAACGGGTCGCTCGACTCTTACACCGCGTGCATCATTCTCACTTGCTCCATGATATGTTATTAAAAGTCGGCGGACGATCAACGACGCCCGCCCAGTTGTTGACTCGCTTACAACCCGCACTTGCTGCGGACCTGCGACGGCATCCGCTGATTCAATCGGCGTTTGCTAGCCTGCGAAACGAGCAACCACAACTGCCCAAGACGCAATACGAAGTTAGTCATGGTGATTTAAACCATAAAAATTGGCTGTTGTCGGACCGGCAACGGTTATACCTGGTCGACTGGGACGCGGCGACGTTTGCTGATCCAGCCCATGACCTAGGTTCTTTGTTGTGTGAATACGTTCCCCTCGAGGAATGGCAACGTTGGCTTCAGGATTACGGCGAGACCTTGACGGCGGACTTAACGGCTCGCGTCAACTGGTATGCCCGGGTTCATTGCCTGACGGTGATTGCCGAGAGTTATCATCAACAACGGTTCCAAATTATGAATCAACATTTAATTTTACTTGAAAAACTGACTCGTGAGTCAGTGACTGATTAGACTTCGGCGGGAGCGGGGAGGACCTCGCGCCCGCTGTTGTGATTAAAAGGAGAAAAAACTATGCGTGTACGTAATAAACCGTGGGCTAAAGACTATATGGCCGAACATACCGATCAAATGGTGGTTGAACCAGAACCGCTGATGGGTAAGTGGCAGAGCCGTTTTCCTAAAGAGCAACCCTTGTACGTAGAAATTGGAACGGGAAAGGGTCAATTCATCGTGGAGATGGCCAAGGCGCACCCAGAAAATAACTTTATTGGGATTGAGATTCAAATGTCCGTGATTGCGGCGGCCCTAAAGAAGGTTGTGGCCAGTGGACTCACCAACATTCAATTGGTGCATACCGACGGTGAGGCCATTAACACATTCTTTGCTCAGGGTGAAGTGGCGGGGCTCTACCTGAACTTTTCTGATCCATGGCCTAAGACACGGCACATTAAACGTCGATTGACTTCACCAGTTTTCTTAGCGCACTACGCTGACGTCTTGCCAGCAGGGGGTAGTGTCCAATTCAAGACCGATAACCGCGGCCTGTTTGAATACTCTCTGGGTAGCTTGAACAACTTTGGCATGGTCTTTGACGGCGTTTGGTTGGACTTACACGCTGCCACCGATGGGGTGGAAGATATTCAGACGGAGTATGAGCAAAAGTTTTCTTCTAAAGGGCCTATCTACCAGGTGATTGCTCACTTCCCTGAAGATAAATAGGTTTTTGGCCGCCTCCGGCCGCCAGGGATGGTACCGCGCGTGGGGTCGCCTTCAGCCGAAGAGCGGGCTTTCGGCTCGACTTGAAGCCGAGAAAGTGCCTCGTCTCCAAGCTCGACCCAAGTTATTGGCTGCCAGCCAATAACTTCGACACGGGCGGTACCATCCCTGGCAACCTGCGGCTAAATTGGCGATTTATCTTCAAATAGTATCAATTGTTAGACAACAGTAGAATAGAAATGAAGTGTTTGGAGCTGAGACAGATGTCTTGGCTCCTTTTTCTGTGGCCGAGCTAGGGGTGAAAAGATTCTAGACGCAACAATGTTATTGACATATAAAATAGGCCGCCAGTGTGCTTTCTCACGTTATCGACTGCTTGAAACCATATTTGGCGGTCGCATGGCTTACATGATAATCTTTGGCGAGGTAATGACTACAAAGCCGAATCTCAAGAGTCCAAATAGGGTGGTGAAGCAAAAATTTCAGCAGCAATTCTGTTAAAAGACAATCAGAGCCGGAGGAGGCCAGGGTGTAGCCAGCTGTGGAGGTGGTGTTAGCTGGTGAGCCAGCTTACAGCACGGGCGACTTTGAAGACACGGGGTCTTCGTGGCTTCAAATCGAGCGGGAAGACTGGTGCTTTTCCAGTCTGAAGCGTCCCCACAGCAGGCGGAATCCCTGACCTCCGGAGTGCGACCAATGTACATGAATTTAGCAGTATTACTGCAAGCCAATAGATCTTTTAATCGTAATTTTTTTCGTTCAATCATCAGAATCCTGCGTAGTTAGACAGTAGGAGGTGGCGGGAATGTTGATTGCGGAGTTGGAGGACCAATTGGTGGATGCTAAGAACGTGGAGCGGGGACGTCCGTTCGTCTGCCCGGGATGCCACTTACCGGTACGGTTGCGACGGGGGTCGCGGGTTCAGCCGTACTTTGCTCATTTACCCGGGGCCCTATGTCCACTCCAAAATGAGGCTGAGAGTCAACAGCACGTTCAAGGCAAACGCCAGTTAATGACATTCTTTGCGGCGTGGGGGCAGCCGGAGTTGGAACGAATCTTACCGAAGATTCAGCAACGAGCTGACGTTTGGCTAGTGCGAAAACAACCAATCGCTTTGGAATTCCAATGTAGTCCAATCAGTCGAGCGGAGGTGGCCAGTCGGACGGCGGGTTACCGGCAATTGGGCGTGTATCCAATGTGGCTCTTAGGAAAACGGTATGCGAAGCAGCGATTGACTTGGCGGACACTTGATCGCTTTGCGAGCTGGTTACCCGGTTGGGGACTTTGCCTGTTATTTTGGGATGTTGAGACGTGCTTGCTACGGGTGGACCACCATCTCTGTCAGGTAGCCACGGGGCAATTCAGTTGGGGAACCAGTTACTTGCGAGACGTTACCGACCTGCAAAGTCGCTCTGGGGTTTATTTGGCGACGCCTAGACCCAACTTGCTGGCGTTTCGCCGTCAACTTACGGCAGACCTGCAACGTGAGTCGGCTGGTCTGCGGGATGTTCAGGAGGCAGTTTATTTGTCTGGCCACCACCTGGCCGGATTTCCTGAGCAACTGGCGACAATGGCGGTGACGCCGCCTGGTTTTGGCAAGGGGCTTTTGCTATGGCGGGTGGTCATGACGGCTTGGTTATTTCAGACGAAACAGTTTGACGAGCAAGAGGTTCACCGGTTGAGTCGCGCTGCGCTTATTCTGATTGGTGGTCAATTGCAGGCTGTCCGGTTCAACGTGGCCCCAGCCTTGCAACGGGCCGAAACGACCCTCTTACAGGACTGGGTGCGGTTAGGTAAGCTCGAGCGGCGTTCCCAGGGGTGGCAGGTGGTTGGCCAGCCACAATGGACGGCAGATCTAGCCGCGTATCTAGTGCGGTCGGCCCACGGGTCAAGGCGGGGGTCAAAGTGGTAAACTAACTGTATGTAAATGATAAAGGAGGACGAAGTGATGAAACAAATTCCGCAACGCACGGAGGTCCCAACAGAGTTAACGTGGGACCTGACGACGATTTACTCGGATGACGCGGCCTTCAAAGCCGATATCCAAACCATCAAGCAACAGTCAGAACAGGTTGCAGCTTTAAAGGGGCAATTGGCCGAGAGTGGGGCTGACTTATACCGAGTGACGACAGCGGTTCTGGACCTGAACCGGCAATTGGAACGGCTATACGTCTACGCGTCCTTAAAGAATGATCAGGATACTAGCAACGCCACCTATCAAGATCTTTCTGGTCAAGCTAGCAACCTGCTGGCAACGGTCGCTGCGGCCACCTCTTGGTTTGAGCCGGAGGTCCTAGCTCTTTCCCAAGACGCTTTGCAAAAACTGATTGATGCTGAACCCCGATTAGCTGCGTACCAACACCTATTTGATGTGTTGGGTAAGCAACGGGAACACACCCTTTCGGTAGCTGAAGAAAAGCTGTTGGCGGGCGCCAGTGATATTTTTGATGCCTCTTCCAAGACCTACAGTGTACTGAGCGATGCCGACCTGGTCTTTCCAATTGTTCAGGATGAACAGGGCAATGATGTTCGGCTCTCCGAAGGCCTGTATGGCGTCTTGCTCCAGTCAACGACGCCCAAGGTCCGTGAACAGGCTTTTAAGGCACTGTATAGCGTTTATCAACAATTCCGGCACACCTTTGCCTCGACACTGGCTAGTGAGGTTAAAACGCATAATTTCACTGCTCAGGTTCGTCACTACGGGAGTGCTCGTGAGGCGGCCATGAGTGGAAATGACATTCCGGCGGTGGTTTACGATACCTTGGTCAAAACGGTCAATGGCCACCTGGACTCTCTGCATAAGTACGTGAATCTGCGGAAGGAAATTCTGGGGCTGCCCGAGCTGCACATGTACGACCTCTATACACCAATTACCGGGGAACCTAGTCTGAGCTATACGTACGAAGAAGCTCAGCAGGAAGCCCTTAAGGCGCTAGCTGTCTTGGGCCCCGATTACGTGGCCAACGTGCAAAAGATGTTTGATAACCGGGCCATCGACGTGGTGGAAAATCGTGGGAAACGTACTGGAGCTTACTCCGGGGGGATGTACGATACGAAACCATACATCCTGCTGAATTGGCAGGATAGTTTGGAAAGTCTGTTCACGTTGGTTCATGAGATGGGTCACAGCATGCACAGCCACTATACGCGGACGAATCAGCCGTATCAGTACGGAGACTACTCGATTTTTGTGGCAGAAATCGCTTCAACGACTAACGAAAATCTCTTAACGGATTACTTGTTGAAGACGCAAACTGATCCGCAAGTCCGCGCTTATGTCTTGAACCATTATCTGGATGGTTTCAAGGGGACGGTTTACCGGCAGACCCAATTTGCTGAGTTTGAGGACTATATTCACCAACAAGCCGCGGCGGGGCAATCCCTAACCGCTGACTTTATGAGTGAGTTTTATGGGAAGTTGAACCAGCACTACTATGGAGATGGCGTGGTCTCAGATCCACAAATTGCGGACGAGTGGACGCGAATTCCTCATTTCTACTACAATTACTACGTTTACCAGTACGCAACGGGATTTGCGGCCGCAACAACGCTGGCACAGCGAATCTTGAGCGGTGACGTGGCTAAACGTGATGCTTATCTGAACTACCTGAAGGCGGGGAGTTCGGCTTTACCACTGGATGTCATGCGTCAGGCTGGCGTCGATATGGCGCAACCGGATTACCTGCAAACGGCCTTTGCGACGTTTGACGATCGGTTGGCTGAATTCAGCAAATTAGCGCGTGAGTTAAAGAAATAATTCGTGACAACTAAAAAAGACGTTCCTCAGTACCGACCGAAACCGATCGCTGTTGAGGAACGTCTTTAGTTTTATCATTAATAGGATTGCCAGTCGCGTTGCCACAGGAGACCCATGGTTTTCTCACCAGTATGCACACTGATGGCGGGTCCGAGCTGACTCTGAACCACGCGTACGACCGGGAAAGTCTCGGTAAGTTCAGCGGCCCATTCGTCGGCCAGTTCAGCGTTGTTGGCGTTGATTACCGTCACTAAGAGGGGATAGTCGACAGCGGTCAATGTGGCGCTGAGTTTGTCAGCCATGTAGTGGAAGGCCCTTTTCATGGTTCGTTCCTTGCCAATTGCAATGATTTGACCTTCGGCGTTAAAGGTCAATAGCGGCTTGATGTTTAACAGGTTGCCGATCATTGCGGAACGGTTGGTAAGCCGGCCAGTCCGGGCCAGATGACTCAAGTTGTCCACGGCGAAGAACACCTGCATGGTGTCGCGCATGCCCAGTAGTTCAGGGACAATGGTCTCAGCGGTATCGCCGTTGGCCACCATTTGACCAGCCAGCAAGCAGAGGTTGGCCTCACCGGCACTGGCGACCAGTGAGTCGACGGGATAGATCTTCGCCTTGGTGTAGGTCTTACAAAACATGCGCAAATTGCTCATGAACGACGTGATGCCGCTGGAAAGGTGGATCGAAATGATTTCGTCATACCCCTCAGCAGCGAGTCGGTCGTAGGCCTCCTCGATTTGCCCCAGGGAAACTTGTGCCGTGGTGGGGAGTTCATGCTCGGATTTTAAGTAATCGTAGAAAGTGTGGAGGCTGAGCTTGGATTCGGGATATTGCTGGTCGCCTAAAATCACCGTGATGGGCAGAACCGTGATCTGAAATTGTTCAATCTGTTTCGGCGTTAGGTAAGAAGCGGTATCGGTAACAATGGCTGTCGACATAAGTTTTCCCCTTTTGTTCTCAAAAAATTGATGGCTCAATCATACCATATTGCGTGCCAGATTGATATTGGCTTGGCCCGTGGTGGGGCTTGGTTAATTTAGGCGAAAAAAGGCCGGCACACGGAGGCGCCGGCCGTAAAACGATTCAACAAAGTTTACAAAACGTGCAGGTGCGGATGATTGAGTCCCAGCATTGTTGAAGTCGCTTGTTCTGTACTAGGGTAATTAGGTTCAGCCATTAACATTTCCTTCGTCGCAACGCCTTGGCTTTCACAGACATCGCACAGTGATTCGTAAGTGACATCGTCTAACAAGAGGCCACATTCAGAAACATCACAGTTGAAAATGACGGCGGATGAAGATTGTTCGATCTTCATTTCAGCGGCTAATTTTTGGTCCGTTTGGAAAGCTTGTTTCGCCAAGTCGGACTGACAATCTTCTTTGAACATATCGAGATCTAACCGACAATCTTTCGCCAAGGATAATGCAAGTTCTTGCGAGAATTGTTCGTGGTCATCAACCACAGCCTTTTGCATATTTAAGAGGAATTTCCGTCCCTTGCGCTTGCCCTGAAAGAGAGCTGCCTTATAAGCTAAGATGGCTTCGTAGTAAATATTGAAGCGGGCGTTTCTTTCAGCTAACGTTGGCCGACCCGAAAGGGATTGCCCAACGATTTGTTGATTGAGCAATGGCACGAATTGGAACGATACCTTGCTATTAAGATGATCGGCCAACCGCATGATATTGCGTTCGGAACGCATGCAGCGCGCCCCCAACGGGTTGACGAACAAATAGACTTCTAACACATTGCTTCCTCCTATACCTATCCTTGCTGGCAATCAACCAGGGTCGCCGAACAAAAAGTAACAATACCACTACATTAGCAAAATTTCAAAAAATAGCAACTGGAACGTTTGTTTGAGGTGAAGACCGTTCGTTTAAAATGCAACCTAATCATGCAACATTTTCCGACCCACGTAAAGCTAAACGCCTCATGATTGTTATTCATGGGGTTAGGTGGAGTATGTCGTGAAACTTTTAACAAGGAAATGGGTTAAATACTCTCAGTCACGGGTGAAGTATGGTAAAATCGAAAGATAAGACGTGTATTACAGGTTGGGGGATAGTCACATGGTACAAAATTGGGATCAATTCTTATTACCGTATCAGCAAGCCGTTAGTGAGCTGAAAGTTAAGCTTCGCGGCATCCGCAAACAATTTGAGAATGGCAACGAACGGCCACCAATTGAGTTCGTGACTGGTCGGGTAAAACCGGTTGCCAGCATCAAAGAAAAGATGTCCCGCAGACACGTTGCCGAGGAACGGTTGGAACAGGATATGCAAGACATTGCGGGCTTGCGGATCATGTGCCAGTTCGTTGAAGACATCTATCAGGTCGTCGATTTGTTACGGCGGCGAACGGACATGACCATCCTTGAAGAACGCGATTATATTCACAATGAGAAGCCTAGCGGGTATCGTTCGTACCATATTGTGATCGAGTACCCGGTGCAACTGGTGAGCGGCGAGAAGAAAATTTTGGCTGAAATTCAGGTGCGGACGTTAGCAATGAACTTTTGGGCGACCATTGAACATTCACTTAATTACAAGTATCAGGGGGCCTTTCCGACGGAGCTGAGCGATCGTCTGCAACGGGCGGCCGAGGCAGCATTTAAGTTGGATACTGAGATGTCCGAGATTCGTGAAGAAATTCAAGAGGCACAACAGTATACCCCGAAAAAAGACGGTGACACATCACCAATTTCTCATCAGAGCAAGGAAGAATGACATGAAGGTTTCCATTTTTGGTAATAACGGTTCAGCCTCGCAGCGGGTCGCCACGGCCTTGAAGACCGGGCTGACAGCTGCGGGAATCGAAATTGATAGTTTAAATCCAGACATTGTTGTCACGGTTGGTGGGGATGGAACTTTGCTGTCCGCATTTCACCATTACAGTGATCGACTGGATAAGATTCGCTTCGTTGGGATTCATACGGGGCATTTAGGTTTCTACACGGACTGGCGGGATTATGAGGTTCAAGATCTCATCGACAGTCTGGTGGAAGACAATGGTCAGAGCGTTAGCTATCCACTGTTGACGATTGAAGTGGAGTACGCGGATGGGACGCATTCTGATCAGACACTGGCGCTGAACGAATCGACAATTAAGAAAGTCTCTGGAACTATGGTGGCAGACGTCTACATAAAGGGAGAGTTATTTGAAAGCTTCCGGGGCGATGGCCTCTGTATCTCAACGCCGACGGGCTCGACGGCCTATAATAAGTCCGTTGGTGGTGCGGTGATCAATCCGAGGTTTAATGCCATTCAAATGGCTGAGATTGCGTCGATCAATAACCGAGTCTTCCGGACGTTGGGGTCACCCTTGATCATTCCAGCGGACGAGTGGATTCGAATTGAACCCGCTAAGTCGACTGATAATGTCTTGATGTGTGATCAACTGTCGATCGAAGGACGACCCATCAAAGCCATTAACTACCAGATTGCCCGGCAGCGGATTTCTTTTGCTGAGTACCGCCACACTCATTTCTGGCAACGGGTTGAAACGTCATTCATTGGGAGAGAACGCCCATGACGCATTTTGAATGGATCGTCGATGGTAAGAGTCCGGTACACGTGAGGACCGTGTTAATGGCCCATGGCGTGACCCGGACTTTTTTGAAACAGGTTAAATTTCACGGTGGTGTCGTCACGTTGGATGACCAGGAGGTTCGGGTAGTGGCCATGGCGCGGCCCGGTCAGCGAGTCGGACTCCAGTTACCACCTGAGCCAACCAATGAGCATGTCGCAACGTCAAACGGGCCATTGGAGATATTATATGAAGATCCTCATTTTTTGGTGGTAAATAAGCCGGCTGAGATGGCCTCTGTGCCCTCACATCTCTATCCGGATGATACACTGGCAAACCGGGTCAAAGGGCACCTGGTGGCCACACACGCGGACAGCACGGTCACACACATTGTGACCCGGCTGGACCGGGATACCAGTGGGGCGGTCTTATTTGCCAAACATCACTTTGCCCACTCAATCCTGGATAAGCAGTTAAAGAATGGCGAACTAGACAAGCGTTACGTTGCTGTGGCTGAGGGAGGCATTATGCCGGAACATCAGGTGATCGAAGCTCCCATTGGTCGGGCACCGGATTCCTTCATCAAGCGGATGGTTCGATCAGATGGCCGCCAGGCGACGACGGAGCTGTGGGTTCGGCGGCAGTCACGGTCGGTCAGCTTGCTGGCAGTTAAGCTGCATACGGGCCGAACACATCAGATTCGCGTGCACTGCGCGTCAATTGGTCATCCACTGGTTGGAGATTGGCTATACGGTCGGCAGACGAATCCGTGGATTCAGCGCCAAGCTCTGCACTGCGCTAGGTTGCGGTTCTATCAACCGTTTTTGGATGAATGGATTACCTGCTACGCGCCGTTGCCAACGGACATGGGTAATTTAATTGAACATGAGCTTTCATAAGCAGCACTCCCTTTGATGGTCGCGGGGAGTGCTTTTTTATGAACAAATTTATTGGGGGACGGGTGAAATCATTCGACTAAGCTAGGAGAGAACCTAATGAATTCAATGAATTGCTGCCAAGGCGATGCAAAATTGACTGATGAACTCGAGTGATTTACAGCAAAAATTAATCGCACACATTTTCAATTATGGCTAATAAAAGTATTAAAAAAGTTCGAAATAACGGTCGTTGGCACCACTGAAATTTAAGTTAGTTGATGCCATGTTGTTCTTTGTGATTTAATTGTTTAATTTTACTATTTTTTAGGCATAGCTAAAACTACAGCTGAAACGTCCTATATACAGGTGCTGAGTTAGTTCTGCTAGAGTAAAAATCATAATAATTAAACTTGTATTTTCAAAATTAAAAGCGGATAAAGGTTGGATTGAATAAAAACGCTTACTTTTTGTTGTCAAATTAAATTACCCAAATTTTAAGTTAATTTTATGTTTAAACTAGTATATGCATTGAAACGGTGGTAGTATAACCTCATCCGGGGACTGAATCATGAGGAGAATTATCAATTAGGTTCAGAAATAACAGATGAGTTTATCTGTTTTGCGGGGTAGTGCTTGTTAAAGTTTTAAATAAATTTTTTTAAGGACGGTGTTAAGGGTGAAATTCATGCAACATCAGGCTTTTAACGGCGATCCCAAATTACGATACAAAATGTTCAAGGCAGGCAAAAAATGGGTTTTTGCTACCTTGGCCACTTTTTCGCTTTTAGGGGGAGCAGGTCAATTAACTGCTCATGCTGACACCGCCAGTCAAGTTTCTGAAGAGGCGCAGAGCTCTGCAACTTCTTCTAGTAGCTCGAGTGGGGGGGCATCAACAAGCAGCTTACACAGTGCTTCGAGTTCTGGGGCGGACAGTTCCGCAACTAAGAACAGTAATTCAGGAAAGACGAGTTCGGCCAGTAGTGTATCATCTTCTGCGGCGTCTTCGTCAGCATCATCAGCTGCTAGTTCTGCAACTAGTAGTGCTTCATCATCTGCAAGCAGTGCGTCATCTTCAGCATCAAGTGCTTCCAATGATAAGCTAGATTCTTTAGCTTCATCAGCGGGCGTTAACACAACTTTGACAAATAACGTGGTCACCACGGTCAACAAGGTTGCTTCAACGGGAAAATCATCATTGTTAAGAGAAGCAGCAGTTACGGCACCTGCTAGCAATGCGTCAAGTACTGCGGAAGATGCCAATTTAACTGCTGCCTCTGGTGCAGTTACTTCGGCTGCTGCATTTAACTCAGCAGCTGCGAGTTATGCAGCTAAGGTTTCTGGGCTGGATGACACTGACATTGCCAAGTTATCTGCAGCGTCAGCCGTTAGTGCAGCCAGCAGTGCTTATAATGAAGCCGTTCAGGCATACACCTTTACGTCATACTACACGAGCTTATCAGCATCGTACGCAACGGCGGTTGGGAATAGTGCCGGTGATCCAGATGACTTGGACGCACACTCCACTAGTGCGGCAAGTTTAGCAGCTTCATATGCGACTATGGCTAATACTTATGTGAGTGCAGCTTCTAGTGCGGCTAGTGCAGCGAAAATGGCAGCTACCACAGGGATGTTTGAGCTGGTCAGCAGCGCTAATGCTGTGACCGATTCAGGTATTCCAAGTATCTCAGTAGCAGCTTCCGATGCAAATGATGCGGTTGACAGTGTCTACACGGCTACACAATACGATAACAAGAATGCAACCTTAACTGGAATTTACACCAGTGCAAGTAGTGCGGCTTCAGTTGCAGCTGCAGCCACAGAGACGGCTGCAACGTTACAAAGCTCAGCCAGTGCAGCGTTAGCTACGGCAAAGTCAGCTGCAACTACCGGCGATTTTGACACTGCTAACTCGGCCTACTCAGATGCAATGAATCTGCAAAGTCAAATGGCTACTACAGCTACTACGGCTAGTGCAGCCAACTCAACCGCACAATCCGCTGCTAGTGTAGCCAACTCGACAGCCTTGAGTGACATTGCCAGTTCAGCTGCCAAGAGTGCAACTGCTGCGGCCAGTGCTGGCTCATTAGCTTCAAGTGAAGCTAGTCTGGCTGCAACCTACACAGGACCACAGGCAGTTAGTTATGCGACAGTTGCAGCTAGCACGGCGGTTACAGCAACTAGTGCAGCCGCAGTTGCCAGCACCGCAGCTGCTAATTTAGCTGCTGCTACGTCACCTAAAGATGCTACCATGTATGCACAGGATGTTGCTGGTGCTGCAGCGAATGCTATTGCGGGTGAAACAGCCACTTCTTCGGCAGCTTCAATGGCAGCTATGTATGATGGGTCATCAGTTTCCAGTAATAGCCAGACTTCTAATGCTTCGATAACGCTGAGTGCATCGAGTAACCAGCTCAATGTTGGGGATGCACTTTCCCTGTCAAGTAAGTTTTCACTGACTGGGTTATATGCACTAAATGGTAGTGCCGCGTATGTTTTTGAATACTCAACTGATGGTAAAAACTGGAATGATTGGGATGAAGTATCAAATAAGAGTACCAGTGCTACGAGTAGCAAAGCGCTTTCGGCTGCTGGAACTTACTACTTCCGATCTACCGTTTCTGGGAAAGCTATATCGTCGTTTATTTTTAACGAAAACTTTAGTGCTACGTCAGACTTTACGACCGTTGTTGTCACTGATCCTAAAGGTAATTACACAGATCAGGCGTCAGCGTCAGCTAGTTTAGCTACCAGTGCGGCTACCGTTGCAACTGACGCGGCTAAGTCGGTCGGCGTCAGTGCTACGAAGTTATCGACGGTTGATAAGACTGATGTCACAACTTCTTCTTATGCCGTTGTTGCACAAGATGCGACGTCAAATTCTGAATCTTACGCCACTAAGGCCTCGACGGCAGCATCTGCTGCAGTTGCTGCGGCTTCATCAGCAACATCTCTTGAGGCGGCCAAGAATTATTCTACTGCGAGTTCTGCTGCTGCGACAGCTGCTGCCAGTGAAGCTTTAGCTAGCTCATACTCTGTACTAGCAAGCTCAGCAGCTGCAGTTGCTGACACCAACATCATTGCAGCATTGAGTCAAGACGCTAACAACGGGAATAAGGTCGCGCAGTCACTGTTGGCACAAAGCTATGCTGCTTCTGCAGCTTCATCAGCGACTATTGCTGCTAGTGCAGCCAACCGAGCGTTGTCAAACGCAAATGATGCTAATCATGTCACGTCGTTAGCACCAAGCTACGCTAGTTCTGTAACAGATTATAATAGTGCAGCCGATGTAGCTGCCTCCGCAGCTCAGAGCTATGCAGATGATGCAAGTTCTTTGGCAACTGATGCGGCTTCCTACGCCGCTGCAGGCGATTTGAGTGGGGCAACTAAGGCAGCAACTAACGCTGCTACTGATGCTAACTTAGCTGATCAGCAATTGAGTGCGGCTCAGAGTCAAGCAACGAATACTGCATTTACATTGATGGCATTACAGTCAAATTATGCTTCACAAACGGCTGCAGCTGATTTGACATCTGCAGGTTCACTGGGATTAATGGGGAGTTCAGCAGCTAGCGTAGCTAATTCTGTGGCGTCAGCCATGAAGAACAACACTGCGTTGGGGAGTTCCTACGTTGCAGCAGCATCATCGTATGCGGCAGATGCCCAATTTGGTGCAACTCAAGCTGCTTCGGCCGCTTCGGTTGCCACAGCAGATATGACGATTGCTACGATGGCCTTACAGCAGGGAGACACTGTTTCAGCAAGTTCTTATACTGCCGAAGCCGATAGCGCCTTAAAGGCTGCTTCCTCATACATGGCTATGGCTAGTTCTGCTGCAAGTTCTGCGACCGTTGCAGCATCAGGAGCTACTGCATTTTCAGGTAATATGAAGAGTTACGCAAAGACAAGCGGAATTCTTGGTCAGACTTGGAATCCAAGTGGGAATGCCATTTCGATTCTTGGCCTGCCAATAACACAAGGTTACACGGCGCAACCTGCCGCCGTAACTTCAACGACGCCTGGGTCAACGATTTCTTTAAGTGGTTCAGCAGTTATTGGGATCATTAATATTTACGCTAATAACAGTTACCATACCTGGCAAGTTCAGGTCAATGGTAAATGGTACACTTTGGATGATGCCACGACTAACTTTGGTTTACAATTCGATGATACAGATAATACTGATGTGCAGATTGGTATGTTGCCAATTATTACCAGTGAATCCAGTACACTTAAAGTAACAATCCCTACCACCTTTACAGGAACGTTATTGTTCCAGTTGAATTCGGATATTAGTACTGCGCATGGTTCACTCAATGGTAGCAATTATATTTCAAGTAATTTAGCCGAAGTCGATGTTTATGATAGTGCCATTAACGCTAATACCATGACACTTTCTGGTGGCGATTACTTACTGAATAAAGAGGTTGAAGGGGTCACTGCAACAACTGATCCTGCCAATGCCACTGGGACAATTGCTTGGACCAGTAGTAATGAGAATTTGGCCAAGGTTAGTGCGGCCGGTTTGGTTACAGCCGCAGATACTGGTTCGGGTGTTGTTACCATTACCGCAACGTTAACGAACGCTGATGGTTCTACAGTCGTGGCTTCGAAGGATATCACAGTCGGAAATGGTCTTGAAGACAAGACAGTTGATGCTGGAACTAATCTAGTTTGGACGCCTGAAGGTGATGTTGCTAGTGCCAGTGGAGTTACTTACCAATGGTATAAAGGAAGCACTGCTGATGGCAGTGGGACTAAACTTGCTGGTCAAACTGGAGCAACCTTAAATCTTAACGGTGTTAGTGCCAGTGATGCCGGGGATTACTACCTACAAGTTAAGACTACAAATAACACGGTCTACATTGGACCAGCTACTTTGACGGTTAATGCAGCTGAAACATCAGCTGCTTCGTCAGCAGCATTAGAAGCTTCTAGTGCTGCTAATGCTACTGGAGAATATGCCAGTGTTGCTAGTTCTTATGGTAATTTGACAAGTAATTATGCACCAAAGAATTCAGCTGCCAGTTCTTATGCAGAACTGGCAAGTTCGGCTGCAAGTGCTGCTTTGTCAGCATCGTCTGCAGCCGAGGCTGCATCTTCAGCTGCACAAACCGCTCAGTCACAGGCTGAATCAGCTGAAGCAAATGGTGATAACGATGATGCTCAAAGTTATGCGGCAACTGCTTCATCGGCTGCTTCTAATGCTAAAGAAGCACAGAGCAAAGCTTCAAGCGCAGCAGGGGATGCTTCTTCCTATGCTAGTTTGGCAGTTGCTGCTGTAGAGGATTCAGATTCTGAATCTGCTTCAGCATCTGAATCCGAATCATTAAGTGCCAGTGAATCTGAATCATTAAGTGCTAGTGAATCCGAATCACTGAGTGCCAGTGAGTCCGAATCATTAAGTGCTAGTGAATCTGAATCATTAAGTGCAAGTGAGTCCGAATCATTAAGTGCTTCTGAATCAGAATCGTTAAGTGCTAGTGAGTCTGAATCGTTAAGTGCTAGTGAGTCTGAATCGTTAAGTGCTTCTGAATCAGAATCTGCTAGTGAATCAGAATCATTGAGTGCTTCTGAATCTGAATCATTAAGCGCAAGTGAGTCCGAATCATTGAGTGCTTCTGAATCCGAATCCTTAAGTGCTAGTGAATCCGAATCCTTAAGTGCTAGTGAATCCGAATCACTGAGTGCTAGTGAATCCGAATCCTTAAGTGCCAGTGAATCCGAATCCTTAAGTGCCAGTGAATCCGAATCCTTAAGTGCCAGTGAATCCGAATCACTGAGTGCCAGTGAATCTGAATCCTTAAGTGCTTCTGAATCCGAATCACTGAGTGCTAGTGAATCCGAATCCTTAAGTGCAAGTGAGTCCGAATCACTGAGTGCTAGTGAATCCGAATCCTTAAGTGCTTCTGAATCCGAATCACTGAGTGCCAGTGAATCCGAATCCTTAAGTGCCAGTGAGTCTGAATCATTGAGTGCGAGTGAATCCGAATCACTGAGTGCTAGTGAATCTGAATCGTTGAGTGCGAGTGAATCAGAATCCTTAAGTGCCAGTGAATCCGAATCCTTAAGTGCCAGTGAGTCTGAATCACTGAGTGCGAGTGAATCCGAATCTGCGAGTGAATCTGAATCCTTAAGTGCGAGTGAATCCGAATCACTGAGTGCCAGTGAATCCGAATCATTAAGTGCTAGTGAGTCTGAATCATTGAGTGCTAGTGAATCTGAATCACTGAGTGCGAGTGAATCTGAATCACTGAGTGCGAGTGAGTCTGAATCGTTAAGTGCTTCTGAATCCGAATCACTGAGTGCTAGTGAATCAGAATCCTTAAGTGCTAGTGAGTCCGAATCGTTAAGTGCTTCTGAATCAGAATCTGCTAGTGAATCTGAATCACTGAGTGCTAGTGAATCCGAATCGCTGAGTGCCAGTGAGTCTGAATCACTGAGTGCGAGTGAATCAGAATCGTTAAGTGCTTCTGAATCTGAATCCTTAAGTGCTAGCGAATCCGAATCCTTAAGTGCCAGTGAATCTGAATCATTAAGTGCTAGTGAGTCTGAATCCTTAAGTGCCAGTGAATCTGAATCTGCTAGTGAATCAGAATCACTGAGTGCTAGTGAATCTGAATCATTAAGTGCTAGTGAGTCTGAATCACTGAGTGCCAGCGAATCAGAATCGTTAAGTGCTAGTGAATCAGAATCTGCTAGTGAATCCGAATCATTGAGTGCTTCTGAATCTGAATCATTAAGTGCAAGTGAGTCCGAATCATTAAGTGCTTCTGAATCAGAATCGTTAAGTGCTAGTGAGTCTGAATCGTTAAGTGCTTCTGAATCAGAATCTGCTAGTGAATCCGAATCATTGAGTGCTTCTGAATCTGAATCATTAAGCGCAAGTGAGTCCGAATCATTGAGTGCTTCTGAATCCGAATCATTAAGTGCTAGTGAATCCGAATCACTGAGTGCTAGTGAATCAGAATCCTTAAGTGCTAGTGAATCAGAATCACTGAGTGCCAGTGAATCTGAATCCTTAAGTGCTTCTGAATCCGAATCACTGAGTGCTAGTGAATCAGAATCCTTAAGTGCCAGTGAGTCCGAATCACTGAGTGCTAGTGAATCTGAATCGTTGAGTGCAAGTGAATCCGAATCGTTAAGTGCTAGTGAATCAGAATCCTTAAGTGCCAGTGAGTCCGAATCACTGAGTGCTAGTGAATCAGAATCCTTAAGTGCTTCTGAATCCGAATCACTGAGTGCCAGTGAATCTGAATCGTTGAGTGCTAGTGAATCCGAATCACTGAGTGCCAGTTAATCAGAATCATTGAGTGCTAGTGAATCAGAATCATTGAGTGCAAGTGAGTCTGAATCACTGAGTGCCAGTGAATCCGAATCCTTAAGTGCCAGTGAGTCTGAATCATTGAGTGCGAGTGAATCCGAATCACAAAGTGCTAGTGAATCCGAATCATTAAGTGCTAGTGAATCCGAATCACTGAGTGCCAGTGAATCAGAATCATTGAGTGCCAGCGAGTCTGAATCGTTGAGTGCCAGCGAGTCTGAATCACTGAGCGCCAGTGAGTCTGAATCACTGAGCGCCAGTGAATCCGAATCCTTAAGTGCAAGTGAATCCGAATCACTGAGTGCTAGTGAATCAGAATCTGCTAGTGAATCCGAATCACTGAGTGCTAGTGAATCAGAATCCTTAAGTGCTAGTGAATCTGAATCATTAAGTGCTTCTGAATCTGAATCACTTAGTGCCAGTGAATCTGAATCATTAAGTGCTTCTGAATCTGAATCACAAAGTGCTAGTGAATCCGAATCACTGAGTGCTAGTGAATCAGAATCATTGAGTGCTAGTGAGTCCGAATCACAAAGTGTTTCTGAATCTGAATCACTGAGTGCCAGTGAATCAGAATCCTTAAGTGCTAGTGAATCCGAATCACAAAGTGCCAGTGAATCTGAATCATTAAGTGCTTCTGAATCTGAATCACAAAGTGCTTCTGAATCAGAATCATTGAGTGCTAGTGAGTCTGAATCACTGAGTGCTAGTGAATCCGAATCCTTAAGTGCTAGTGAGTCTGAATCGCTAAGTGCCAGTGAATCTGAATCACTGAGTGCTAGTGAATCCGAATCGTTAAGTGCTTCTGAATCAGAATCATTGAGTGCTAGTGAGTCCGAATCACTGAGTGCTAGTGAATCTGAATCACTGAGTGCTAGTGAATCCGAATCGTTAAGTGCTTCTGAATCAGAATCATTGAGTGCTAGTGAGTCCGAATCACTGAGTGCTAGTGAATCTGAATCACTGAGTGCTAGTGAATCCGAAGCGTTAAGTGCTTCTGAATCAGAATCATTGAGTGCTAGTGAGTCCGAATCACTGAGTGCTAGTGAATCTGAATCACAAAGTGCTAGTGAATCTGAATCACTGAGTGCTAGTGAATCTGAATCACTGAGTGCTAGTGAATCCGAATCGCTAAGTGCTAGTGAATCAGAATCATTGAGTGCTAGTGAGTCTGAATCGTTAAGTGCTTCTGAATCAGAATCATTGAGTGCTTCTGAATCAGAATCACTGAGTGCTAGTGAATCTGAATCACAAAGTGCTTCTGAATCAGAATCATTGAGTGCTAGTGAATCTGAATCAATGAGTGCGAGTGAAGGCGATTCTCTGAATACCAGTGAATCTGAATCACAAGGTGCAAGTGAACCAGAATCGTTGAGTGCTTCCGAATCCGAATCACAGAGTGGCTCTGACTTTAGATCACAAAGTGGTTCTGAATCTGGTAGAGCTGGTTCAATTGTTGCTTTAGGTACCAATGTTGGTCCTGGTGTGAATGCTGGTGGAACCAATGCTGGTTCTGATGTGAACGCTGGTGGAACTGATAATGGTCCTATTGTGAAAGCTGGTGAGACTAAGATTGGTTCTGGTCAAAGCGTTAATGGCGGAGACGGTGCTAAGATTAATTCCGCTTCAATGGGAACAGGCTCTCACGCTAATGAAGTTGAAGATACTGAAGCTGTTTCGGCTTTAGGTGCTCTTCTCGCTGGTTTCTTGGTCCTCGTTGGTCTCAAGAGAAAAAAGCGTGACGAATAAAGTCTGAAGTGAATTCATAATTCTTAGTGAATTCTGTGTGAACTGAATTAAAAAGCCCTGGTATGTAAATGCATACCAGGGCTTTTTTGTCGACCATATATTGGATTAGTAATGGAAACCTATGATTTAAAATTGTTTTATGAGCGGCATATTAATTGTAACGCTTAGTTTCTACAGTAAATTTTATTAGAATGTTTCTTTTATCAGAATAGCTTACGATTAAAAGCCCACTCTACAGGGTGTTAACAGGGTATATTTGTGGTAAAATTAATTTAGAAATTGTAATTATTTTGCGTAAAACGGAAAGACAATTATATCCACATCATCAAAAGTGTGGCAATAAAGAATGGAAAAGTGAGATGGGCCTTTCATGAATTATTTTGTTGATGCCGATTTAGGAGAAACAATTACTGGGATTGAGCAAGCCGAATTTAACCGTCTTGAGTTATTCAAAAAAGCCCACATCCCAGCAAAGATAATATATATGCACCACAATCCGAAAATTCATATCTTTTTAAAAAAATTCAAAGTTCAAGATAATGCCTTCACAATGTATGACTATTTTCAAAAGTCAATAAACGTAACTAATCAGGCGCCCTTTGATTGGCCGTCGTACTGGCAAGACACCTGTAAATATAGTTTGCAATATAGCTCTGATTATCCGGATATTCGGGTGCTTGATGAAAACGGGAAAGTCATTATCTATGCTGGGTTCTTGGATAATACCTATACTAAGTTAAATTATCTCAATCGCTTCGATAAGGATCACAACAAAATTCAGACCGATCTTTATGATAGTCGTGGATTTTTAAGTTGTTCTAATTTCTTAGCTGAAAATGGTCTCGTAAATTCATCTGTTTACTACGACCCCACTGGTAAAGTTCAAATCATCCGGCAAAATTTGACTAGTGAAAAGAATACCTATGTGCGTAATATTACATTGACTGATTATAACGGACAACAATATTATTTTGCCACTGATGAAGAATTAGAAACTTTTTTCTTAAATGAAATCAACCAAAAAGGCGACATATTCTATTCAGATCGTAGTGAAAACTTTGGCAAGTCTTTTGATATGACTAATTCAGAGCTGAAGATAATTGCTGTACTCCATAATACGCATGTCCGAAAAGGCCAAGACGTAGTAACCGGAACGATGAAACGAGGGGTGTACGATTATGTATTAACACATCCTCAACATTTGGCTGGAATAATTTGTTCAACGGAACAGCAGAAGAAAGATTTATTAAAGCGGTTCGACGATCTTCCACCGGTTACGGTAATTCCAGTTGGTTGTGCCATTCATCATAATGTAAAAACTAAAAAGCGAAATCTTCATCGAATCATTTGTATGGCTCGATATTCACCCCAGAAACAACTAATGCACCAAGTTAAAGCGGTAGAAAAATTAATTCCTGAGTTTCCTGATATTGAACTTAATCTCTTTGGTAGTGGAAGCAGTGAAGGGCAACTTAAGGCATACATTTCAGAGCATAACTTGGAGAAGAATATTTTGTTGAGAGGCTTTAAAAAGAACTTGAATGAAGAATATGCCAAGGGATCATTGTTTTTACAGACGAGCATTGAGGAAGGCTTTTCTTTAAGTACGATTGAAGCACTTAGCTATAGTGTTCCGGTGATTGGATACGATATTAACTATGGTCCTAGTGAAATGATTGTTGATGGTAAGAATGGATTCCTGGTTCCGGCCAATGATCAAGAGATGCTTTATAAAAAAATGAGAACGTATCTTAAGAATACTAAACTGCAAAAGAAGTTTATGAAAAATTGTCGTCCTTCCATCCAAAAATTTGCACCCGAAAAGGTTCAGAAAAAATGGATGAAGTTGAATAAGTCGCTGATAAGTTAATCAGAACTAAAAATTAAGTTAACTTAATCGAGATTGGAAAGGTAGGAATAATCTGTATGAATTATTTTATTGATTCTGATCTTGGCGGCGTTATCACAGGGATAGAGCAGGCAGAATTTAATCGGTTAAAATTGTTTGAAGAAGCCAAGATGCCTGCAAAAATCGTGTATTTAACCTATAAGCCAAGAATGCAGGAATATGCAAAGAAATTTGGGGTACAAGGACGCAGCTTTTCGATGTATGATTACTTTCAAGATGCTACTCAGTTTAAGGAAGTTGCTCATTATGATTGGCAATCTTATTGGCAAGATACCTGCCATTATCAGTTACAGTACGTTCCTTCAACCAGAGATATCCGTGTCAATAAGCCAGATGGTACATTATTAATGTATGCTAATTTTGTGGATGATGATTATACGCAAGTTAATTATATTAATTATTTTGATAAGGATAGACAAAAGATTCGACGAGACACCTATGATTGTCGTGGCTTCTTAAGTCGAACAATATTTCTGGAAGAAAAAGATATAACTAATTCGGAAATTTATTTTGACCAAAAAGGTAACGTTCGAATTATCAAAGAATACACTGTAAGCCACAAAAAAGGGAAGTCGTTTTTAAGCCAAATTGTGCTACGGAACTATCGAAACAAGGATTATTATTTTGCCAATGAAGAGGCACTCCGAACTTTTTTCTTCGATCACTTATTTGATGATGACGATTTAGTATTTGTTGACCGTCAAAGTGAAATGGCGAAAAGTATTCAATACACAAGAAAATCGGTTAAGATGGTTATGGTTTTTCATAATGGTCATATTAGGGCGGGGGAAAGTGTCAAGCTAGGTCGATTAAAGTTTGGTGTTTATGACTACACGTTAGCACACTTAGATAGAGCATCAGCTTTCGTGACGTCAACGGCCCAGCAAACTGCTGATTTAAAAGATCGTTATGATAGTTTACCTCCGGTCTTCACAATTCCAGTCAGTTGGACTGAACCACTACCGCTCACTGTTAAGGACTTTGAAGCTCGTAATCCTCACCGAATCATTAGCATTGCACGCTATTCTAGACAAAAGCAATTACATCATCAAGTAAAGGCTGTAGAAAGATTAGTCCCAGAATTTCCGGATATCGAATTACATTTGTTAGGATATGGTGCCACAGTTGGTGCGGAGTTGGTGCGGAGTTGGACAAATACATTAAGGACCACCATTTAGAAAAGAACGTATTCTTACGAGGCTTCCAGTTAGATTTAACTGAAGATTTGCGCAAAGGAAGCTTAGCCCTCCAGACAAGCATTGAAGAAGGATTTTCGATTTCTTCCTTACAGGCATTGAGTGCTGCAGTTCCTGTGATTGGATATGATGTTAATTATGGGCCTAAAGAAATGATTGTAGATGGCGAAAATGGGTTCTTGATACCAGCGGATGATGAAGAGATGCTGTATCAAAAAATGCGAGAGTATTTGAGTGACAAGGACCTACAGGTCAAATTTATGAAGAACTGTCAGCCATTGGCTCAGAAATTTTCAGCAGCAAAATTGAAAGCACAGTGGGTTAAGCTAGTTAATGAAATTAATCCGCAATCTTAAATATCAAAAATAAATTTTCCAACAAGACTCATGGATAAATATGAATTGTCGAGAATATACTCAGGGACTTAAATAATTTAGGGAGGAATTTAGATGATAGTATTGGCCTCACTTTTTGCACGGACAGGTGTTCAGTTTTTTATTCGTTGTTCAATATACGTTGCGTTATTACTGTTAGTGATTATTGTTCGGTTAGTACACCGTCGATCTACTCGGAAAAAGCTGGATCGCTTAACCAAAGAAATGATGAAACAAACAGAAAAAGATGACCAGGGAAAGTACCCCTGGGAATACGAAGATAGTAAAGTGCACTCTTGGGACAACGAAGAAACACATACGCGTCGCTGATTGTGGCTGAGTTTAGAAAGAGAGATGGCAAATGAATTATTTTGTGAATATACAGTTGGGCGCCACAATAAGTGGTATTGAAGAAGCTCAATTCAGACGATTGCAATTATTCCAGAATGCAGGCATTCCTGCAAAGATTATTTATATGGGGTATAGCTCACGACTGTATGAGTATTCTGATAAATTTGGGGTGTTAGGTTCAACTTTTTCTATGTACGATTTTTTCCAAGGAACTAAAGATTTTGACGAGGGCTATGGGGACTTTGACTGGCGCAGATATTGGGAGCAACGGTGCCATTATCGCTTACAATACATTGATGGAGCTAATGGTGAACGGGATATTCGTGTGATGGACGAGAATGATTACTTCGTAATGTATGCGCATTTTTTAAATGATGAATATACGCGTATTGATTACATTAATTATTTCAATCGTAACCATGCTAAAATGCGGCGAGATGTTTTCGATAGTCGGGGATTCCTTAGTCGTACTTCATTTCTTGGTGAAGGTGATACAGTTGTTACAGAACTTTATTATGATAGAGATCAGCACGTGCGTCTGATAAAGAGTTGTCGTACGATTGAGGGACGTTCAGTTTTAACTAAAATTACATTAAAGGATTATAATAACCGTGACTATCTTTTTGATAGTGAAACAGAATTACAGACTTTCTTTTTAAATGAAATAAATCGCGAAGGGGATTTATTCTTCTGTGATCGGAACAGTCTGCTGGCACCAGCATTCTATCGAACAAAGCCGGAACTCAGAGTTGCTTCAGTTTTGCACAACACACATGTGCGGGCCGGGCAGGATATTGTGACAGGTATTCTAAAGCATAATGTGTATGAATTTACCCTCGAACATCCTGAACACTGGGATCGAATGATTGTCTCTACTGACAAGCAGAAAAAAGACCTTTTGGCTAGATTTACAAATCTACCCCAGGTAGTTACAATTCCAGTGGGCTATGCAGTTCCTCATAAAGTTGATTTTAAAATGAGAAACCCACACAGAATTATCGGAGTTGCCCGTTATTCACCAGAAAAAAATTTAATGCATCAAATTCAGGCAGTAGAACGCTTGATACCAGAATTTCCGGATATTGAGTTACATCTATATGGGCATGGTAACCAGGTTGCTGACGAACTTCGAAAATACATTCAAGAGCATCAGTTAACCAAAAATGTTTTTCTACGAGGGTTTAAAACGGATTTGACTGAGGAGTATAAGCAAGCTTCATTGGCATTACTCACAAGTCGTGAAGAGGGCTTTTCGTTATCAACATTGGAAGAATTGAGCTTTAGTATTCCTGTGATTAGTTATGACATGAATTATGGGCCTAGTGATATGATTACTGATGGCAAGAATGGCTACTTGGTGCCCGCTAACAATCAAGAAATGTTAACGCAAAGAATTCGTGAGTATTTGGGTGATCATGATAAGCAGTTAGAAATGATGGCTAACTGTGAACCATTGCTAAAAAAGTTTTCTCCGACTGAGATTACCAAAAAGTGGCAATCATTCATTAAAGATGAAGAAATTACAAGTGGTGTAGATAAGAAGTAACTGACAAGTCAGCTTGGTCCTATCTGTGGTCTTGAGACTATTCAACATAGTCATTGGGCCAACACCTAAAGACAAGGGGCACCTGTATTTTGAAAAAGCATAATTTTTTTAAGATTATTGTACGAATTTTATTTTTACTCGTCGTTGGCGTGGTGGTTTTCTTTACTGTCAAAAGTATGAATAAAATTTATATTTCTAAATTTGGTGATAAACATTATTATCAACGGGTTAAATCAGTTAGCACGAACGATGGTTTAGTAAATCAGAAAATTTATTCTATGGCGGTACTAAAGAAGTTAACAACAATTACCCATGGGACTAAGTACACTGGTAATACTAGTCTTGACCGCGTTTCAAAAACTTACCATTACAAGATTAAAAAAGATAATATTAGTAATTTTATGGGTAATGATGGTGTCTTGCAGCTATACAATAAGTCTAAATTCATGTCGGATGCGATGGTTCGTGATGCCGCTACGATGTGGAACGCGTTAGCTGGACAAACAATTGTCGAAGTGGTTGATACACAAAATAAGTCTGATGAAGTAATTCATGACAGTCAAAAGAAAACGAAGTATGGTGTGGGTGGTCAGAGTTACAATGGTATGGGTATGATATTTTATCCCAACAATTGGGCAGTGACTGGGCTGACCAAACAGAATGAACAGAACTGGAAGGAAGCCGTTTTACTTAAGGAAATGGGGCATGCTTTGGGTGTCCCTAATATGGGGGGCGGTTTGATGGGAACCAATGATCAAGTCGCAAACGTAAAGAATGCCGATTTTATGGGGGCGTGGGGTGTTCAGCTCTCTAATGCGCCAAAGTCTAATCTTAAGGGCATTACGACTACAAGAATGGATGGTGCGGTGCTCAAGATTGCTGGGATTGCGTGGCCACGTCCGCGTAAGTTAGCCAATTGGGTCTTCACGAAGCCATCTGCCCATATGGTTTATAACAATGGTAAAATCACCTCAACGATTCCTAAGTAGGTGAATTTAGCCCTAAACATGAAGTAATTATCTCCGCACTGTATAGTTATTTAAATAACCGGTTTTAATTGTAAACCAAATTAGGTATACTGGACTTGTGCGAGTAATAAATCATGTTTTAGTCAATGCTCAAGTGAAAGGGCTTCCTTTCACAAAAATGATGGGAGTGTCGGGCTGTGTATTATTTTGTTAACGAGTATATTCTCCAAAAAAACTCTAGTGTTGAACATACAGCGATGAAACGGGTTAAGTTATTTAATCACTATAAAACACCCGCTAAGATTGTCACCAAGATTTATGATCGGTTATTACACCAGACGATTAAGAAGTTTGATGTTGACGATAGTGAAGTCTTGAATATGTTTGATTACTTCCAAGAAGCAACTGCTTTATCCGCCGATAAATTCTTAACAACTGAAGACATGAATATTCCAATTGAATACGAAATCAATGTTGGTGCCAACTTCAGTGGAATTTTTAACGGTGACCGGTTGGTGGAGAACGTCGGGTTTATTCCTGGCACGATTGGTCGTGTCTTTTATCAGGAGTTTTTCGACCAGCAAGGTAACCGAGTTGGCACTGATCTTTGGGACTGGCGTGGGTTTAAGTCAGCGACACAATATTTTGGACAGAACGGTCAGCTGATTTCTCAGCGGTATTACAATGTTTCAGGGGCAACTGTATTAGAAGAATACTTTGCGCCTGATACAGAAGGGAAGCCGCTTTCTTCCCGTTTGATTTTGAAGAACTATCGGGATAAGGGTGATTTGTTCTTCCAGAACGTGGATGACTTATTCGTTTTCTTCCTAAATGAGCTGAGCAAGCAAGATGCTGACACAACGTTTATGGTCGACCGTCCAGGTACTGGGGTTCAACCAATGTTGGCCTTGAATGATGCATCAAAGAAATACTTGTACATTCCAATTAATCATGGGGTAAATCCTAATGATCCTGTCTTTACAGATATGGATGGGTTCTTGCAGCCGGCCTTTGAACACTTTAATCAATTTGATGGGTTTATCACGGCCACACCGCAACAGGCGGAGCACTTGCAGACACGCTATCCTAAGGCGCACATCTTCTCAATCTCAGGGACATCGACGTTACCAGTCTCCAAAGAAGGGACAGGTAATGTGGCTGTTACCGACCGGAAGCCACACAGTTTGATCTATGTTGGTCGGATTGCACCGGACAAGCAGATTGATCAACAATTACGGATGTTTGCGTTGGTTAAGGATCGGGTGACCGATGCGACAATGACCTTATTTGGTTATGGTGACCCTAAATATGTTGAAGAAATGAAGAAGTTAGTCACTGAGCTGAAGCTTGATGGCAGTGTGACGTTTATGGATTACGTTCCTGGGTTGGACAAGCTTTACGACCAGTATCAAGTTATGACGAACATGTCGATGGCTGATGGTGGTCCACTGGCAATGCAAGAAGCGATGATTCATGGGGTTCCTGTAATTAGTTACAAGTTCAACTATGGTCCAGCTGAGTATATCAAGGACGGCAAGGATGGTTTCCTTGTTGATTCTGGTCAAACGTTAGCTATGGCTGAGGATGTTGTCAAGCTGTTCAACGATGATAAGCAATTAGCCGAATTTAGTAATGCCGCCTATACTTCAGCACATACCCGTTGGACACGACGGAAAGTCTGGAATCGTTGGCAAAAAGAGCTAGGCCTCTAAGGTTGATGAAGAAAGGATGATCCGGGAATGTACTATTTCTTAAACGACAACATGCAATTCTCAAAATCTGGGATTGAACAATCTGAAATAAATCGACTTCATTTATTTGAAAAACACCAAATCTCAGCTAAAATTGTGACACGAGTTTTCGCCATGGATTTAACGAACGTCTTAAAGGACGCTAAGATTGATCGTAAAAATTTCGTGAATTTATTTGAATACTTCTGTGGCAGCAGCGACGTAGAGAGTCGGCCGTTCATGCTGAATGATTTCCCATTACCTGCGAACACGACAACGACGCGTAAGGATAATCAATTACAAGTTTTCGCACAAGGAAAAATGCTAATGATTATCTACTTCCGAGGGAACACTGAGGAAATTAGTAACGTGCAGTACTTTGACATCAATGGTCGGACCGTTTCAATGGTTTGGTGGGACGTTCGTGGGTTCAAGTGTCTTGAACAGTTCTTCGATTGGGACGGAAAAATCTCACAAGAACTGTATTCTGGCCCCGATGGTCGTGTGCACATTGAAAAGAATCATTACCTCAATCGTGCCGGTAAAGAAAGTTTATCTTGGCGAGTACTAAACTATAAAAAAAGTGATTGGGTCTTCGCTGGGATGAATGAGCTGACACGGTTCTTTTATGATGAATTGAACGCACTTGATGATCACAACGTTTATATCTGTGACCGGACTGTTGAATGTGACTGGGCACTCTTTCACATGCATACCCCAGCGTTTAAGGTTTTGCACCTTCACAATGATCACGTGTCTGACCCAAGTGATATGATCAATTCACCCTTGAACAACAATTACACAAATGCATTGAATAACTGGGCACAATGGGATGCCGTCATTTCATCAACGCCTGAGCAGTCTAAGGACGTTGAAGACCGTTTTGGAACGGATATTCCGGCATTTACGATTCCCGTTGGTTACGTGACGGATGATGAAATTGCTGAGAAACATCAGGACTTTGCCAGTCGACAAAAAGGGCTAGTGGTCCACGTTGCCCGGCTAGCACCAGAAAAGCAACAAAACCATTCAATTGAAGCCTTTGCTGAAATTCACAAGCAATTTCCTGACGCTCGGCTTGAACTGTGGGGTTATGCTAACGGTGACATTGAAAAGAAGTTTAAGCAACAGGTGATGGATGCTGGTTTAACAGATGTGGTCTTGTTCAAGGGATACACGAACAATATCGCAGCTGTCTATGATCGCGCCGAAATTGGGGTTCTTCCAAGTCGGGCTGAAGGTTTTTCTCTGACGTTATTAGAAGCTCAATCACATGGTGTCCCAATGATTGCTAACGACGTTAAGTATGGCCCTAGCGATATTATTCAGGATGGTCAAACTGGTATGTTGACCGAAGATGGTCATCCAGAACAATTGGCAGCGGGGTTGATTAAGTTGTTAGGTGATCAGGAACTCTTAGAACAGTACAGTGATGCTGCCTATGAGAACGCCAAGCGGTATTCAGAAGATGCCGTTTTTGAAAAGTGGCAGGAATTAATCGACTACTTTGATAGTTTGATTCATGAAAAGGCAGCAGTTTAGTCCAATCATCATTGTTAAGACCGCCAAGAACGAGTAAAGTTTTTGGCGGTCTTTTTGTAAGGAAGGGACACAATGAAATCTAAGAGTCGGTTTAAAGTTTTAGCTGCTGTGATTTTGGTGGTTATCTTATTTGGTGGAATGACGTACTTAGGGAAAAGTTATCATCAAAATCTCGTCAAAGGACCGAATAACCATTATTATCAGCGAACGAAGACGTTTAACAAAGGAAAAATACAACAGCACATCTACTCACAGTCTGAGCTAAGTCAGCTAACGTTGGTTACCCATGGCAGCCAATATTCAGGCAATACAAGTTTGGATACTGCATCGACTGATCACGATTATCAGCTCAATGGGCAACCGTTACCTAATATCGTTGGGCCTGACGGGGTGCTCCAGCTATATAATCAATCTGGCTTCATGACCAGTCAGATGGTCGTGGCTGCTGCCAAGTATTGGAATAAGATTGCCGGAAAAAAGATTGTTGAAGTTGTGTCAAAACAGTATCAGAGTGATGAGGTAATCCACGATGGGCAGAAGAGCCAGGCTGTTTTGGGCGGACAGACGTATAATGGCCAGGGGATTCGATTCTATCCCGGTAACTGGCGTAGTCTTGGTAGCTTGTCTAAGCGAAACCAAAATAATTGGAAAGAAGCGGCACTTATTCATGAGATTGGCCACGCACTGGGGATTCCCCATCTGGGTGGGGGGATTTTAGGTACGAATGCCAATACCGATGGGATTTCAACCACTGAGCTGATGGCGACATGGACGGTTGCACAACCGAAATCGCCGAAGCAGAATAATTCAGGCGTTCGAAGTACGAACGTTGATGCCGCGGCTTTAGCCTTGGCGGGTCTTAGCTGGGAGAAGCCCCAACGCCTGGCCAGCTGGGTGTTAAAGACGCCTGGGAGTTATGTGAACTATGATAATGGTAAGATTGTTTCCACAATTAAATGATAGATAAGCTCAAAATTGCTTCTTAGAAGAGGGCGTCATGCTGGATCAAAGTATGATAGACCACTTTCTAGGAAGCTTTTTTTGTTAACTATGGTTTGTTAAATTAAGAAACCGCCGATTTCAGATGAAGTTGGTGACAACGTAGCTGATTTTTAGCGAGTAAATGAAAGTTAAGTAACCAAAAATACCCAAATCAATGAGCGTTGTGAGTCAGCTTGAATTTAAAAAGTCCCTGTAGTGGGCTTAAATATGTTCGCTGATGTAAAGCTTTCTAAAAGTTCAGCAATTATTGAAAGCTTTAGCGGAAGGCAAGATAAGCGTCAAAGCTCGAATTGATAGCTAAACGGACTAACAATATGATGTTACACATGCGGCACTATGGAGTGTAAATTCAAATTGGCATTTTAATTTGATCTTGTAGTAAACAAACTAATGGGACAAAGTGCTTGATTTATGCAGCTTAATATGGCCAGTGAAATCGGTACCATTTTTACGAACAGACAGATAATTTAATTGAATTCTAATTTAACGAACCAAAAAAGCAAAAAAATAGTTCCAGAATTGTTAATCGTCTCGGGCGTGCACGACCAGATGGTATTAGTGATTAACATCTACATACATCTTACGAATCCTTTAATACCGGCGCTTGTAAACTGATTATAGCAGTCAAACACCTGATTTATTACTTTTATTAAAGCCCCACAACGAAATCGGACTAGAACAGAATTTATGTGATAATTTTAACGAAAGAAACTTTTTCGCCATTTTCTCAGATATACCAATTACAAATACCTTTTTAGAATAGTATGTATAGTAAATTTATGATAAGATTACCGTGTTGAGGCGTTCGTTTACAGGGAATGTTTGTTTATAGACGGTACGCTTCATATTAGAAACGTGTATAGGCCAATTGTTATTGCGGCCTAACATTGAGTGCGAAATTAATTTTTAACGTAGCGCTTGCAATTATATCTATCATTGTCAACTTCAAGGAGGACGATTAAAAGTGAAATTCATGCGGAACAAAGCTTTTAATGGCGATCCCAAGTTACGTTACAAGATGTACAAGGTAGGGAAGACCTGGGTCTTCGCTGCATTGGCTTCTTTTTCGTTATTGGGCGCTGGGACTCTTTCTGCAAGTGCTGATTCTACCAGCAAAGCAGATAGTGCCACTAGTAGCTCAGCGGTCGCTTCAAGTGCAAATAGTTCATCAGGTTCTGATGCAAGTCAGCCAGCTACCAGTACTGCAGCCAGCAGTGTGGCAGCTTCTTCAGCTGTTTCATCCAGTGCCGCCAATTCAGTAGCAAATTCAGAAAATCCGTCAGATACTACCGTAGCTCCAGTTGCCGAATCAACTGGTGTGTCTACGCCTAGTAGTTCATCGAATTCATCTTTAAGCAATGAGACAAGTGATACTACCAGTGCAGTTGTCACTAGTGCCGAAGCTACGAGTGCGTCAACGGTCGACGCAGCTAGTGCTGCTGCTACGGCAGCTCAGTCTGTTCACACCGATGTGACGTTGAGTGAGAACGTGACTAAGACGGTTACTAAGGTAGCAACTACTAAAAAAGCTGTTACGACGACCCCAGTGGTTGAGACCGCAATGGTTTCAGCTGCTAGCTCCAGCGCCAATGCTGGAAGTGGGGCAGACAGTACAGCAGCTAGCACAGCGTCAAGCGCCGCAGCTGCTGCTCAGGAAAGTGCCAGCAACGCAAGTAGCTATGCAGGTTTAGTGCCAACCTCTGACACTGAAAATGCTTACGCTGCAACCAGTAGTTACGCCGCTAAGACGACGACTGCTGCTGACTTGGCACAGTATTACAACAGTTTGGCCTCTGCGTTCAAGCAGGCTGTCGCAGATGGTAAGGGTGATTCCGATACTAACATCGAAAAATACACCACTGCTCTCTCGTATGCTAGCTCTGCAGCGCAAAACGCAGTGTCTTACGCTGATCTTGCTTCCAGTGCTGCAGCAGTTGCTAAATCAGCCGCAGCTACTGGATTGAAAGATTTAGTAAGCAGTGCTAACGAGCCAACGTTCTCAGCAGCTACTGCAGCTAGTGAAGCTGCTGCTTCAGCATCAGCCGCAGCCAGCAGCGCATACAATGCAACGCAATACGATACCAGTAATGCTGCGGCCGTTGCTGCTTATGCCACTGCCAACAGTGCCGCTGCGGATGCAGCCAACGCTTCATCCTTGGCCGCTTCGATAGCAGGTGACGCTCAGGCACAGTACAATTTGGCCACCAGCGCTGCATTGAGTGGTGACTACGAGGCTGCTAGCAATGCTTTAGTTGCCGCTAATAGTTTGGCATCTCAAGGCTTAGATGCATACTCAGCTGCAAGTACTGCTAACTCGAATGCACAATCGGCAGCCGAAATGGCCACGTCAATCGCTGTAAATGATGCAGCTGTGAAGGCTAATTCCAGTGCAGTGTTAGCTGCTAGCTCGGCTAGTGCAGCCAGTTCATTGGCAACTGCAGCATCGAGTTACCACGGGAATCAGTCAGAACAGTATGCAAGTAGTGCAGCTTCGCACGCGACGTTAGCAAACTCTAGCTCCTCGTTGGCTAGTTCAGCCGCTTCGGCTGCTGTAGTTGCGACGAGTGCTGCCGATGCTGCTTCATTAGCGCGGGTTGCCAGTTCAGCCGCTGCTGACGCTAGTCTTTCGTTGCAAGGTGCTTCTAGTGCTGCCTCATTGGCTGCCGCTTACAACACTAATACTGAAAACACCCAGACTGGTGAAGATTCAGATACAAGTGCCATTGGTGGGACGACAAACGCAATTGTGACGACGAATGATGCCGTGACGATTGGTACAGGTCAAGATGGCTCAATTACTTTATCTAACAGTATGACACTTGGGTCATACAAAGAAAGTGGCCTACTAGGCGGAACTTACGATTACAAATTAGATGGTAACGCAACGTTCACCTGGTACGTTTCCACCGACGGTAAGAACTGGACGGTAGATTCCACCACTACTGGAAACAAAACGACTACAACCTATACACCAGCGTACACGGCTGCGGGAACATACTACTATCAACTAGTCGTAAGCGGTTCTAAGGTTGCCAAGTCGACTCTAGGATCCGTCAAAAATAGAGCAACATTCTCAACTCCTTCAAACGTCATTACCGTTGTGGTTTCACACGCTGACGGCAACTACACGAACCAGGCATCGAGTGCTGCTGCTGCTGCTAATACGGCCGCCGCTTTAGCCTCATCCATGGCGAGCGCAGCCAACTCTAGTTATGATTTATTAGCAAGTACGATCGACATCAGTTTGAACAATGATATCTCAATCTACTCCTACGCTCAACTTGCTCAGCAGGCTACCTCAGGTGCTTCATCATACAGTGCCTTAGCAGTTGCAGCTGCGAGCGCGGCTACTGAAGCAAGTAGTCTGGCGGCTGTTAACGAAGCTGCTCACAATTATACAGATGCTTCTTCTTATGCGGCTGCAGCTCTCGTGGCACAAAATGCTGCTAGTTCCTACGGTGTGTTGACCAGTTCAGCGGCCTCGACGGCGGCTGGTCACTTGGATCAAGCATACAACGCAGCAACTGCACAAGAAAATGCTAACAAATACTTGGCATCCAGTTACGCAGCAACGGCATCATCTGCAGCCATTAAAACGGGTGCTCAAGCAGAAATTGCGAACTCAAATGCAGCCGATGCGGCGAACGCCTTTGCCTCGGCACCAAATTATCAAGACCTGGCTTCTGCAGCCAATGCCGCAGCAATCGCTGCCAACGCAGAAGCTTCCATGTATGCAAGCTCTGCTGTTGAAGTTTCAAAGAAGGCAGCTTCATTTGCCGCGGATGGTGATTTAGTTAATGCCAAGGCACAAGCCAACAACTCGTTGACACTGTTGGAATGGGCGACAAACTCCGCTAATGCGGCTGCTAGTTCCGCTAGTTTAGCTACTAAGACGATTGTAGAAGCACAGTCATCTGCAACGAGCACGGCCGCTGCTTCAACTGCTGCGATTGATTCAGCAGCTACGGCGTCTGCACAAACCGCTGGCTCAACGGCAGCTTCCTTAGCCGCAGCTATGACGCAAAACACCAGTTTAGGAGCTTCCTATGTCACTGCCGCCGCAAGCTACGCTCAAGACGCCCAGTTTGCTGCAGCTACGGCTGATGCCGCTAACAACGAAGCTAACAACTACATGTCAATGGCTTCTTCAGCAGTTGCCGCTGGTAACTTCGCTATGGCTAGTGAATACTCCACGGCAGCTGACGCAGAATTAGTTGCCTCAGCACAGTTAGCTTCAACTGCTACGGTAGCGGCTTCAGCTGCAACGGAGAATGCTAAATATGCTGTGATGTATTCTAACAACTTGGGTTCTTACAAAGGAAAGCCATCTGCTGATGCATGGTCTCTGCTGGGGGTAATTATTTCTGGTGGGTTCACCCAGCAAGCAACGAAGACGACTTCCACTACTTCGGGGAAGACGATTACGCTTAGTAACAGTGCTACCACTGGATTGGGAGCCATCAACGCAACCCATACTGCAACCTGGTATGTTCAGATTAACGGGGTTTGGCAGAAGGTTAACGCAGTTGGTAGCGGACTGTTCAACTCAACTACCGAGTCAGGCGATATTAAAGACGCCAGCGGTAAAGTCGTTGCTAGCTACACACTGACTGATACTACGCCATGGTATTCAGGTGCAGCCACGGCTGCAAGTACTATGTCCGTAACAATTGCAGATGACTTCACTGGATCACTGGCCTTTCAATCATCCGCTAGCTACACGGGGACAAGTACGATTACCGGTTCCTTCTGGAGCCAATTATCTGCGATCGATGTTTATGACAGTGACATTCCTGCTACTGGTATTAGCATTGATGGGGATGATTACATCCTGAACAGTTCAGATACGCATACCTCTGGTAATTACACGGCAACGACTAACCCTGGTAACGCTACTGGTGACATTACGTGGTCCAGCAGTGATGAATCAATTGCGACGGTTAACTCTGATGGGGTTGTTACACCAACCTCTGCATCGTCAGCGGGAAAGGTAACAATTACTGTAACCATCACAAACGCTGATCAAACGACCTACACCGCAAGTAAAGTAGTTACGGTTGGTAACGGTTTGGCAGATAAGAATGCTAATACCGGTGATAAATTCACCTGGTCACCAGAAATGGAAACTGATGAAACTAGTAGCAATTTGACTTACCAGTGGTACTACTCTGCAACTGCAGGTAGTCAAGGCACAGCAATTGATGGTCAAACGAATGCCAACCTGAACATTGACGAAATTACGGCAGCTCATCAGGGCTACTACACGTTAGTTGTAACGGCCACTGTTGATGGTAAGACGTCAATCAGTACGTTAGGCCAAGCTCACTTAACGGTTGATTCTAGCTACACGAATGGTTCTTCTTCATCAGCAAGTCTCGCAACTGATGCGGCCAACGAAGCAGCTGACTATGCTAGTGTTGCCAACTCTTATGGGAACGTGGCACAGCAATACGCTGAAAACGGATCAAATGCTAGTTCATACGCAGCGCAAGCCTCAACTGCAGCGTCAACTGCTACTTCTGCAGCGTCTGCAGCGCAATCCGCAGCAGATGCAGCGTCCGCAGCATACTCAGCGGCGTCATCAGCTGAAGCTGAAGCTGACAACTCTGCCGCTTCTAGCTATGCAAAACAAGCTTCCGCAGCTGCTTCAGCCGCCAAGGAATCTAAGGATCATGCATCTAGTGCAGCCTCAGATGCACATTCTTATGCAAACCAGGCAATTGTAGCAACTGATGATAGCGACAGTGATTCGGACTCCGACAGTGATTCTGATAGCGACAGCGATTCAGACTCTGACAGTGACTCAGACTCCGACAGTGATTCCGATAGCGACAGCGACTCTGATTCCGACAGCGATTCAGACTCTGACAGCGATTCCGATTCCGACAGTGACTCAGACTCCGATAGCGACAGCGATTCAGACTCTGACAGCGACTCCGATTCCGACAGCGATTCAGACTCCGACAGTGATTCTGATTCCGACAGCGACTCCGATAGCGACAGCGATTCCGATAGCGACAGCGACTCCGATTCCGACAGTGACTCAGACTCTGACAGCGATTCAGACTCCGACAGCGACTCAGACTCCGACAGTGATTCCGATAGCGACAGTGACTCGGACTCCGACAGTGATTCCGATAGCGACAGTGACTCGGACTCCGACAGCGACTCCGATAGCGACAGCGATTCAGACTCCGACAGTGATTCTGATTCCGACAGCGACTCCGATAGCGACAGTGATTCGGACTCCGACAGCGACTCCGATAGCGACAGCGATTCAGACTCCGACAGTGACTCCGATAGCGACAGCGACTCAGACTCCGACAGTGATTCCGATAGCGACAGCGACTCAGATTCCGACAGTGACTCAGATAGCGACAGCGACTCAGACTCTGACAGTGACTCAGATAGCGACAGCGACTCAGACTCCGACAGTGATTCTGATTCCGACAGTGACTCAGACTCTGACAGTGATTCCGATTCCGACAGTGACTCAGACTCCGACAGTGATTCCGATAGCGACAGCGACTCAGATAGCGACAGTGATTCAGACTCCGACAGCGACTCCGATTCCGACAGTGATTCCGATAGCGACAGCGACTCAGACTCTGACAGCGATTCCGATAGCGACAGTGATTCTGATTCCGACAGCGATTCCGACTCTGACAGTGACTCAGACTCCGACAGTGATTCCGATAGCGACAGCGATTCAGACTCCGACAGCGACAGCGACTCCGATAGCGACAGCGATTCTGATTCCGACAGCGATTCCGACTCTGACAGTGACTCAGACTCCGACAGTGATTCCGATAGCGACAGTGATTCGGACTCCGACAGTGATTCTGATTCCGACAGTGATTCAGACTCTGACAGCGACTCAGATAGCGACAGCGACTCAGACTCCGACAGTGATTCCGATAGCGACAGCGACTCAGATTCCGACAGTGACTCAGATAGCGACAGCGACTCAGACTCTGACAGTGACTCAGATAGCGACAGCGACTCAGACTCCGACAGTGATTCTGATTCCGACAGTGACTCAGACTCTGACAGTGATTCCGATTCCGACAGTGACTCAGACTCCGA
>NZ_RHNY01000011.1 GCF_003946345.1 Levilactobacillus tongjiangensis
GGGTTTGATACCAAGTATCAAACCGCCCTACACATATTTGGTTTGTCGAAACAATGTTCAGTTTTCAAAGGTCTACCAGTTATCCGCTCTCGCAGACAACTTAATAATCATATCATTCAATCAATATGATGTCAACAGGAAGTTTAATTTAACAACGTTCCTCACTGACCGCCGTCTCAATGAGACAACTAGAATAATATATCATTTTATTAACACAACTGTCAACAACTAATTTCAATCTTTCGAATTGGTCTAGCTGATGAATCGCCGTGACAACGTATATAACTATACCAACCAGGAACCAGCACGTCAACTAAAATATGAAAACAAATGGATCTTTTTTCAAAGACATATTTTACGCTTGAAACCGCCTAAAATAGTTACCCGACGGCCGTGTGTTTCCTGATTTATTAATTATAACCGTTCGGCTTTATTTTAGCCAGCAATAACCCCGAACGTTCCCGACGAATGTTCGGGGTTATTTATATATGCCGCCATTTCCCAATCATCCACTCAAAAAGAGCTGTAGAAACCCCCAATTGGATTTCTACAGCTCTCTAAAAGTTAACCTAACCTGCTACACGTACCAAGAAGTACCGTTTCTTACCACGACGAACAATGACAAACTTGCCATCAAAGGCGCTGGCTGGATCAATCTCTGCATCCGTATCCGTAACCTTGTTCCCGTTGATGCGAATAGCACCGTTAGTCAAATCTTCCCGTGCCTGACGACGAGAAGATTCAATCTTAGTATCATCAACTAACCATTCAACAATGTTCTTCTTGTCAGCATTCACTGTCACAGAAGGCATCTTCTTGAATCCTTGTTCAATTTCATTAGCCGTTAACTCAGCAACATCCCCGGAGAACAACGCCTTCGTAATATGTTGTGCTTCAACCACAGCTTCTTTACCGTGCACGAACTCAGTCACTTCTTCAGCTAAGCGAATCTGGGCTTCCCGCTTTTCAGGATGAGCTGCTACGGCGTCTTCCAAGCGCTTGATTTCGTCTTGGTCCAAGAAGGTAAAGTACTTCAAGAACTTGATGACATCACGATCATCCGTATTGATCCAGAATTGGTAGAATTCGTAAGGCGACGTCTTTTCAGGATCAAGCCAAACGTTACCGCCTTCAGACTTCCCAAACTTAGTTCCATCAGCCTTCAACAATAACGGAATGGTCAACCCGTAAGCCTTAGCATCTGCACCCTTTTGCTTATGGATCAGGTCAATCCCAGCTGTGATGTTCCCCCACTGGTCAGCACCACCAATTTGCAATTGAACATCTTCTGCTTCAAATAAATGAAGGAAATCAATTGACTGCAGAATTTGGTAGGTGAATTCCGTGTAAGAAATCCCCACTTCCAACCGTGAAGCAACGACTTCTTTATTTAACATGTTGTTCACGTTAAACAGCTTCCCGTAATCCCGTAAGAAGTCCAACAGAGAAACCTTAGACAACCAGTCGTAGTTGTTTACAATCTTAAAGGACCCATCTTGGCCAAAGAGGTGTTCCATCTGGCCCGTCAGGCACTCTTGGTTGTGGCGTACTTGATCCATCGTTTGCAGAACCCGTTCTGCCTTCTTACCTGAAGGATCCCCAATAGAACCAGTAGCCCCACCAATCACAATGTATGGTCGGTGACCCGCTAATTGGAATCGTTTCAGAATCATGAACGGAATCAAGTGGCCAATATGCATGGAATCCCCAGTTGGGTCAATCCCAGCGTACAAACCAACGGCCTTTTCATTGACCAATTCACCTAAACCGGCTTCATCAGTCTGTTGGTTGATAGCACCGCGCCACTTTAACTCATCAATAATCGACATATTCTTTTCCTCCTACAGTGTTTGTCTCAACAAAAAAGTCCCCAATGGCCCAAGGCCATCAGGGACGAATTGAAATCCGCGTTACCACCCAAGTTGTTGTCAATTGACAACCGCTCGTCATTTTTAACGGAATGACCCGCCGATTACTCGGCCGCTCCGCAGCGTAATTCGTGAAGACGGACGTTCTGACTCCCAGCACCGTCAGATCTCTTGACCGGAGCCGCCCTCACTACTGAACTGTTTCCTAGCTTATGAACTCGATGATACCGGGACACCGGCGAAAAGTCAATACACCAGTTGCTTAAAAGAGGTCGGTCAGCGTGGTCCAGACAATCTGAACATTCAAAATGGTCAGCACAATCGTACATACCCACGCCAGAATCGTCACCCATTTTTTATTGACCCACTGTTCCCCCATGATCTTCTTCGATGACGTAAAAATCGTCAACGGAATCATCGAGAACGGTAAGGCGATTGATAAGAAGACTTGCGAATTAACCAAGAGATTATCCAACGCCGCTTCACTACCACCATATATGATAGAAATAACGATAACGGGGACCACGGAAATCAACCGGGTCACCAGTCGCCGCACCCAAAGCGGAATCTTCATGTTCACGAAGCCTTCCATGATGACCTGGCCAGTCAAGGTTCCCGTAATTGTTGAGTTTTGACCCGAAGCGAGCAAGGCGACCGCAAATAGCGTTGACAGCACTGGCGACGCAACGGCCCCTGCCAAATGGTTGTCTTGCAATGCAGCGTACAGATTACCAAACGTACCCAACTGATCAGTACTCTTACCGAAGAACATGGCTGCCCCTAGCAGCAGTAAGAGACAGTTGATCACAAACGCACCAATTAATTGAATGTTAGAATCCCAAGTGGTGAATTTAACCGCCCGAGCCATTTCCTGAGGATCTTCCCGGTTGAATTTCCGTGTCTGGGAAATGGAAGAGTGCAAGTAGAGGTTATGTGGCATTACCGTTGCACCCACGATCCCCAGCGCCATTGTTAACTGCCCTGGATGCGCAATCTCTGGACGTGGAATGAAGTTGGCCACCGCTGCCCCCATGTTCGGTTGCGCAATGATAACTTCATAAGCAAAGACTACTAAAATCACAGTAATCAAGCACAGCACAATGGCCTCAATCTTACGAAACCCAAGTTTAGTTAATAGTAATAGTAGTAAGACGTCGAAAACGGTCAGGGAAACCCCGATAATTAGTGGCACCCCGAATAGCAGTTGCAGGGCAATCGCGCCCCCAATTACTTCCGCAATATCAGTCGCCATGATGGCCAACTCTGTCATGACCCACAACACAGCCCCAATCCGCTTACCCGTATGTGCCCGAGTGGCTTGGGCCAAATCCATCTGCGTCACAATGCCCAGTTTAGCCGCCATGTACTGAAGCAACATCGCGATTAAACTCGAAATCAAGATTACAGACATCAGCAGGTAACCATACTTGGCACCCCCACCGATTGACGTCACCCAATTTCCTGGATCCATATACCCCACGGCAACTAATGCACCGGGACCAGAAAAGGCCAGTAAGTTCTTCAAGAAGCCCTTTTCCTTTGGAATCGTCACGGTCCCGTTAATTTCTTCCAATGACGGGCCGTTTGCGTAACCGCCAATACTAGTCGGCTTCGTTGAAACGTTGTCTGTCATGTTTTCAACTCCTCTTTCTAAATGGTATTTCACCATTATACTGGCCCATCAGTAATTGTAAAGACTTTTTTAAACGTCCCTAACTTTATTTTTATATGACCCATTAAATAAATAACCCTGAAAACGCAAATTATCCTTGCATTTTCAACGAGTTTGCAACATAATATCCTTCATATTGTTTTTTACAGAAAGTGGTGAATTAAATGACCAACACACGAATTTTCATTGATATGCTTGCCCCCTTATTCATTGCGATCATTGTGCTTGCCGGACTGGCCGCACTAATCAACCTCCGCATCACCGCTGCTGTTATCGGTCTCGGAGGACTGGGCTTTGGCGGACTTGCCATCGTGGTGATTGGCGGTCTACTTGCCGACGCCATTACCCGCTTAAGAGAATCTACCCAACTTAAATCGCCAACAAAAAATCGGTAGCTTACCAGCCAACTTGCTGATAGTCACTCCCGATTTTTTTCTTGCCTTTTTTTGGAACCGCACTACCCGCACGACTCAATTAGCCGCCCCATATAGTTCCTGAAGCGTCTTATGTAAAATATCTGGTAATTGCTGCTGAATCACATCCAGCTGTTGTTGGCCCTGTACCGTTAAAGCCAAGTACCGTCGGCGCCGATCATTCGAGGCAACATGTTGTTTAAGATAGCCCCGCTTACATAAATCAACCACCAAATTGGACGTCCGGGTCGCCGAAAACCCTAATTTATGAGCGACCTGGGCCACTGAAAGTTGTTCACCGCCAACGTACCCCAACAGTTGACATTGTGGCAAGTTGACTGCCATATCCGCCAGGGGTTGATTGTAACACTGCGTCACAACCGTATAAATTTGGGTCAGGCGTTGTAACTGATCCTGCTCCACCATGCGCCCCACTCCCTCCAAATCAATTTTGTATCCGCTTTCATTGTACCACGACCACATTTCTGTGGCGACCTGCTTAGGCCAATCTGTAGTCCTTAAAGGTAGCATAGTCCGTCTTAACCTGCTCAGCGTAAGCCCAGGCAAACGCGGCCAGATTCTCATCAAAGTGCTTGCCACTCCCAATGTACCCGCGAATTTCTGCAGCCGTTGGGCTTTGACAGTGGGCAATGGCCAGCGTCCAGGCACAAGTATTCGCATAACTCTGGAACTGATCCCAGTCGAGTTGGGTCAGATCGATTGATTCCTTCATATCCCGAAATTGTCGAACATAAAAACTTTGCTGTTGCCCAGCGAAATAACCCAAGAAGGGATCCGAAGCCGACTGCAAGATTTTCTGACAGTCCACGATTCGTTGCCCTTCCGTTTGTTCAAGGGCCACCGTAATCTCAGTCTCTGCCTGACTACCAACCTGTCGAGTTGGCAATGCCTCTTTGACCTGTAATACCAAGTGGGAACCATCAATACTCGTCAGCAGCACGAGATAGCAACGGGAGCCAAAACTACCAACCCCCACGCTGTGCCGAACAATGTCCGTAATGTGATACTGCGAAAGTAACAGGTTCACGTCTGGCCGTAAAGACTGCCGATACGCCGCGAAGTAAGTCGCAATATGACTGGTCACGTCGTCATCCACGTGCATGGTTCGCGGTGCATTTTCACGAAAACACAAGTTACCACGGACATCCAGCGTCGTAAATTTCCGAACGACCTGTTCTGAGTCTCGCTTATTAGCCCGATTGATAATCGTTGTTAACAACTGAGAATTATCATTGTCCAACGCACTAGCTTTCAACAGCCGGTCCACTTCGTTCAATGGGTAGAAGCGGGCCAAGGTCGTCTGCTCAAACATCTGCTTGTTACTCTTGCGATAGCTCTCAGCAACCAGTGGTAATAATTGCCGCAGTTTCTTTTCCTTAAAGCCATTTGCTTCACCCGCTAAAAGTACGCTGACTAACAACCGTTTCAAATCCCACTCCCAGGGGTTGATCCCCGCTTCATCAAAGTCATTCAAATCAAATAGTAGTCGGCGCTCAGGCGATGCGTAAAATCCAAAATTTCCGATGTGGGCATCCCCACAAATAAAGGTCGTGATGGGTGTGTTCAACTGCTCACGCAAGTCGGCTTCCATTAATTCCGCCGTTCCTCGGAAAAAAGAGAAAGTCGACGCCCCCATGCGCTGGGTTCGTTCCGGCAAAAGCTCCGGCAACAATAACTGCCGAATGCGATCCATCAAGAGGTTACTGTCTCGATCAACGGGGTGGTAAGCGCCAAGCTGTTCAAACGAGACCTGTTCCCGAGCACCCTTACCCAGCCGACGCAGTTCCGCAATCGTCTTATTCACTTGAACCCTTCCGGTACTAAAAGCTGCTGGCGTCATCACGCCACCTCCCGTCATTAATTGCCTCTTATTTTACCGCAAATTAGGCTAACGGCGTCAATATTAACTGCAACCAGTGGGTAAGGTGAATAGTCACCCGCAACTTGCAGCCCATCAGCCCCTGAAGGCCACTTGTAAGTTGCCGCTACATCAACCACCTAATATTGTGGCCCACCACCTAATCTTTGAGACTAGCTGATAGCCTTTATATATAGTAGGTTTTTGCATCAATTACTCACTTAAAGGTTGAAAGCACTGAAACACCCACTGTGCCTGATACAACAAGGGTTGGGTGTCAGGGGTTAGTCGGACATAGTGGGAAATTGCCGCCTTACCGTTCGCCAAATTTGGACCGGAACGCGGTGGGAAGGACGGGACAAGCCAAAAAGCGGTCTTGCCCCTCGCTTGAAGCCGCAAAACACGTCTTCAAGTCGCCATTTTCAAGAAAGCCACTTGAAAATCCTACGGCTGAGTCCAAATTTGGCTCACTCTCGGCTACCCAGTGGAGCGCCAATAATATTGCGTAAGTACCGCTATTCAGGCAATTAAGCTAGCTTAGTTTTCAAGAACCTGTTTAACCGGAGGTGGTCAGAGGTGGAGCCAGCTGTGTCGACGGTGTTAGCCGATTTTCGGCTTACAGCGTGGGACGTGTTTGGAGACTGGTGGTTTCTCCGGGCTCCAAACCGAGCCGAAGGACCGCTTTTCAGGCCGTAGGCGTTCCCCACAGCAGGTGGAATCTCTGACAGCCGTAGGTGGCTGGATAGGACTAGTTTTAAGTCTATAACGCCGTACTATTCTTGGCTTGATAACGGTTTTCGAACTTCAACCGTTAGTTACTCACTATTATCGGCCGCATTCCCCTGATACCACAAAGTTTCAGGACAGACGGGAGTACAAAGTAAAGGGAGGCCCTGACCTACGTCACAGTCTCCCCCGCCAATCATTCATGAATGTTTAACCAGTTTAGCCGCCGTTCACGCCGTCCCGATGCGCAATCTGACTACTCCGGTTATTAAAGTCCAGCGCAAAAAGTGACAGCTCGTGGTGACGCAACGTTCGAATCAGCCGATCCAAATTTTCACCGTACTCCAGTTCCTTGACCCAGTGAAAGGCCTCCAACTGATGACGTTGCGCAAATTCAGCCGCTAACGGGTCGATACCGTACACCACCAAATAATTATCCCGATGAGTCTGATCAATCACCGTTTGATTAGTGAGTAAGGTTAGGTGCACGATACCACTCAACAATCTGTTGAAAATATCCGTGGTCACACCAATCATGTCGTAGGTCACTAAGATCTCAACCTTAGCCGCCGTCAACGTCAACCCGTTCGTATATTTACTCAGGTAGCGTTGCACCAGTCGCAAGTCGGCTGGCCCCACTTGGCCGGGGTACAACCGCCCCATACTATCAGCCAAAGCCAAAGCCGCCGCCATGGATGCTGGCGTTGGTCGGTACAACGCTGTAATTTCTGGACGTAATAGCGGATCGACCCGAAAGAGGAGCATGAATTGGCAGAGTGCAAAGAGCCAGTTGGCAAACCAATCCGCTCCACTGGCGTAGTCCTCAAGCTCAGTGACCCCCGGCGCCAATTGATAAAAGCCACCGTGTTGTTTGAGTCCCCGGTACAACCGAGCCATAGCTTGTGGCTGTAAAGCTCGCACAAAGTACGGCGAACTCGTCAGTAAATAATCCAGCGTCGCCAGTTCCGTCAGAACCTCCTGTGGTGAATCCCCCAACTGGGCCTGCATTTGCTCGGCCAACGCACGGAGATCTGTTAGGTGAGCCAGCGGGAACCGCAGCGCTTCGAATCGGTGTCCCTGCTCCAACCGCAACAGCGCTATCGTGATCATGAGGTCTCGTCGTTGCGCCAAGCTAGCAGAGTCCTGATACAGTCGTGAAGACTGATAGGTCTGCACCAGTTCATCGTGAAGGGTCACCAAACGTTTCGCTAGCCGGGGTAAGCCGACCACCGGCGTCAACGTGGTGGTAAACAACATAAAATAAAAGAGCTGAATCAAGGCTTCATCCCCCACGACCTGCAAGGGACTGGCCGTTAACTGTAAGTTGTACTGCGCCAGTTGCAACTTCATCGGCCGCATTCGGCGATTAAAGGTGGATAAACTGATATCGTGACGCGCACAGAAGTCCGCCGTTTCCTGCGACTGAGATGTAATCGTCGCCAGTAAAGCCTGATACGGGATACTTTGTAAATAGAGCCAGTGGCGGTACGTATCCATTGAAACCATCGTTTCCAGGTGATCCTTGCTCAAACTCGTGGTGCCATCCAAGACTAATAGGTCAGTCCGCAAATTAAGCAACACGTGATAGGCGCGTGAATAACTCACATCGGCCGCCGTCGCAAAGGCAGTCAAACTAAAACGTTGTCCATGGTCGTTGATAAACGTTAACAGCCGCAGTTTCAAAATGTCTTTGGCCGTCAACATGGCAAAATCAATTTTCACTGCAATCCTCTCCCCCCACGCGAGTTGGATAGCGAAAACCCCTGAGCTGTGGTTAAATCCACCACCAGCTCAGGGGCCCGTTACCCGCACGTTCTCTCTCAGTCGATGCTAGTAATGGTCACGCCACGTTCATCGAATTCCGCTAAGGTTTCTTTTAAAATGATTCGGGGATCGTCGTACCGAATTCCCGGTAAAACGCTACTGGTAAAGTTTCCGGTCAGTTGGCCGTCTTGAACTTCTGGTGAGATCCGAACATCGGCGCCCTCACTGGTTGACAGCGTCACGCTCTGCCCCTCAGTTAACCGATCGACTAACGGTAAAATTGGCATCTGTTGCATCAATTCGATCACCCTCCATACTTGCTTTCTCCCTCATTCTACCACGGTCCAGTCTAAACAGCCGTCAGCCCCGCTCAGCGAATCGAAATTAGAAATGACTTTCTTAATAACTCCTTAAGTTTCCCCCACATTTGCCATCTGCTATTCCCTGAATACGTTGGTTGTGGTATTCTCAAGGCCGTCTATTTAATAGCATGAACGACACATTCTGGGGGAGAATAATAAGTTATGTGGTTTAACAATCTGAACACCGGCTTTGTGGTGGGCTACCCAATTTTCGTTTCCATTATTTGGATTACTGGGTGCCTATTCTCAGGCCTTTTAAGGCGTCATCAAGTACGCCCATCACTCAAGCTGACGACTGAACCATTCGTCTCGATATTGGTTCCAGCTCATAACGAATCGGATACACTCCGATCGGCCGTCCAGTCCTTGGCTGAACTAGAATATGAAAAATACGAGGTCGTCCTGATCGACGACTGTAGTTCTGACGACACGCTGGCCATCATGCACGACTTAAAAATGCAGTGGGCCGACGAGTTGCCTATCACCGTTGTCGGCCTCCCCGTTAACCAGGGCAAGGCCAACGCGTTGAACCAGGGCTTAAAAGCAGCTAAGGGTGACTACTTAGTCGGTATCGATGCTGACTCCTTATTGGCTCCCGACGCTGTGACCCAACTCATCACGACCCTGACCATGCAACCAGATTACGGGGCAGTCACTGGAAAACCAGTCGTCCGCAACCGGTCGAGCCTTTTAGGTCGTCTGCAGTTACTGGAGTACGTCGGCGTGATCGATATCATCAAGAAAGCACAGGCCTACCTAACTGGGAGCATTACCACGGTATCTGGGGTAATTGTTGCCTTTCGTCGGTCAGCCTTAGAGGACGTCGGTGGGTGGAATCCGGCCGTGATGACCGAGGATATCGACATCACTTGGCGACTTTACCGGCACAACTGGCGAGTGGCCTACGAACCTCGCGCTGTTTGTTGGATTCTGGTTCCCGAACGCTTTCGTGGTTTGATCAAGCAACGTCAACGCTGGTCACGTGGGGGCCTAGAAGTCCTCTTCACCAACTGGCGTGGCTTCTACCGTAACCCATGGGGCCAACGCTTCCTGTTACTTGAAACGGTCATCAGTAACATTTGGGCTCTAATGACGGCGCTCAGTGTCCTGACCTACACCATCAAATTGATTTTTCTGCACGGCCTATCATTGGATGGAAACCTGCTATTGATCCTGTTGATTCTTAGTTTTGTACAGTTCACATTGGGCTTCTTGGCTTCTCAAGTCACGGCCAAACTGGCTGGGCCAGAACTGCTGCTGGTGCCCATCTACGTGCTGTACTACTGGATGATCAACTTGATCAGTTGTTTGGCCGCCATTTCCTCGTACATCATTGATCCCAAGCGCCGTGGCACTTGGCGTAGTCCGGATCGAGGTATTTAATTATGAAAAAACAATCGAATTTTGATCCCGTCATTCGTCACCAGACGGGGCACGTCAGCCACCTCGTCCGCATTATTATCTTAATTGCCCTGTGGGCTTTCGTTGCATTGGTCGTGTGCATGAACATTGCCTTCAAAATGGGAATCTACAGTGACAGCTTGGTCAGCATTTATTTACTGCTGAACCTGACACCACATGCAAACAACGGTTTTCTCATCTTGATTGGGTGCTTGCTGATTATTGTCCCTATCTACTGCATTTACCGCTGGATTCACATTAAAAAGGAGGGTCACGCATGACGCCCCGCTCACGAAAAGGCCTCTTGATTGGCCTCCTGATAGCCCTGGTCTTTGGCCTCGGTTGGACCTTCCAACGCCAAGCCGTTAAGTTACACAACACGGAAGAAAGCTATGCCCTACCCGCCCGCTTCCAAAAAGACCAGAACGGTATCATGGTCTTTTGTTACCACCGGGTTGTTAAGGGAACCGTGCCCACCCAAATCGCACAAAAGCTCTCAAATAACTCTCAACTACACGAATTCAACGTTCCTGCTAGCGAGTTTGCGGCACAGATGAAGGAATTACATGACAATCACGTCAAGATCATTTCATCCGAACAAATGACCCAAATGGTTGCGAGTCATCAACCGATCAAAGGCAAGTACGCCGTGCTTTCCTTTGATGATATTGACCGTAGTGTCTTGGACAACGCCGTACCCGTGATGAAAAAATACAACTTTCCTTTCACAGCCTTCGTGATCACCGGGAACACCGGCCAATACCGTGAAGGTAGCCAAATGGCCACTTGGTCTCAGATCAAGGCGGCTAAGAAGCTGATGGGCGACAAGATGACGCTGGGCTTGCATACGCATAACCTGCATCATTTAACGGCTAAAATGGAACCCGTCTTCATGCAACCCCATTACCTAGGAAAGTTTGAACGGGACTTCCACCTATCTGCCAAGGAACTCAAAGCCCACACTGGTGTGACAGCGAACGCGTTCGCCTACCCCTATGGTGGTGGAACGACGCAAATCAACAACTTCCTGGCTCATCAACAATTGAACTGGGTGGCTACGCTGGATTCTGGTATCGTCACCAGCCAAACCAATCTGAATGAGACGCCACGGTTGATTGTTAACCACGAAAGTTGGCCGTCCATCATCAAATGGTTGAAAACCAGTAAGTAAGCCTGATGATACGCCCAAGAGCTAGGTATGAAATCACTCATACCTAGCTCTTTTTTTACGGCTTAAAGGTTGTTATAACACCAATATTAACTTGTGTATTCTTCCACCATACCGGCCGCCAGTTATGGGCTGGAAAATGACGGTCTCATAGTTTCCACCAAGTCTGTTCTTGGTCTATTTCGTAAACCTAAAATTAATCAGTTAGAGATCCCCGACCTTTTTGATTAACTAATTTTAAGGATGATTTTTCCGCGAGCGTGTCCGTTCTTAGCGTAAGCTAGCGCACGATTCAGTTCATAAAAATTAAAGCTGCGATCGATAATTGGGCGCAATTGCTCCTGTTCTATCAAGCGCGTTAATTCTGCCAGCTCAGTACCACTGGGCCACATGAAGAGGAAACGGTAGGCTACCTGTGTCTGCTTTTCCACGTGATTTAGCCGATGCGTTGCTAGTCTGAAGAGGGCACGTTTCCATCGTGGGAGACCATATGCCTTTGCAAAACGGGCATTAGGCAAACCGGAGATGCTGACCACCTGGCCGCCTGGCTTGACGATTGAGAAGGCTTGCTCGAGATTTTTTCCACCTAGAGTATCAAACACAGCGTCGTAATCCGTCAGCGCATCCGCAAAGTTTTCAGTATGGTAATCGATGACGCGGTCGGCGCCCAACTTGCGAACGAGATCGAAATTTCGCGGGCTGGTTGTGGTCGCGACAATGGCACCGAGGCGCTTGGCCAAATGAATGGCTACTGTGCCAATGCCCCCCGAACCGGCTTGAATCAGTACGTGTTGGCCAGGTTTAATTTGTAGGATATCGTGGAGCGCCTGATAACTCGTCAAACCGACTAGTGGCATTGCAGCAGCCTCCTTGAAGCTGAGGTTGCGGGGCTTTAAGGCGATATCGGTAGCATCGACCGCCAAGTATTCTGCGAAGGTCCCAATCCGGTTCTTACGAGGCCGACCGTACACGGCGTCGCCAATCCTAAAGGTTGTGACGTCGGTGCCCACAGCCACTACTTCGCCGGCAAAATCACTGCCGATGATCAGTGGCATCTGGTAGGGTAGTAATATTTTTAGGCCACCTGCCATCGTTTTCAGGTCGATGGGGTTGATACTGGCTGCTTTGATTTTGACTAGCACGTCGGTTGGTTGCGGCGTAGGCATGGCGACGGTCTTGATGTTGGGTATGGCTTGCTGATAGTGAGTAATTACGGCGGCTTTCATAGTTTTGAACACGCTGTTTCGCACTCTTTTCCGTTTATATTTTTGAACGATTAAAAACCATATTACATAATTGGTTTAAAAATGTCAACGAATATGTTTGAGACTGATCATTGCTACATCAAAGTTGACAGAGAGACGATAGCATGGTTTAATGGTTTAAAACAATAAACGACCAGGTGATATAAATTGTCAAATTTAACCAAGTTGAAACACGAGTTCACGCGCTCTAGCGACTTTCTAGTCGCACTGGGAGATCAGAAGCGTCAAGCGATTATCATTGCGCTACTGGATCAGAAGGTTATCCATCGAGGTCTTCAGGTTACCGACCTCATCGGCGTCACAGGGCTCTCACGGCCAGCCGTGTCACACCATCTCAAAATTTTAAAGGACGTTCAGCTCGTCGACTATCGACGGGAAGGGACGAGGAACTTCTACTATCTCACGCATCAGACCAAAGCCATTGATCAATTGAAGACCCTCTTAGATCACGTTACGGAGACGATGATATGCAATCAAAAACTTTAAAGAAAATCCTAATTGTACTTACAAATACGACACGCTATGGCAATACGACCGACCCGACTGGATTGTGGCTGGGTGAAGCGACCGAATTTGCCCTGATTCTGCAGCAGGCCGGCTATCAGATCGATTATGTTAGTCCTAAGGGCGGCTTCATACCGCTGGATCCGCGTAGCATGAAATACACAGACAGCGAAATTATGGCGTTCTATGAGACTGCCGACTTCCAACAGCGGGCGTTAACCCATTCACTAGCACCAACGCAGGTTGACCCGGCGGATTACGCCGCAATTTACTATGCTGGCGGTCATGGTGTCATGTGGGATTTTCTCGACAATAAACCGCTCCAGAGCCTCGCAGCCAGTATCTATGCCAATGGTGGTTACGTTACCGCCGTCTGTCACGGGATTGCTGGACTCCTAAACATTCAAACGGCATCCGGCGAATATTTGATTGCTAACCGCAACGTCACCGGGTTTACCAAGTCTGAGGAAATTTTGGCAGGCAAGCAATCAGTCGTTCCATTTTTCAATCAAACAGTTGCTGAACAACGTGGAGCGACCTTCATGAAGCGCCGTGCCTACAAGGAATATGCCGTTCAGGATGGCCATCTGATTACCGGTCAGAATCCCTTTTCGGCCAAGGCAGTCGCCCGGTTGTTGGTCCAAAATTTAGCAAAATAAACCATCTTCGGATGACAAATCTAGTTAATTTTCAATACAACGCGGTACCAAGTCCGTATTTCCCTAGATTTATACTTAACTAAGGGTAAGAACGGTGTGGACACAACTTGAAGCCTCGAAAGTTCCGAGTCTACAAGCTTGGTCATCATGAGTGGCTCAACTCCCCCCTGTCTGCGGTAATCATGTTCCACCACAAACAGAGCCGCAGTGCGACCAATTTAACTAGTTGATGATTAAAAACCGGGTCCCCGCCAAAGGTGCGAGAACCCGATTTTTATTTTTATTAAGCCTGGTAACCAGCTTGGCCTTCACCAAAAACCTCGCTGAGTTACACAGTTTTAAACACTTATTTTGCTGGAACCGCCCGTGACCGGGTTGCTCGCATCAAGAACCAGTAGATGACCGCCGTAATGGCCATCGCAATAAACGTTGCACCAACGGTATTGGCAATCGCTGGGACCTGCTTTAGTCCCCAGTAAGAGACGACCCCCAGAATCCAACTGATAACCGCCAGCCAATTAATCCCGTGCGTATACCAGTATGCCCCACGGACTTTCGTAAACTCACCTAGTTGATACTGCTTGCGCTTCAAGAAGAAGTAATCAACCAAGAAGATGGCAATCTCTGGTCCCAAGAACATGCCAATCCCATCCAAGAACGTCTCAAATACGTCCAAGAAACTGGCCAGATATACCGGAATAAAGGTTACCAGTGTGGCCGTTAACGTCACAATCCACAGACTAACATTCAACGACAACCGATGCGTCATGTTTGTCAGCGCCGACCCCGCTGACATCAAGTTGACCGCGTTGGCCGTGGTACTGGTCAAAACAATAACCAACAGTGCAATGATGCCTAAGCCTAATTTAGCAGCGACCGTACTGGGGTCAGAGTTATTCGGGTCGAAATGGTTCAGCGAAACCGCCGTCCCAATCGTGGCGAACAACCCAATGAACGCGAACCAGAAGAGGCCAAAGTTAGCCCCCAGGAAGGAATAGGTCGTCGCTGCCGACTTCTTAGCCGTGAACCGACTAAAGTCAGAGGCCGCCGTTACCCAGGCTAGGTTGAACGCCGCTAGTGTATCAGCCGCAACTCCCGATGACATCCGCAGGCTGTGTGGCGGCCGCCAGGACACAATGTCGTGGAAGGAGACGGTTTGAAAGACGACCACCGATTCCCACAAGACAAAGATGACAACCAACACTATGCCGACCCGTTCGATCATCCGCACAGACTTTTCCCCAACCGAAATGCTCAATAAATGCAGGATACTCATAATAATGATACCAACGATCAGGCCAAACGTCCCACCTGGCTTGCCGTAAAGTGGCCAGCCAAATAATTCCCCAAAGATATAGCTGATCGACGTCGCCGCAATAAAAGTGTTCACTGCAGCCCACCCAATGAATTGAATCACGTTGATTACAGAAGGAATGAAACTCCCCCGTAATCCAAACGATGCCCGGGTCAGTGCCATGGCTGGCACGCCGGTCCGATAACCCATGTAACTCGCAACTGCGAGCAAAGCATAAGAAATCAGTCCCACAATCACCAACGTGGTCGACGCTGTTAGAAACCCACAGGCGGCAATGACTCCCCCAATGTACCAGGTCCCATTGTTCGCGTTAGCCCCGATCCACGTTGCAAATAAGTCCCAGTTAGACATCCGCCGATGAGCCAGCGGAATCGATTCGACCCGACCAAACTCAGCCGGGCCTTTGTTGCCAGAAGCTTTCAGGTCTTGTGCCATGGATTCTCACCTTTCACTTTAGTTCTTCGAAGCTGTCCCTAACTGCCACGCTACACATTGATTGTCAGATTCACAATTGATGTCACTAGCTTAGTTAACTCACATGACTGAGCCGTATCCAGTCAAAGACGTCATATCAAACGTCCTGCCGAGAGGGTTCGCAACATGGGCTCAGGCGCCTCGTTGTTCTAAATCGCGGTGATCTTTACCGAGACTTAAAACAAGGCTAAGCTTTAAGACTCACGCCTTTTAGTGAGGCTTAAAGTTGTGCCGGCGCCGTTCCAGTCCATGTTGCGAACCCGGCAAGGCAAGCACGTTTAATTAAAGGATTTCACCGACGAATTCACCAGGGGTCATCTGATTAAAATCATACGTCTCAAAGTCGGCAACGTTCTTGGTATACCAGTGCATGCTTTCGGTAATCATCAGGTTGACCGCTTCGTTCTTTTCCTGCAGGGCTAGGATTGGTTTATCGCTCATCGTAGCAACGCCCAATTCGTAGGCCGTGCCGGAGTCTAAGTTCTTTGCCTCGAAGTCAATGACCGTCACAATCACGTCCGCTGCAGCAATTTGCCCCATATCGCGGTGGAAAATTTCTGTGGCCCACGGCTTCGTGAACTGTTCATGCTCAGCATCTTGATGCAACCGGGGTGAATAAAAATCTGTCACCGTCGGATTGGCTTCCAAAGCGGCCTCCAAGCGTTTCACCCGGTCGACCTGTTCGGGACTAAAGAACGGACTTGCTACATAAATCTGTGCCATGTATAAAACTCCTCCATCGTTTGTCTTTCAACCAATTGGCCATGAAAAAAGCGGCCAAATTCCGCAAGGATTCAGGCCGCTAGGTGCATGCCAAGGGCATACTTCCACCGAACCTTTGTTAGCCTCACGGGACTAAGTTAAAAGGACTATTTGGTTGTTGTTAGGTATTATACGGGGCCAAAAAGTATCCGTCAATCACCATTCAGTATAATTAGGTTGAGGTTAACCGTTACACTCTGCAGACGCCATGGCTTGTCAATTTTTTAATTTTTATTTTAATCACGCCGGTCGGTTAACTAATCGTGCTTGCCATTAATCCACTTCAGAAAAAAAATTTCTCTTTCCCTTGGCAGCCAGGCTAACTTTGAACAGAGTTACGGTCTTCTCTGTCTCAAGTCATTTGCCATCCGCATCAATTTGCTTTGAGTTCAACAATTAGTCCCGCCATGAGTCCATCTACGGTGCTCGTCAAGGCGGTCACTAGGGTTCAACTTGTCAGGGCTACGGTCAGTTGCTACACTGGAAATAACTCAGGAGAGGAGTTTCATCTATGACATCAACGACCCACCATCTACCACCCCGCATCAAGCTGATCTGGGGGCTCAGCGCACTGGGGAGCTGCGCCGCGCTCGTGGTTATCACCGCCCTACTGTGGTTGACCTACCGGTACTGGGACTGGCCCCTTTGGATCACCATCGTTGGCCTCATCATCACCCTTGCCGAACCGCTCATCGAGGCGGGACTGATTCCATACCGCTATCGCTTTACGCGCTACCAAATATCAGATTTAGCCGTCGAAATGCAGGCCGGCTTCATCTTTCAAAAACGGGTGGCGATTCCAATTGCCCGCGTACAAAACGTCACGTTAAAGGCTGGTCCCCTCCTCCAGTGGCAAAAGTTGACGGCGGTTTCAATTGCAACCGCCTCGACCAACCACAATATTGAGGGACTAGAATTAGCTGAAGCCGAACAACTCCGGGAACAAATCATGCGGCTCGCACAGGAGGCCCGCCATGACAACGCCTAGACGAACTAACATTTTAGGACTGATTCAACACATTGCGACCTCAATCAAAGACTATTGGTACCTTTTTGTGATTCTACTAGCGCAGAACGGGGTCCCCCGTATCATCCTTTGGGGCGGACTTTGGCTAATGCTGTTTGTATTTCTGATTTGGCCAATTCTGAAGTGGGTAACGCTAACTTATGCCGTGACCCCCGACGCCCTCATCATTCACTCCGGTATCTTAGTTCGGCACCACGAACATATCCCCTACGCTCGGATTCAGACCCTCCAGCGTAAGCAATGGTTTTACCTCCAACCATTTCATCTAGAGGAAGTTCAAATTGAAACGGCTAGCCACGAGGAGGGCAAACCAGAGGCCCGCCTGGCCGCCGTTCCTTTAACGGTGGCGCAAGAAATCAATCGACTGCGTCAAGCAGCACCAGTCAGTGACCCATCGACCCCAGACGTCATCGAAGACGTCCCGGTCGGCGTTCCTCCAGCACACTACCAAATCAGCTTAGCCGACCTGATTAAATTTTCACTGACTTCCCTGATTTTTTTGCCATTTTTACTGGTCTTACTAGGACTTTACGATAAGCTGCCCCATTCTTGGACCAACCTGCTCGTCAACGAAGCCAGTCATCTCGCCATCTTATTCCTAATCGGTAGCCTGATTATCATCATCGGGTTGACCTGGCTAGTGGCCTTCGTGGGTACGCTTTTGCACTACTATCGCTTCACCCTAACTCGCGACGGCGATCAGCTTCACACCGCTAAGGGGCTCCTTCAGCGAAATACCATCAGTGCCCCGTTGGACCGCATCCAAGCCCTGCGTTTCAAACAAAACCCGCTTCGTCGGGGGCTACACCTCCAAACGGTCCAAGTTCTACTCGCCTCCAAAGCAGCGGCTAAGGATGACGACAACGACCTCACCATTTTACCGGTGATCAATGAACGGGTAGCGCGCGATACCATTCACCCATTTGTCGACTGGCTCCCTACCCAAGCTCCTAATCTGACAGAATTACAGGTCAGCCGAACGTGGTACCAGATTCGTAATGCCGTACTAATTATTTTGCTTCCAGCCCTTCTGATTGCCTGGCTCTGGCCGACAATTGGCTGGTGGCTTTTCCCCATCTGGTTAATCATCGCGGTGGCAGCCGGCCGGTTTGCGGCACGCCACACGGGCGGCAGTCGGCTCCAACACGACCTATTAATTCTCCAAACGGGCCACCTTTTCACCCTAGACCAAACCTATGTCCCACTGCGTAATGTTCAGTCGGTTCGTCTGTCTCAGTCTATTTGGATGAAGCATACGCACCTCGCCCACCTGACAGTCAACGTCCGCCGGGGCAATGGTAACCAAGCCATTCGCCTTCGCTACCTGCCTCAACAAAACGCACAAGCCATTTACGACTGGTACCGTACCCACAGCTAGAAAGGAATCCTGACAATGACAGAACCCAGAATCTACAGCATGCCCTTCGCCAAGATCTACCCCCTCTATCAACAAAAACTAGCCAAAAAGGGACGATCAACAGCTGAACTTAACCAGGCAATCACTTGGTTAACTGGCTACGATCACACCATGCTTGAGCAGCAACTTGCGACGACCATCAGTGTTCAAGACTTTTTCACCCAAATGCCACGGCTGAACCCCCGGGCTAGTGAAATCACGGGCACTATCTGTGGCGTGCGTGTCGAAACCATTGCCGCCCCCACCATGCAACGCATTCGCTACCTGGATAAACTAGTTGATGAGCTAGCCAAGGGTAAACCGCTGCGGCAGGTTTTACGCGAAGAGTAACAAAAAACTGAATATGTTGTGAACCACCTAAAGTTCGAGTTAGCAATATCAACGTCACAGTCGAGTGAAATTATAGCTTATCACTCAGTAGCTTCACTACCACATCCAAATTTCATTCCACTGAATTAATTTCCACAACACCACAAACTGCATCAGTTAAAATTAGCGACAACCGTAGTCACGCTCCGGCCGGCACGTGACGGCAAACCGGCACCCCAGTATTTTAACTTTCAAGGGAAAACAAAAACAGGCACCGCAACGAAATTCGTTGTGGTGCCTGTTTATCGTCACAGCTACGTTCCCCACGTAACCGTGCTCCCCTTGGTATCGGCTGCGCTTCCCCAAGCCGCTACGACACCTAAAATCAATTTTAATTCCTACTCTCTAGCCAAAATAAGTCTTTATTGATGTTGACGCCATTGATGCCAAGCTTCACCAATGCGTGGCCGCCAGAGCCAAATATACCCGAAGACGACAGTCACGACAAAGGTGATTAGAACCGTATTGAAGTCCGCTTGGTTAAAGAGACTTAACCCCGTTACGTAGACCACGAACACGATGTACACCGGCAGCTTCAGCCCTGGGAACAAAAGGTACTCCCCATTATGCTCCAAGGACGACCGGTTATAGAGGTACGCACCCCAGATAACCAACACGATGGCAAAAATCAAGAGCGTCAAGATGATTGTCCAATCGCGTTGTGAACCGTTCAAGTGAAACGGACCTCCGTGTAACATATTATCATAGATTGTGTCTAATCCAGCTAAAGAAATTGTAAAGCCGAGCAAAGTCAGAATCATCGTGCCCGTTTGACCCATGATCAAAGCGGCAAACCAACCGATAGAGAAGAGGCCAAAGGACATCATCAGCCCATAGGCCCAGGAAGTAAGCAATCCTGGCCAAGCCAGCTGAAAGCCCATCCCTGCTGGTGCTGCAACCCAGTAAGTCAGGTACTGCAACCCAGTCACCACAATGACGATACCTACCAGCACGGCCAAAACGATCCGTAACTTGGCCCAGTAGACCTGTTTGCGTGAAAAACCACTACTAAACAAGAACTGATTGAAGTTATCCTTCAAGTCCTGATTCATGAAGGCGGCCCCGATACCTAAGAACATAAAGTGGAAAAATGTGGTATAGGCCACAAACTGGTCATCCGAATAGACCTGCCAACGGCGGATACTAACATCCACGATTTGGGTCGTATCCACGTACCTCAAACCTGAAATAGTGGCAAACGTCATGGAAACACAGATCAGGACCGCTAGCACAGCCATCGTCGCAAATAGTTTCCGGTGACGGCGCCAAATGAGTCGATCTAATTGAGTCGTTAACATATGAATCCGTCCCCCCTACTTAATTAATTGGTAACCCGTATCGTGTGCCAAGTTAGCACGGAACAGGTCCTCTAACGTCAACGGTAATTCTTCAAACAAGACGGGGTGCAGTGCTCGCAATTCTTGGTCGATCTCTGGTGTATAGTCCGTGATCACCACGACTAAAACGCGACCAGAGGCCCGAATCACTTGACTGTGTGCCTTCAGCACCGCCGGAATCTCCTTGCCATTAAAGACTAATTGAAGTTTCTTAGCCTTCGACCGGACGTCCTCCAAGTTATAATCATGAAGTAATTTGGCATCCTTTAACAACAGTACCCGATCACTAAGCCCATCCAACTCGTTGAGGTCATGGGACGAAATCAAGAAACCCTTCTCCTGATCGGCCACTTCATCAATAATCATGGTCGCAATGTTTTCACGCACAATAACGTCCATCCCATCAAATGGTTCATCCAAAATGATATAGGTGGCGTTCGATGACAGGGCCAGAATCATGTTGACCAGGGCGCGCATCCCCTTAGACAAACGCCGATACTGGCTGTTGCGGTTGAGCTTAAAGTCAGCCAACAGCTGCATGTAGCGTTCCTGATCAAACTTGCCATAAACTAGTTTGAAAAAGTCTGGTAACTCCCATAACCGGTAGTTGTTTAAAAAGTTGTATTGCGTGTCCAGAAAGAAGAGGCGTTGTTGCAACGCTGGTTTGGCGAGCGTGCTCGTTCCATCAACTAGGACTTCGCCACCGTTAGCCACGTAATGATTCATCATCGTTCGAAAAAGCGTGGTCTTCCCCACACCGTTCCGACCAACCAGCCCGATAATTTCACCAGGCGCCCACTCAAAGCTAATGTCTTCAATGATTGGTCGCTTATCAATTTGTTTGCTTAATTGCTTTACTTGTAAGGTCACTGGTTCTTTTCCCCCTCGTATGCTGCCTTGATCCAAGTCACCACTTCTTCAAGTGGGACGCCCAGGTAACGGATTTCCGTCAGTAGGGTCAACAGTTGTTTTTTCGTTGCCACCACCTGGGCACTATCCCCCGGTTGTTCGGTAGTTTCACGGACATAAGTTCCTTTACCGTGGACGGTGGTGATGACCTGCTGAGACTCCAATTGCTTATAGGCCTTGCTGACCGTATTCGGATTCAGCTGTTCTTGCCGCGCCATGTCACGGACAGACGGTAGCCGATCCCCCGGCTGCAGAATGCCTTGGACAATCTGTTGTTTGACGTGTAAGACGAGCTGCTCGTAGTACGGCAAACCCGATTGATCCTTCATTTGCATATTTTCACCCCTTGGTGTCTGGCGATGTGTTCTACGTGTACTATTATACCTAGTACACTCATTTTGACAAGAAGTATTTAACACCATCGGTAGCTTTAGGCACTTACCAGTGCCACCGGACACCCGTTAACTACCACCTTTCAAGGAGCCACTCAGCTAATCCCCGCCACTTCATCAGAAAGCGTTTCATTTGCTGCCCTTCTTGGCACGACTGGCTACATATTTTCCACCAGCTTAAGCTAACTTTCGATCAACCTTGGCTCGATAGACCAATTCTGCAAACAAATTTGGTTATCCGCCAAAAAGTTCCTTAGAAATAGAAAAAGGCGCCAACTCGTGGCGTCTCAGATTATTTAGGCTTACGGTCTAAACCCCGCCGCAGATTCTTGTTTCTTTTGCTTCAGTAGCAGTTGGTTGTAGAACTTAGCCTGCGTTTGCCAGAAATATGGCAGAATGAACAGGTTAGCCAACCCATACGTAATCGCGCCGAAAAAGAACCACAGCAGAAAACTCAGGGCCATCAATAACATGAAACCCTTTTCACCGTTCATCAACTCCCGTGAGCGGGTAATCGCATCAATCAAACGAATATCTTCACCGCGATCAACGGCATCCCGGTAAATATAGAACGCCTGCGAGTACGAGAAGGCTTTGATGATTCCCGGTACAATCAAGAGCAATGACCAGAGTACAACCAAAATTGTACTGATAATGCCAATACCGACCCAGCCCCAGAAATACTGAGACTTATCAAACAGAGCAAATGACCGTTCAACGGGCTTGTCGAAATCAACCTTTCCCCGGTCAATATCGATCATGGTGATACTCACACCGGCATTCAGCATCCCCGCTACCAGGTAGAGCACAGTGCTCATCAACTCATCGCGCATTGACGGTTCCACGTCCAACGAGTAAGTCTTGGTTACCCAATCTCCCAAGATGAATAGGGCCACCATTAAAATGCCATTTAATAGATAAAAACTACGGTGGTCAGCAATTAATTTTCGAGCACCAGCTTTAAATCTTTTGCGATCTTCTGAATCCATAACGTCCTCCTCCAATGATGGCTAAATTCATTTCCCCAATTAATTTACCCACCATGTTTTAATTAGTCTACACTTCTTACTGCATACTGCCAACTGAAAATTCCATCACGCACATCCCCCAGAGTGTCGCACCTGTACCGACCTTTCCCGGCCCTGGGCCGGTTGTCATTCAAAAATATAATTGCTAAAATGACAGAAGTAAGTTAAAGGGTCCTAGTGTTAATCATTTGAAGGAGTTTGTTACATATTATGAAAAAATCTTGGAAAATCAGTCTGGGCGTCATTTTGGCCCTAATCATTATCGGTGGCGCAACGGCCTACCACAAACGCCATAACGTTCGGCGTCTCCTGCTGGTCCACCAGCATTACCACCGAAAGAATATTCTCTCGGAGAACCAGATCAAGCTCAATCTACGACCAGCACTTTCCACGAAACACACCACCGCCACCAACCGGCTCAGTGCAGCCTACAAGTCACAACTCAACGACTTAAAGCCGGGTTCAGCCAACGCTAAGGTCATCGTCAATCCTTACAAGACCTCACCGCTGAGTGGTCTGATTCTAGTAAAGACCCAGGCGGCCACCAAGGTTAAGGTGACCGTCCACGGCGACACCCCGGCAACAACCATTACCAAACACCTCAAGGGTTATCACACCACCCATTCAGTCGGGGTTTTGGGACTCTACGTCAACCGGACCAACCGGGTGACGCTTCAGTTTACAAAAGAAAACGGCGACAAATCCTACACCATGACCACGCATGGCACGCCCAAGGACATTGGCAAAAACACGCTCAAAACCAGCAAGCCGCAAAAAATGGCGTTGGGCAAAGGCAATCAACGTCTGACCTTTGCTGTCAGCAGTCAGGGCACCACTTACGGATTAGACGCCAACGGACAGGTGCGCTGGTACAGCACCGCACCGATTTCACACGTCTTTAAACGCCTCAGTAACAATCACCTACTGATTCTGACCAAGATTTCAGCCAGTGAACACAAGTACAACGCCCTGCGGGAAACGGACTTCTATGGTCGCGTCTACCGCCAGTATAATTTCAGCGGTCTCTTCCCTACCCGAAAGGACCACTCGAAGTTGGCCACAAACACGGTTATTCACCACGACGCTATCGAACTGCCGAACCATAACCTGTTATTAACGGTGGACGACGGGAGTAGCAAGTACGTCGAGGACACGATGGTTGAAATCAACTATAAGACGGCGAAAATCGTTAAGGTCATCGACCTGAAACGCATGCTGCCCAAGTCAGCCTATACGCAATTCGACGGCACCCACCGGCCAGATGGTAAAATCGATTGGTTCCATCAAAACTCCATGGTCTATGATCGAAAACGCGACGAGCTCATCGTATCTGGCCGTAACCAGGATATGATTTTTGCCATCAACTACAAGACCACCAAGCTGAAGTGGATTCTCGCCGCACCGGACAAGTTGCCGAAGAGCTATCACCACTACCTTTTGCAACCGAGGTCCAAGCACTATCGCTATAACGGCGGGCAGCATGCCGTCAGCCTCATCCACAAAGATACGCATCAGGGGAACACACTGGCGCTTGAATTCTACAACAATAATGTGCCTGTCACTCGTGGCAAAACCACACAATCCAAACAGTGGTCGGCTGGTGAAATCGTTTCAATCAACCAACGCCACCGAACAGTCCACCAGACCTGGAGCTTTGGGAAATCACTGGGTAAGCGGAACTTCACTAACATCGTTGGGAGTAGCTACGCCGTCGGTAAGGGAAATACCCTGATTGGTTTCGGTTATGCTAGCAAGGGGAAACGCAGTGAATTCGTCGAGGTCGACCGTAAAACGAATCAAATCGTCTACGACGTTGACCGAACCGGCTTCAATCACGGTGATTGGTCATACCGGGCGCAACGCATGAGTCTCTATCCCGGAACTGGCAGCGTTGGGCTAAAGAAAATTACACCAACTGATTAAAAATAGGCTTTGCGCCAGTCCCCCTGTTGCGGGGGTGCTGGTGCAAAGCCTATTTTTTGTGGTTTATTCGACGCTGGCCAGACTCTTATTAAATTGCCGCTTAGCTTGCAAATATAGCCGCATGTCCGTCTTAGAATCATGCCGGTGTTTGGCAAGTGTTGCCAACGCCCGTTTAGCAGTCCGGTAGGCTTGCGCCGTCTCGTTCGGTAACACGTACAGAACCTGCCCCTTCTTCTGGGCCCGTTGCAGCCGTTTATGTAAGGGTTGCTGCCCCAACAGCTTGCGCGTGACTAACGCCACGTTCCCCGCAGCTTCTAAATGGGAATCCAGCAACGTCTGCCGGTCCGCGTGACCGTAGTAATTGTACCGGTTACTATCGGCTAACACACCAACCGTCCCTTGAGCGGTCGTCGTTGGCGTCACCATGTCGCCATAATCTGCAGCTGTCCAACCCGTGGTCTTATGATAAACCTGCTTTTTCCCCTGTTTAATCGTAAAATCAACGCCGAGCCATTTCACACCCTTAGACCGGCCGATGACATACGTAAAGTGCCAGTTAGACCGCTTTTGTGTGAGTATCAATCCCACTTGGCCTTGCTTGCTAACCTTAAGACCCGCAAAGTGGTAGCCCAACTGCGCCGTGGTCGTCGTCAACCGAGCGCTATCGGTGATATCGATGATGGGTCTGCTCTTCGCCTGTGCTTGAGCCGTTCCCAGAATCCCCGCAACAAACACGGCGGCCGTCATAACCGCCACCCGTAAACCTTTAAACCGCATTCTACAATCTCCCCTAAAACAAATATTCGATTAACAATCAACGCTCATTAACCAATAATTATATAATCCACTTTTCCTGATACCTTGTCAATCCAGACTAAGCCACGGAATGACGCGTAAGACTGCCGCTTGTCGCACGTTACGACTATAAACGTTCAGAGAACAAAAGGGGGGCAAGACTTTGTCTCCCCCCCTTCACCAACTGTAAATTTATGCGGAAGCGTATACCAGCAGGTAGCTCACTTTGCTTAATCCTAAAGGTCACTGCTCACTAACTAATCGCCCGCCGGCCTGTTTTCACCTAAAAGTTAAAACTGTCATTGGTCAGGACACCTTCGCGGAGGCCCAAAAAGATGGTTAAGATCAGCAGATCGGCCGACCCGCCCAGGCTCAGGTTACGGTCGTCAAAGACCCGGTTCAGTTCCAGTAATTTTTCCCATCCCGTTGGCGTCTTGCTGCCTCCGGCGGCCAGATAAGCGTTGGCCTGTTCGTGAGCCCACGCCACCACATGGCTATCACCACCGGAACGTTTGACCAAGTTAGTATCCACACTATTGGCCACGATTGCCATTAGGGTATCCAGCAACCGTTGATTGGCGGTTCCTGAACTCTGCCGCAACGCTGGCAAGGCGTGGGCAAAGACCGTGGGATAACCCTGTTCGGCTTCACCGCGAATGCCCGTGATGCCGTAACGCAGATACAGCCGTTCTCCAGCTGTTAAGTCTGCTTCTGGCTTATCACCCACGTGAGCAAAATCATTGGTCGTAAGGCCCTTGAGCATGCCTTTAATGGTCGTTTCCAGGTCTAGGCCCAGCCGTTCACTGTATGCGCTAGCCGCCACCAAGATTCCCAAGGAAAAGACGGCACCTTTGTGCGTATTTACCCCGTTAGTTGCCTGAAACATAGCGCGTTCAGCTGCGATTCCAATTGGCCGTAACTGCGCGAATAATGCCGGCAGGTTGGCATCGTCAAACGTCGTCCCAGCCGCCGCACACTGTTCAAAGTAGGTTCGCAGACTCAGTGCGCTGTCGATGAACGTGAAGACCGTCATATCCGGATGGGGCCCCTGTGAAGCGGGATCAACTAAACCGGGCTTAGGCGTCACGCTCACTTCAAAGAGCAGGGCTCGCAAAGCATCGTTCGCAATAGTGGCTGACTGGTTCGTGGTTTCCATGACTTCTCCTACTTTCTAATGATTGTTTGGTAGACCTGATCAATGTGATTTTGCAACTCCGCCACAGAATGACGCCGTGACCGCGCACACTCTTTAGCGGGCCGGTTGCAAATAAAACACCGACGAACGGCGGAGCCTAACTCGGTCCGTGACAAGGAGGTACCACTCCCCGCCAGCAACACATCCACGTCAAAGATCCGGCCCAGGTCGTCCTCGTCTTCAAACGCCACGGCAACCTGCTTGACGGTTTGAGCTACCATGGGCGTCGTCAAGAATAACTCGTTACCCGCAGCAGTATGCCACTGAGCCAGCTCAGTCGTCGTGATACCAGCCTGCTTAAATGCTGCCGCGAGCCGCTCGATGCCCACCGTAAACAGGTCCTGAATCCCCTGATTGTTCTTGATGGGTCCAGGAATGTTGAGTTTCACTGCGACCAGCGTCTCTTCTGGGTGCTTAGCGAGGGCTTCCTGCTGAAAGGCCACTCGCCGGTCCTTATTGGCTAGGACGTCGGCGATGGTCAGGTCCTGCCCCTTATCAAACAACGTGGACATGTTGATTCCTCCTTAGATTTTGAAATACTTTATTTTTAGTGGGTCAATGCCACCTTCGAGTGGCCGGGATGGGGACTGCTGTGGGGACCGCCTGCGGCCTGAGGTACGGTCCTCCGGCTCGGTTTGAAACCACGCTAAACCCGCGCGTTTCCAAACACGTCCCGTGCTGTAAGCTCGGGAATCCCCCGAGCAACACCACCGACACAGCAGCCCCCATCCCGACCACCCTACGGTTACACTAGTTGTTAACGAATAACCGTCCATGAACGTGAGAACCAACGTCGTTCAATCAACATTCTGGGCGTTAAAACACTGACAATTACCGGGATAGTTAGTAACTAATCATCACTAGAATAGTAGCAATTGTGGCTACCGTCATAATGACTTGTATATAACGGCACAGCTACTGAACTACCAACCAGCAAGTTGGTTAATAGTTCAACCAGGTGATTTACCGTCAGTCCAGCCGTGAGGCCACAAAATATGGGCTCAGGCGCCTCGTTGTTCTTAGTCCCGGTGACTTTCCGGGGCTTAGAACAAGACCAAGCTTTAAGACCTGGTACTTTCGAGGCTCAAAGTTGTGTCGGCACCGTTCCAGCCCATATTTTATGGCCGGTAAGGCAGCGCATCAACGACCAAGAAGGTCTTTGACCCTAACCAGATTAGCACTTGTGAATAAGTAAGGCCACCCAAACCTGATTGAGTGGCCTCACATTTATTGAGCTGTCGTAGGAAAAAGCTTAATCCTTAACTTGCTTGATGGAATCGATCACAGTCCCGTCACGGTATTCGATCAAGGCAACCGTCCGGTCAGTGTATTCCAATGGCTTTGGCGTACCAACGCGCTTTTCAGCCATCTTTTGTAGGTCTTCAATCTTGTAGACTGGTAACCCAGGAATGTTGCTCAAAGCGTCCAGTAAGTCTGTCCGCTTAGGGTTGATAGCAATCCCAAATTCAGTAACTAAGACATCAACTGAATCACCAGGTGTAACCACCGTGGTAACGTCAGGAACGACCGTAGCAATCCGGCCCCGAACCAGTGGTGCGGAGATGATCGTCAATTTACCAGTAGCGGCGTCCTGGTGACCACCAATGGCCCCACGGATCACACCGTCAGAACCAGTCATGACGTTGACGTTGAACTTGGTGTCAATTTCTAAGGCACTCAAGATAACGACGTCTAATTGGTCAACCATGGCACCCTTGTTGTCAGGGTCAGCGTACCAAGAAGCATCGATTTCTTGTTGATCGCCATTGGTGTGCATAGAGTCCGCAGCACCTTTGTCAAAGTCTTGGACGTCCATAACCTTCTTGACCAAGCCTTCATTTAACAGGTCGGTCGTTGGCTTCGTAATCCCACCCAAGGCAAAGGATGCCTTGATTTGGTTGTCGATCATTGCCTGACGCAGGTAACGCGTAACGGCCAATGCGGCACCACCAGAACCAGTCTGGAAGGAGAAGCCATCTTTGAAGTATGGTGAATGGGTGATAACGTCGTTAACCATGGAAGCAATCTTTAATTCCTTAGGATCCTTGGTGAAACGCGTAGCACCGGAACCAATCTTGTCGGGGTCCCCTACCTTGTCGACCTTGACGACGTAGTCAACTTGCGTTTGCTTGATAGAAGCTGGCGTGTTGGGGTAATCCACGATGTTATCAGTCAGTAAGACAACTTTGTCAGCGTATTGGGCGTCCATTAAGGCATAACCCAATGACCCAAAGACAGCGTCACCCTTCATCCCGTTGGCATTCCCTAATCGGTCAGCACTTGGGACACCTAAGAAGGCCACGTCAATCTTAATGTCACCGTGTTCGATGGACCGGGCCCGGTTTCCGTGAGAACGGAAGATAACTGGGTTCTTCAAACCACCGTGAGAAACGAAGTCCCCGAGGGAACCACGCATCCCAGAACTGGTGATGTTGGTGATGGTCCCAGCCTTGATGGCTTCAATGACCATGTCGTTCATGACACCCGTCAATGAGGAAGGTGCCAAGGTTAAGTTCTTGATGCCGGCATCAATGATGACCCGCATCACCTTGTTGAAGACGTAGTCCCCGTTACGGAAGTGGTGATGGAAGGAGATGGTCATGCCATCTTCAAGCGTTTCATCAACAACCTTCTTGATGGAGTCGACGATCTTGTCGTCCCCCGTTGAAACGTGAACTTTAGGCGCAACCCGTTGGATTTCGGGGTTACCAATTTCAGTCGTTTCAAATGGCTGGTAGTTTAATTGCTTCATCAAATCATCTGGTAATTCGCGATTTACTTTACTTTTCAAGATAATTACCCTCCTCATCAACTAAGTTGGAAGCCTTGGCCAAGCTCATGACCCGTTGTGCCCGGAGTACAACGGGGCGGTCAACCATTTGACCGTTCATGGAGATAACACCGGAACCCTTTAATTTAGCTTCTTGAATAGCGTTGATTACGTTCTTAGCATTCTTAATTTCAGCGGCCTTTGGTTCGTAAACCTTGTTGACCATTGGGATTTGACGTGGGTTAACCAGGGACTTCCCGTCGAAACCAAGTTGGTGAATGTATTCAGTTTCACGGTAGAAGCCTTCCGTATCGTCCATGTTCGTGAAGACCGTATCGAAGGCGGCCACACCAGCAGCACGGGCAGCGTGTAAGACCATGTTCCGAGCAAATTCAAGTTCCTTACCGTCTGGGTAACGGTGGGTCTTCATGTCGGTCGTGTAGTCTTCGGCAGAAAGCGCGATTCCAATCATCCGGTCAGAAGAAGCGGCGATATCGGCAGCCCGGAGGACACCCTTGGCGCTTTCGATAGCGGCCATCAGGTGCGTCGAACCAGCTTCACGGCCAAATTGCTTTTCAGCAGCGGCAATGTCTTGGTCCAACTTTTCAACCATTTCTGGAGATTCAGCCTTAGGCAAACGAATAACATCGATGCCAGCCTTAACCATTGCCTTCACGTCGTTGTCATAGAATGGCGTATCTTGGCCGTTGACCCGGACAACCAGTTCAGCGTTACCGTAGTCTTGCGTTTGCAAAGCTTCGTAGACCAATACCCGAGCGGCATCCTTTTCTGGCAAAGAAACGGAGTCTTCCAGGTCAAACATAATGGAGTCGGCACCGTAGATCCCGGCATCCTTGACCATCGCTGGGTTATTCCCTGGCACGAACATCATGGTTCGGCGTAAACGTTCTTCATTTTCAGCCATTAGAGTACCTCCCATTCTGGTGTGTCCGTCGTTTCAGCAGCACGTTGAATTGCGGCAATCGTCCGGGCCTTGATGACACAGTCCAAGGCACCCTTGTCGACAGCTTTGACCTTAGCGTCTTTGACGTCTAGCTTAGCTAACGTGTCTTTGATTACTGATTCGATTTGATCCCCAAATACTTTTTTAACATCCGATTGCAGGTCGATGCTGATTCCGTTGTCGGCCTTAGAAATCGTTAACTGAATGTCGGAGGATTCAAGGGTTCCGGCAATCGCAGTCTTTTTAATTTCCATGAATAGTCATTCCTTTCTGAATTCTGGCTTGTAAGGTGGTTAGATGTTTTTGGATAAATTGATAGGTCGTGACGGGCAAGAAATCTTGTACCGTCGCAATCTCATTTTGCGCAATCGCCTCGCGAACCTGGGTGGCCGTGATGACTTGGCCACTGGCTTGCTTACGATCAACCACGTGCACGGTAATGGCTGGCGCCAATTCCTTCTGCAGAACCTGATTGTAGATCCCCGTCGTTCGGGAAAATGGTTCGCTCCCCAAGTACCGTTGCGTGATGTTCAATCCTGGTGCGATGGCATTCTTAAAGATCCGCGCGTCCAGCGTCGTTTGATACGTGATGGCTTCATCCGGTGTGGGCAAAAAGTACGCCGGGAACGTGACGTAACTGACCATGTACTGGCCACCGTTGACCACGATCACGTTGCTCAAATCGGCCGTCCCAGCTTGAACCAAGGCTAACCGTTCCGTCGTGCTGAACAGGGAAACATCGTCACTAACGACGAAGACGTAGACCAAGTCGTTTGCCGCGGCTGCCTGTTCAACCAGGTAGCGGTGACCTAGAGTGAACGGATTGGCGTTCATCACAATGCTGGCCACCTGTAGGTCCGCTTGGTTAGGCTGTTGCGGAATCCGGTGAACATAGTCCTTGACGTCGGTGTCCCCCGTTTCCAGGATGGCGCCTAAGTCCGTATGGGCTAGCTCATTGAAGCCAATGTGTTGAAAACTCTGAGAGTACTTTAGTTTGGTGAAGACGAACACATGAAAGATGTCATTTTGCGCCAACAGGTTCATCAGAGACGAGATAATCGTGTTGAAATGACTTCCGTGAACGGAAAACTTGTTGCAGACCCCCACGTACTTGAGGACGTTACCAGCAACTGAGCCGGTTGCCACCAAGCTACCGGCATCATTGTACATGCCAAGTGTGCTATCGATCTGTGCGAGTTCATTTTCTTGGAAGTTACTGATACCTAGGGATTCCAGGAACTCTTTCCATTCACGGAAGACCTCATGATCCTTAAGATTCAGCAGTTGCACATCGTTATTAATGAGTCGTCACCACTTTCTAAGCCATCAGAGACAGCAATTACATATTTTGAATAACCATGATGATTGGTACCACCACGATGAACAAGACTGAGGTTGAAACCACGATGTTCGTGGCAAACTTCACGTCACCATGGTACGTGTTAGCCAAGATTGGCAGAACGGCCAATGAAGGCGTAGCGGCTTGGATGATCAACGTTTGTTGGAACACGTTGTTGATGTGAACACCCACGTGAAGACCAGCGAAGATGATAATCGCCATGATGATTGGTGAAATTACGAACCGACCCAGTAAGGTCCAGATAACGTTGCCGTCGAAACGCATGTTTAAGATACCAAAGCTCTTTAACATAATCCCAATGTAGATCAAGGATAATGGCGTTACCAACGCACCGATATCAGATAAAGCAGTCGTAGCAAACGTGATCTTCATTAAACCACTTTGCCAACCTGGAATGTAGATAACAGGCAGGGCAATGATGAACCCCCAGAGTGGCGTAGGAATCAAGTGATGCCAATCAAAGCTGGCCTTGCTGCCATCGTTGGTTGGGTCGTCACCGGCAATGACCCAAACCCCTAAGGTCCAGATAATAACCGTGTTAACAATGTAATAAGTCAGTAAGTAAGGAACGGATACTTCACCGAACAAAGCAACGTTCAGTGGCATCCCGATGAAGACGGTGTTGGCACCGTTAATGGCCGTCATCATCAGTCCACGCCGGCCGCGGGCCACGTGGAACATCCGCACAGCCACCCAAGCGACGATGTAGCCGATCAGGATGGACATGATCGTGTAGATGACCCCGGTTGACAAGTTGGCCAACTCGGAAGGCTTAAAGAACTTCATCATTGCCATGAAGATTGAAGCAGGCAATGAAATCTTCATGATCAATTTAGATAAGGAACCGGAAAACTTTTCATCAAACCACCCTTTTGATTGACCGAAGTAACCAACGGCAATCATCAAAACAATGGCTAAAACACTTTGGATAGAGGTTAAGAATACATTCATGAGTCGTAACTTCCTTTACTATATAGGAGTATTTATTTTTGTGACGCGATGATAGCTTTCGTAACCGTCTCAACGACACCTTCATCGAAGACGCCAGGAACGATTTTATCAGCCGTTGGAGTCGCAATCGTCTGAGCCAAAGCTTCAGCAACGATCTTTTCAACATCCATGTTAACCGTCTTCAAGCCGCTTTGGAGCAAGCCCTTGAACAGACCAGGGAAGACCAGGATGTTGTTCACTTGGTTAGGATATTGACCTGAACCAGTTGCAACCACACCTGCACCAGCTTCGTGGGCAATGGCGGGATCAATTTCTGGCTTAGGGTTGGCCAAGGCGAAGATGATTGGCTTAGCAGCCATCCGCTTAACTTGGTCACCAGATAAGAGGTCGGCATCGGATAATCCGATGAAGGCATCCTGTCCGTCGATAACGTCATCCAAGGTCGTGCCTTGAACATCGTTACCAACTTGCTTAGCAAACGCCGTTTGGTAACGGTTGTCCTTGGTTGAATCAGGCTTAACGACCCCGTTGATATCAACTAAGGTCAGGTTGTGGATCCCCACACCGTAGAGTAACTTGGCAGTGGCCAAACCTGAGGCGCCGACACCGTTCAAGACGATCTTTAAGTCCTTCAACTCTTTGCCAACCACTTTAGCAGCGTTGATCAAGCCGGCCAAGACAACGATGGCGGTTCCCTCTTGATCATCGTGGTAAACGGGAATGTCTAAGACTTGCTTCAATTCATCTTCGATTTCGAAACACCGGGGTGCGGCGATATCTTCCAAGTGAATCCCAGCAAATGACAGGGACAAGTTCTTCAGCGTGCTAACGAAGTCCTTAACGGGTACTTGGTTAACGGCCAATGGTAAGGCGTTGACGCCGGCTAAGTCCTTGTATAACAATGACTTGCCTTCAACAACGGGTAACCCACCGGCAGGACCAATGTCACCCAGACCCAAGACAGCGGAACCATCAGTCACAACCGCAACCAACTTCCCACTCAACGTCATCTTGTCTTTAAGACTAGGATCGGCTTCAATGGCCTTTGAAATGGTTGCAACACCGGGCGTGTAGGCTTTGCCTAAGTCGCTCTTGTTATTGACAGCCATTTCGGCTTCCATCCCAAGAACACCCGTATGTTCTTCATGCAAGGCAACAATTTCATCTTTATCCAATGCATTCATTCCTTTCGCGTATGTAAACAAATAGTTTGTGAATACTTTATCTTATTAGCTAACAAAAGCTATCTTACACGCATTTTTTAAATATTGCAAATTTAATTGATATTTTTTAAATTTTAAAAGTTTATCTTTGGATAATTCACAATTAGTATCATATTTTTGGTAAAATTAAATAGAATAAGTTAGTCATGTGGTCCGTCAATGCCGCTCGGAGTCGGTAGGACCGACCACACCGGCTCGCACAAAACCACACAAGCTCGGCACTACCGGCGGGAATGACCGTCGATTACCGGCTGAACATGGTATACTAACAATAGAAGATTGACCCAGCGGAGGACCCTAATTATGGACAAGAATATGACCCACGAGGAGTTACTCGTTCAAGTGTCGCAGGACTACTACTATAGTAACCTGGCCGTTTCAGAACTCTCTCGTAAATACAATTTAAGCCGCTATCTTGTGACCAAATACCTTGAAGAGGCCCTGCAATCAGGAATCGTGACCATTCACGTGAATTCTCCAGTGGCCCGTAATTTTCAATTGGAAACGGAATTCAAGAAACTCTTTGATATTCCCCACATTGCCATTCTCAAGGGCGATGGCAGTTCCGACGCCAACGCCAATAACATCGTGGCGTACTCTGCCAAACGAATTCAGTTGTTGATTGCTGAAAGCCACGTGGTCGGCCTGACCTGGGGGAGCACCGTGCACAGCATCATCGACCATTTCAATTCTGAACTGGTTGATGGTCTGGTTTTCACCCAATTTGTGGGTGAAAATATGAAATACAATTCACGGACTGGTTCGACCCGAATGGTGGAACACGCCGCCTCCCGGTTCGATGCCAACTACCACGTCCTGCCAGCACCGCTGTACGTGGTGAATCAGACGGTTCACGACCTCTTGCCACAGGAACCCGCCCTTCAACAGACCATGACGCTGGCCTCACGGATGGACCTCCTCTTCTGTGGTATCGGAACAATTGCGTCGATTGATTCAATTCCCACTTGGAATACGAATAAATCAGAACTTTTCCCTGGCGTTGACCCCAGCCAAATTGCCGGCATGCTGTTCGGTCGACCATACGACATTCAAGGAAACTTCTTGATTCCTGAGCGTGACACCGTCATGGGTATTTCGCTCGACAAAGTTCTGGCGACCCCCCGTCGGTTTGGGGCCATCAAGAGCAAGTTCAAGACGCACGCAGCACTTGGCGCCTTGCGAGGTAAGTTGTTGACCGATCTAGTCATCGATGAAGGAATTGCCCAGCGAATCCTAACTGCTAATAAAGACTTAAACGAAGACTGATGTACGCAAAAAGCGCAAGAATCCTTGCTGGGTTCTTGCGCTTTTTCTACTACGGAACCCAGATTACGAGTTCCTTCTTTTCATCCGTAAGATCAAACTAATAAAGCACACAGCTTACGTTTACCGAAATTGAAAAAACTTCAGTTACCGAATCCAAATCGAATTCAAAAGCAAAATACAGAAAAGAGGTCCAATTCGAAAGAGAATTGAACCTCTGAAAATCCCTTCATCAGCACCAGTTGACAAAGACAATTCGTTACTGTGTATAATAGAATCAACTATTACGGAATATTGGAGGTTAAATCCATGAATCGAAAGCAAATTTATTTAATTTTAGGCTGTGGCGGATTGCCTCTTGTTATCTGTTCCACTCCACTGCTGGCATTATCTTTATATAATCTTCTCGTTGACGGGTTAATAGCCTTGGGTAATGCCTGTTTCTGTTTATTCTTATTTTCCACATCTTTTTGGTATACACTAAGTTGTTTCCATAAATATTTTACAAATGCAAAGCTTCCATTTGCATATTTGTGTGGTGAGCTATCACTTATCACTTACATTATCTATATATTTGTAATTCACGCTATAGTGCCCATGTTTCTATCAATCTACATTGTTGTGTATGCAATATTTAGCTTAACCGTACGTTTCTTAAATTCAAGTTTTTCTAAACTTAATCAATAAATCAGATTACTTTCATTATACCAGCAACATTCTTCCTACAGTTTTCCCAAAAAGTCATCCAGCACCTGGTTAAACGCCGCTGGCTGTTCAGCCATGACGATGTGCCCGGCGTGAGCGACAACCTTTGCCGTTCCATGAGGAGCCAGGTTCGCGCAGACCTCTGCGAATTTTGGATTAAAGTATGGTGACTTCTCACCGGCCACAATCAGCAATGGCACTTTTAATTGAAGCAAAACATCTCGCCAATCCTGGGCGGCATGGTCGACCAACAGTGGATAATTCAATTCCGCATCGTAAGGATACTGAGCGTTGACCGCCTGAACCTTAGCAAACGTGGCATCACTGATTCGACTGGCCGTCGCTTTCCCAAGTGGTTCACGTAATAACGTGGGAAATTGTTCCCAGGTAAGATTTTTGAACCCAAATGACCAGTCAGCATCAGCCACCATCTTGGGACTTTGATCAACGTCAATGACGGCCTGAACCTTAGCCGTTCCAAATAAGGAAACATAGGCAAAAATTGTGGCCGCGCCCATTGAATTTCCTAATAAAATAACATCTTGTACGTTCAAGTGATCCAACAACTCTGCCAGATCCATCGCGTGCCGCGTAATTCGCCGGCCCTTAAACGTGTGGGCCGAGGCCCCTTGGTTGCGAGCATCCACGTTGATTACCCGATAGCCTTGAGCCAACAGGTGCTCAACTTGATTTTCCCAAATAACCCGGCTTCCCCCGATTCCGGTCAGAATCACGACCGGAGTTCCAGTTCCCTGGTCATCGAAGGCGAGTTGAACGCCATCGTTGGTTGTAAACTTCATCATTATTTCCCCCTCTTCGTCGAAATTTAGTGTACGGCTATGTTGGGGGCGGGTCAACTTACGGTAAAAATTTGCTGCAAAAATCACACATAAAACAGCCCCGGTAAACCTAACTAGGTATATCGAGGCTGCTTTTAGAGGTAATCTACCTGAAGCTTGATTATTTTTAATACCCAATCTTACTTGTCATAGCACTGGTTTTAGCAGGCAAACCGGTATGGCTTCCCGCCTTACTGACTACCAAATGCGGACTGGAACGACACAAGTCGAGCCGTCACTGGCGGCCTTAAACTCTGTCATCGGTTAGCCCCATCCTTCAGCGGTGATTATGTTAAATCACAACCACAGTCGGAGGAGACCAAGGATGGAGTCAGCCGTGGAGGTGGTGTTAGCTGGTGATTTTCCAGCATACACCACGGGCGACTTTGAAGACACGGATTTTTCGTGGCTTCAAATCGAGCGAGAAGACTAGTGATTTTCCAGTCTGAAGCGTCCCCACAGCAGATGGAATCCCTGGCCTCCGGAGTGCAGCCAATCCAGCAGTAGCTGTACTTGCTAACACTGGATTGAACCAAACAATTCATCTTTAAGCCCTTAGTGATTTACACTTAATGTTCGTTAATTACTACTGCTAGTTTTACTTGGCATGCCTTTCGGAGCCCCGGATGGTTTGCCACTCATGCCCTTAGGCGCGTTTTTCATCTGGGTCGTTTGTGCTGATTTGGCCTGTTGTTGGCCGAACAGGTACCCCGTGCCACCACCGCCGGCAAATAATATCATCCCAGCAACGACTAAGGCCAACCAATGTTTGGGACCTTTACGACTTGGTTGCATGTAAACTTCATCCTTTCTGATCAATCGAATACCTTGACCACGGTTCCTAGTATACGGCGATTTCCTTAAGTCTAACTAAATCAGTTAACAACATTACTTGCAACGCCTTCAGCGATTCGTTAAAATAAGAACTATCAAATGGCAGTCCCTTATTAATATTCGTATATTGGAGGATGACTATATTTATGCGTAACGTCTATTTTAACCATGATGGTAGTGTTGATGACCTGGTTTCCTTGCTGTTATTGCTCCAAATGAAAGATGTCCACCTGACCGGTGTGGGTGTCGTTGGTGCCGACTCGTACCTGGAACCCGCCTTAGCCGCCAGTCGCAAAATCATTGACCGGTTTGGTCATGGCGAACAGCTGGACGTCGCCGCTTCTGATTCCCGCGGCGTGCATCCCTTCCCTAAGGAATGGCGATTAGACGCTTTTAGTTTAGATGCCTTGCCAATCTTGAACGAAGCTGGTACCGTACATGCACCGGTGGCAACGCAACCCGCCCATTTAGACTTAGTAGCTAAGGTCCAAGCCACCGACGGCCCCACTACCCTAGTGATGACTGGCCCTTTGACCGATCTGGCTCGGGCTTTGGAATCCGATCCCAGCATCGCCAAGAAAATTGACCGCTTGTACTGGATGGGTGGCACGTTTGATGGGCGCGGTAACGTCGCCGAACCCGAACAAGACGGCACCACGGAATGGAACGCCTACTGGGACCCCGAAGCCGTTAAAACCGTTTGGGACAGCCAAATCCCGATTCAAATGGTTGGACTCGAAAGTACCCGCCAGGTACCATTGACTCCGGCTATTCGCCAACACTGGGCCCAACTGCGTCAACACCCAGCCATTGATTTCATTGGCCAAGGCTACGCGCTGGTTCCTGCCCTCCAACATTTTGAGACCAATTCCACCTACTTCCTATGGGACGTTCTCAACACGGTGGCCAGTGAATTTCCTGATACTGTTACGACTAAACAGGTCATGAGTGATGTGCTGACTACCGGCCCCGGTCGCGGTCGAACCTTTGAAACGCCGGATGGTCGCCCCGTCACGCTAGTTACTCAGGTCGATCACGATGCGTTCTTCCAGCATATTGACGACCTTGCTATCTTAGCAGATGACTAGCATCCCTAACTTTTAGATAAAATCCAGCAAAAAAGCTGACCCAGCTGGTCAGCTTTTTTAGTCGTTACTATCGAATTCATCATATAGCTTTGAAGTGTCTGGAATCTCAACTGAGACAGATTTTTCATACTTCACATCAGTTATGTTAATGTCCACAGACGTACTATCGCCATAATCATCTTCAACGGAGGCATAACCTGAATAATGGTCCCCGCCCGTGTGCCGCTCAACGGTGACATCTGTCGCCTCAGCATCCAAGTCAAAATCATCTTGAATCATGTTGGTTACGACATCAACCGCATCCTTAGACAGCCGCCGTTCCGTTGACTGTACTTTAGATTCACTGGACGACCTTGAACGACTGACCCGGGCAATTGAAGCTTGTTCAGCCTTTTGTTTAGCTTCCTGTTGTTTTTGAAAGATAACATTCATGGTAATAATCACCACGAGAGCCAGGCCAATCGCAACCCCACCAATGGTTGCCCACTTCTTAAAATTGGGATTATTGAGAAATGCCCACCGATTCGTTGAAGTTGGCTGAGGCGTCGGTGTTGGTTGCGTCTGCTGCGGTGTTTGTGGTTGTTCACTAAACTTGTACCCACAGTTCCGGCAAAAGACCGCGTCTGCTGGTAACTTGGTTCCACATTGCGGACAGAATTTTTCTTGTGTCATTTTAATACCCCACTATATCACTAACGTAATGGTGTTCTGCTCCCGTTACATCCTTGGTTTGGACAATAACGTGCTGCGGTGCAGAAATATCCGTTGCAAATAAATCGTAACCATCCAGATACAACGTGGTGACATTGTTGCCGCCACCGATGCTGTCCTGATGACCGTTGCTATACATAAAGTACCGTTGGTTGGCGACCCAGAGTCCCTGCAATTTCTGCTCGGGGCTCTGCTTAAACCGCAACACAGCTTCGCCATTCTTCTCACTTAAAGTGGCAAGTTGGTCCGTACTGCTCATAGAAAGTTGTTTTCCACTATTCACCAACAATGGGACCCGCAAGGTCTTGCCGTTGAACGTTGCCGTAATCAAGGTCATTCCATCAGCGATTGGCGTCACGTTGCCTCGCTGATTGACTGTGGCAACCGCTGAATTTGTACTGCCCCAGACTACGGGATGGCTGACTGTTGTATCATCATCGTAATAAACTTCCACATCCGCCTTCTGTCCCGGTTTCACGATTTGGTATTCACCCTTGTTGTCGTCAAACCACGAGGTCGCCAGAGCGTCCAAGGACAGCTTGCGTACTTTCACCGACCGCTTCACGTTGAAGCGATAGCCAGCCGTATCTGTGACGTGGTAAGTCACCGTGTATTTACCGGGAACTTTGGTATTCACGTGACTAGTAGCCGTTACCTGAACCTTATCCGGTCGGGTAACCCGGAGTTGCTTGCCCGCTAGTGGTTTAAAAACCGTGTCTTGCTGGACTGATCGCCGTTTAAACGTTAACTGGGGCCGTTGAACCTTAGTCGTAGCGTTAGCCCGAATGTAGCCTAAATTTTGGTGATGATTCGTTAATCGATAATATGTATACCCCTTGCTGCGTACCCGTTTCGTCACCCAGAGGATCTGCTTACTGTAAGTTTTGCCACGATGCTTAACTGCCGTCGACCGAGGACTCTTTAGTAAGTTCACGCGGGTGTTACGAATGACCACCGGTTTTTCCGTGGCGGCTTGGGCCGGGTAACTAACCCCCATGCCCATGAACCCAATAACCACTGCTAACCAGAATTTGACGCCCTTATTCATGTGGGACTCCTTCCAAAACAATCTTTCAACCACTAAACCGGTCATTAATTATGATAGTTGAATATTGCCCGTTTGACAATCTCAGATTCTTACTTATTGAAAGAAAAACCAGACTAGCTGATAATTGGTCACGCTCAGCGACCCAGTATCACCATTGACTCAACTGAACGACTACCATGCCAATACTTTCTAGTTAACTGCCAATTAAAAATCCCATAATCAATTTCAGTCTGCTGCTAGCATACTAAAAAGGCTATGACATCAGTCACAGCCCGTTGAATCACTATTTAATCAGTGCATTTTGCAAATAAATTTAGTCAATTCGCTAGCCCTACTGATTATCGTTCAAGTCCTGCCAGAGTTCCTCGACCGAAGCAAAGGTCTGAGTCTCGCCCATCTTCGCCTCTCGTTCAACTTCTTGACGCAACGCTTGCTTAGAGAGCTCAACGTCAAACGGCAAGGAACCGTCTGCCACGGATTGCTGTAGAAATAAATTGATGGCCGTGGTCAAACTCATGTCGTACTGTGCATATACTTTAGTTGCTTGTTCTTTTAGGCCGGCAACTAACGCCACATCAAGGTGTTCCGGTTGATTGATGTTCAGTTCTGAATGATTCATGCTCGTCACTCCTTCATAAAAGTCTACCTAACCTCACCTGCAAGCCAACTTTAGCATGGCCTTATAGGGTCAGACAACCGTTATCGTTTTAGGGTCGTCAGCCATTAAGATATTCAATTATTTGTCGGCAAATCGGCAATGCGGGTCATCTTTCTAGGTACCAAATCGCCATCCACCTGCAGCTGTCAGAGATTCCGCCTGCTGTGGGGAACGCCTGCGACCTGAAAAACGGTCCTTCTGCTCGGTTTGAAGCTTGGGAAAACCACCAGTCTCCTAACACGTCCCACGTTGACCACAAAAAGACGTCTGTCCCCCGTCCAGTCAGCCCTGAGGCTACCGTCGTGGTGTCAGACGTCTATGCATATTAAAGCTTATTTTTCATCGTAAAGTGCAGCGACTTGTTCCTGAACTTGTTTGTGATTCAAGAATTCGTCATAAGTGGTATCTGCCCGGTCAACGATGCCCTTAGGACTTACTTCGATGATCCGGTTTGCAATCGTTTGGATGAACTCGTGGTCATGGGATGTGTAGATGATACTGCCCGTAAACGAAACCAGGCTGTCGTTCAATGACGTAATGGATTCCAAGTCTAAATGGTTCGTTGGGTCGTCCAGTAACAGGACGTTGGCCTTACTTAACATCATCTTGGAAAGCATGGCCCGGACCTTTTCGCCCCCGGACATCACGTCGACTTCCCGGTTCACGTCATCCCCAGAGAAAAGCATCTTCCCTAAGAAGCCGCGCAAGAAGGTGTTGTCGCTCTCTTCCTTGGAAGCAAATTGCCGTAACCAGTCAATGACAGATAGCTGGTTTTCAGCAAAGTAATCGTTGACGTTCTTGGGGAGGTAGGTCGTGCTGGTCGTTTGGCCCCACACAACGTTCCCACTATCTGGTTCCATTTCACCAGCGATGATCTGCATCAACGTCGTGGTGGTCAAGTCATTTCGGCTAATGAACGCCGTCTTCTCGCCTGGCCGTAACGTGAAGCTCACGTCGTCCAAAATCGTCACGCCATCAATCGCCTTAGAAACGTGTTCCACCCGCAGGAGGTCGTTACCAAGTTCCCGTTCCGGGCTGAACTTGATGAAGGGGTACTTCCGTGAAGAAGGCTTGATGTCGTCCAAGGTAATCTTTTCCAACTGCTTCTTCCGGGAAGTGGCCTGCTTTGACTTGGAGGCGTTGGCACTGAACCGCGCCACGAAGTCTTGTAATTGCTTGATTTGATCAGCCTTCTTGGCGTTGGCGTTTGCCTTCAGTTGGGCGGCTAACTCACTAGATTCCATCCAGAAGTCGTAGTTCCCAACAAACAGCGTAATTTTCCCAAAGTCCACGTCACACATGTTTGTGCAGACCTGGTTCAAGAAATGCCGGTCATGGGAAACGACAATGACGGTATTTTCGTAATCTGCCAGGAAGTTTTCCAGCCAACTAATGGATTGGACATCCAACCCGTTGGTAGGTTCGTCCAAGAGTAAAACGTCGGGATGACCAAACAAAGCTTGGCCCAATAGAACTTTCACCTTTTGCGATTCAGTCAATTCACTCATCAAGACTTGGTGCAAAGACTCGTCGATTCCCAGCGCTTGTAACATTTGAGAAGCTTCAGATTCGGCTTCCCAACCACCCATTTCACCGAATTCGCCTTCCAGTTCAGCCGCACGGAGTCCGTCGGCGTCACTGAAATCAGGCTTCATGTAGATGGCGTTCTTTTCAGTCATGATATCGTAAAGCTTTTGGTGGCCCCGAATGACCGTGTCCATTACCTTTTCATCTTCAAAGGCAAAGTGATCTTGGTTCAAACTGGACATCCGCTCGTTGGGACCCATGGAGACGTTCCCGGTTGTGGGCTTCAACTTGCCTTCGATGATCTTCAGGAAAGTGGATTTCCCAGCGCCGTTAGCGCCAATGACCCCATAACAATTCCCCGGGGTGAACTTAAGATTAACATCGTCGTAGAGCTTCCGGTCGGAGAACTGCATACTGACATTATTGACGGTTAACATGAACGATACCTCCTGTGATTTGTGCGTAAAAAACCAACGCGTCTGATTAACGGCAACGTTGGTTTCAACTTATATTCGTTATGACATGTTAGGGTAGTTTACCATAAAACTAAGCGACAAGCAACGCCTACGCTACGTCCAGGTCTGTTGGGCGGCGTAACGTTCCCGGTAAGACTTCGGGGTCATCTGGAAACGCTGCTTAAACGTCACAAAGAAGTTTTTCTCCGTTCGGAACCCTGTCTTGAGGGCAATACTTTGGATGGACTCCTGGGACGTCATCAACAGCTGTGTCGCTCGTTCCAAGCGAATTTGCCCGAGATAGGCCTTGGGTGAGATTCCCATGTATTCTTTAAAATACCGGGAAAAATAAACGCTAGAGTAATTGAGCCGCTCCGCTAACTCAGCAATCGACACCGCCTGGCTGTACTTTTCCTGAATCTCCGTAACGGCCTGTCGTAGCGGTTGTGGCAGTGGTAGCTGGTCACTATTAACCTGCCCATTAACAGTTAGTCTTTTTAACAACTGACCCACCAATTGATATTCCGCACCTAAGCTCGCTAGATAGTCCGCTTGGTCAGCAGGTTCTTCGCCGCCACTCGCAGCCAACGTGCGGACGGACCGGCCGAGTTCTTGATACGCTTCCTGGCTCAAATCTAAGTCTAGTGGTCCCCAAATTGGTAACTGTTCGTTGCCGACCACGTTGCGTAGCCAGGCTGCCGGTAACAGCAGCGTCATGACCTGGTTATCTTCGTCCAAAAAAGTTTCATAACTGTGGACCACTTCTGAATTAATCACGTAGAGGTGCCCTGGTTGCATCTCGTAAGCTGAGGCCCCAATGTGGACGGTTCCTGGTTGACCTTTGTAGGCAAAGGCCAATTCAACTGCTTGATGCCAATGTGGTAAGACTAGCTTCAGACCAACAGTTCCGTGTGAAATCACCCGTAACGGCAACGCCATTTTAAAGTTCAAACGCTCATGATAAGGCCGTGGCATGACAGGTCCCCCATTTCTGTTCGCGGCAAGTAGAAAACGGTTTCATTTCAACGCCTATTAAATAGACCAATTTCTTTCATCTAGCATACCACGTCTACTCGCTAGATGGTTAAATTTAGTAATTTAATCATCATATTACGGGATTATGCAATTATTCAATCCCCGGTACAATGAACTTGCAACATGCGGTGAGGGACTAAAATGTTTCCCACCAGCCAGGTTGCCCGTAGTCTGCAAAGACCGCAAACGCTCGCTACTTGGTCTTGGGGGGTCAAGCACGAGCGCATTCTTAAATAGCGTGGGCCGTAACCAGGCTATTTAACCAATTGAAACAGACCGCACTGATCAGGCGTTGGGGGACGACTGATCAACTGAAACTTTCCAACGATTTCATGCGACCGGCGGTGCTTGCTTGGGGGAGCATTCACTGTTGGCTTCTTCTGGAGAATGATATGGCCATTGGGGGCTACTGGGGGACTAAAAAGGGGTTGCGGCACTTTTGCCGCAACCCCTTTTTCATTAGCTTAGTCGTTCAAAACCTTAAAATGCCGTCCTCCGGCCGTCAGGGAGGGGGCTGCTGTGGGGACCGGATCGAGCCAAAGTGCGGTCTCGCTCCTCGACTTGAAACCACGCCCAACCCGCGCGTTTCCAAGCTCGTCCCGTGCTGTAAGCTCGCAGGACCCGAGCTAACACCACCGCCACAGCAGCCCCCCCTCCCTGACAGCCTCCGGCTACGTTAGTTGTCACCCGCAACATCGTTATAATTGCGACCAAACTGACCGCAACGTTGGTCTCAGTTTCACCCTCATTATTCATTGGTAATCATGCTTACTAACCTATATCAATTTACCTAGCTAAACAGCAAATATCGCTAATCACCCTGCCGCCAGCTAACTAAGGAGGTCCTGAAACTAATTTTATCAGTCCGCTCAAATGTAGCTACCGGACGCCCGAGACGGTGGCGGAAGTGAAACACTAGTCTGGTAAAATTTCTACGCTGGCTAATAAATCATTTTTGATGGTCATCCGAAATGGACTAACCCCGTTGAAACCCTTTCCAGTCAAGCTCAGATGGACCGTCCAGGTCTTTGCATCATCCTGCGTAAAGTCCTGTAAAGCAAACTGGGATTCCTTACCAATATTGTCGGTCTGATTCCATTTAGCAATCTCAGCCGGGCCACGGTAAACATTGCCCCAATCATCCAAAAAAGCATCTGGTGCAAACTGGGCGACAAATTGCTCAGAATCAGCATCATTAGTTGCAGTAATGAAATTCGTAATTGCGGTTGGTAAAGTTAAGTCATCCATAGTTGGTTCTCCTTTAAGTATGGGAGCATTATTCATTCAGCCCCTGAAGTGTCTTTAGTATGCAAGAATTCGTCTTCATTATCAAGCAAATTGGCTCTCTAATTTGCATCTGGCAACGACTCACATTACTGGTACCAGCGAGTCTCCACTGTCCGAATGACGTGCCGCAAAACTACTGCTTACAATGAACCTGGCCAGGGCGTAATCTTTCCGTAAAGGGGAATGATAATCATGGATGAAATTGTCTATTTTGAATACTCTGCAGGGGCGCAAGCAATCGATCCAAACATTTATGAATATAAGATGGATGGGAAAAAGATTTTAAAAATCGATTATCCAGATAGTAACGCCTTCATCGCCATTCATAAAAAGAACGATGAAACGGAGTACGTGAAAGCTAGCTATATGAAGTTTAAAACGCAGAAACACTAATTAACACGGGCGTAGATAAATCCAGATGGATGATGTCTATCGCCTTTTTAATTTTGTTGTCCCCTTCTTATGTATTAAGAAAAGCCTTACCAGGTCATCCCGGTAAGACTTAACGACTCAACACTCTCTTTAATTACCATAGTACTCGTAGGCTTTCAGATGCTTAGATTGCTGCTTCGTCTTGTAGGCGAAGGTAGCAAATGTATTTCGCTCACCATATTCCTTAAGCACTTTGATTTTCTTGCCATGGTAGGTCTTGGTGATAATCTTTTCATGAAATTTAATCTCATTAAATGCACTTAACTTAGGCTTCTTGCCTTCTGGCCAAAAAGAATAGTAAATATTATTATTAGATGTTTTGAATCCATAGAGCCAAGAATCAGTCCCCTTTTTTCGACTAATTTTGTGTAACTTGAAAACTGAGGTAGTACCTGGATCGTAATCAGTCCACTTCTTAGTGGTGATTTTCGTTCTCGTACCGTCTTCCTTGTTATACCAAGTTCCCCGGAAATTTTTCGGAAAACTAGTCATTGCTGTCAGCTTGGCCGCGGAAGCCGTATCAGTTGGTAACGTCACTGCAACGCCACCAAAAGTAGCTGCCGCCAGTGTCGTCAATAGAATATTTTTGATTTTCATTGCTTAACTAACCCCTAACTCAAATTATGTATTGTTGGGTAGCTGGCTTCGTACTCACCCACCACCCAAACACCATTATACAAAGTTAGGGTGACACAATTTGTCATTAACAGAAATCGAAAGCGAACTATTAAAATTTCTGGATACAGTAAAGGCCCGGCATGCCGGGCCTTTACTGTACGTTTTAATTTTCATCGTTAATTATCTATTTTTAACCGACTACCAGTTATCTCTGAAACAACCACCTAACTAATCGCTGCGGGTTTTCGCAACAGTAGCCGCAGGACGCCAGGGCTGGCGCCCGCAGTGAAAGTGGCGTTAGTTCGGTGCTTTTTCCGAGCTTACGCCACGGGACGAGCTTGGAAACACGCGCTCCAGGCGTGGTTTCAAGTCGAGGAGCGAGACCGCCCTTCGGCTCGCTCCGGTCCCCACAGCGGGCACCAGCCCTGGCGGCCGGAGGCGGCCATTCCAGCACCGACCACAACACTAGTTTGAAGACGGTTGTTTCTGCTGCATACTCTCGGGACGTTTCAGAAGAAAGGCCATCAGATAAGAGATCACCAGGAACACCGAAACAACCAAGTAAGGGTAGTGGGAGTTCATATCCAACAACATCCCCGACATAATAGGCCCAACAATGTTCCCCACACTAGTCAATGACATGTTCAAACCATTGATCAGACCTTGGTTGGATTCGCTAGCCTTAGTCAGCAAGGTGGTGATCGCTGGCCGGAGTAAATCAAAGGCGGAGAAGACGATCAACGTGGCAATCATAACCTCCAATTTGGAATGGGCTTGCGTGATCCAAATCACACAGACTGCGCCCAGGAAGAAACACACTCGGATAACTCGCCGCTCGCCCCATTTGCTAACTAGGGTATCGAACATCGCTACCTGCAGGAACAGGGAAATCAACCCGTTCAGCGTCAACACCAACGCAATGTTGCTCAAGCTAAAGTGGAAGACCTCGTTGACGTAAATACTGTAGATACTTTCGAACCCTTGTAACCCAAATGAGGATACCAAAATCATGGTAAACAGAATAATGATGGGTACCGTCCAGAACGCCCGACTCATTGGATGCGCCGTTGGCTGCGTTGCTGCCTCAGAGGTATCCGCTGCCGCCCGCGTTTCAGCATCGCTAGGCAATAAACTAATCAACACGATTGCACTGATCAAGCCTAAGCCCCCGGCCGCCCAGAAAGGCGTCTTGTAGCTGATACCCGCCAAGATACCACCGATTCCGGGTCCCAGAATCAAGCCCCCACTAAATGCAGCCGACAGCCAACCAATCACCCGTGCCCGTTGCCGTTTCGTGGTAATATCTGCAGCTAAGGCCATGGCAGTTGGCACCACCATTGCGGCCGACAGCCCACCGATTACCCGCGAAACGTTGAAGACCCACAACTGGTTGGTCAGCGCAAACAGAACTTCGGACACCATGAATAGGAACAACCCAGTCGTCAAGACTGGCTTCCGACCAATCTTATCGGACAACCGCCCAATCAGGGGTGAGGCCACGAACTGGGCAAAGGCAAACAGGGAACTCATGATGCCCATGTCCGTTGCGGTCAGATGCAACTGTGTCTTCAGGAATGGCATCACTGGAATCACCAAACTAATCCCCAAACACACTAAAAATTCACTAAATACTAAAATAAAAATGGCACGCTTCGTTTTCTTGGTCACGGCGGCTCACCCCTTCTCTCGTTTTTTTCGACAATATTATCATAATAACAATAACCTATATAAATTGTCTAATCAAACGCTCATTTTCACAGAGAAATTTTAGGATTAGTTAAACTGTATAGGGGACCCAGATAAAATTTTAGTTGCTATCAAAATACTACGTAAGCCGAGAGGTCACCAGATATGGCTTCAAGTTGCGTCCGTACCATTCCAGCCCATATCTGGCAATTCACACTAAGCTGATTAACATGCATGCCACTATCATTGTCATAACAAGCTTGTCTGGCACTCGAAAATTTTCAACCTTTAATGACTCTATTTTAACCAAGCAGCCCAGTCCTGATATAACTGCGCATACGGGCTTTCACGCTGGTAGACTAAATCCAGATCATGCTGCAGCTGGCTAGCCGTTAATGGAAGTACTTTAAGCCGACCAGCGGCCAAATCTTCGGCTACCACCGAGCGATACACAAAGCTCACGCCGGCTCCCCGCAGGAGTAACTGGCGGATGGCAGCTGGATTATTCACCGTGATCAGCTGATTGAACTCAGTCAGGGCCACGTTCGCTGCCTGCGCCAGGTTCACCAAGATTTCGCGGCTCCCCGACCCGGTCTCCCGCACCAATAACGGCGTGGTCGTTAGGTCCGCCCAGTCGATGGTCGCTTGCTGCGCGAGCGGATGATTGCTGGCCACCACGCCCACAAACGGTTCCTGCCGAACGACCCGAAAATCATACCGGGTCTTATCAAAGTTTCCTTCAATTAAGGCAAAGTCACTGGCACCACTATCCAATGCGGCCAGCGCGTTCTGGGTATTCGTCACCTGACAACTAATTTTTTGATACTGCTTGCTGGCCTGTAAGTGCTGAATCAGTTGTGGCGCCAAGAATTCACTGAGCGAAAGCGTGGTACTAAAGGTCACCTGACGCTGTAATTGGGGGTGCTGCAAGGTGGCCACCAGCTTATCGGTTTGCACCTGAACTCGCTGGATAAAGTCAGCCAGTTCTTGTCCCGCCGGTGTGATGGTCAGATGTGGACGCTGATAATGCACCAGCACCAGCTCCAGTTCCGCCTCGAGACTTTTAATCTGTTGCGTAACGGCTGGTTGGGTAACGTACAATTGCCGCGCTGTTTGGGTGTACGACTTGGTATGCGCCAGCACCAGAAATGTTTGGTACCGAGTATCGAGCATAGTTAGCCTCCTTGATAAGCTGTATTTATATCATTATTAAATATGACAATTTTAACTTATAACAGTTTTCCAGTAAACTGAGAATAGTCATTTTAGAGGAGGAAATTAACTTGGATATTCGAACGACAATGGTCACCCGGAGTTTCTGGGGAGCAGCGGCACTGACACTGATTTGTGCCGTCGCTGGGAGCGAATTGGCTCAGGTGCCTTACCTGAACCTGGTCGGCGCTTTGGTCATCGCCCTGTTATTGGGTATGGCCTGCCAGTTGGCCCCCCGCGCCATCAACGCGAATCGAACCGGCATTGGCTTTATCAGCAATAAATTTTTACGATTAGGTATTATTCTCTTAGGATTCAAATTAAACCTGATTCAGCTCGCACAAGCGGGGGTGAAAACCATCACCCTGGCCACCGTCGTGGTCACTGGTATGGTGTTGCTCACTTACAACCTCAGCCGGAAGCTCGGCGTCGACCGCGAGTTAGCCATCTTGACGGCCACCGGGACCAGCATCTGTGGGGCCGCCGCCGTCATGGGTGTTTCTCCCCAGATTAAGGTCAGTCCGGACAAAGCGGAACGTCAACGGGAAAACGAAGTCCTGGCAGTTGCCATCGTCGCCATCTTGGGAACGGTCTTTACGCTGATTGAAATTGGTTTGAAACCCCTACTCCACCTGACGGCCGTTCAATTTGGAGTCATGACCGGTGGGTCGCTCCATGAAATTGCCCACGCCGTCGCAGCTGGTAGTGCGGGTGGTCCGGTCAGTTTAGACACCGCCATTATCACCAAGCTTTCCCGAGTACTATTGCTAGCGCCAGCGGCATTGATCATCGGCTGGTGGTACCAAAAACAAACCACGACAACAGCTAGTGAAACTAGCCACACGAAGTTACCCATTCCCTGGTTCATGGCCGGCTTCCTGCTGACCAGTATCATCGGAACCTGGTTGCCATTAGGCACTGTGGCCTTAGCTGCCCTGGTCAAGCTGGCTTACATCTTCCTAGGGATGGCCATGGCCGCCCTTGGGATGAGTGTTAACTTCCGCGTGATTTTCCAGCGCGGGGGGAATGCCTTCCTGGCCGCAACCCTTTCTTCAGTTGTTTTACTAACTGGCGTCACAATTGCCAGTAAACTATTCTTTTAATCCGCTTAACTGTAGCTACCTAAAACCAACCATGTTATACTGCATGTGCATGGGAGAGCGCCTAATTACTACGTTCTAAGGAGCGAAACTCAGATGAAAAATATTAAGAGCTGGCTGATTGTTTTAGCTGTGGCGTTGGTTGGTGCCATCGGGTTATTAGCCTACACCGCCTATCAACAGGCCCAAGAGTCAACGGTCCCCGTGGAAAATACCACGTCCAATCAGGATTAATTCGGTAATATAAATAGCGTAGAAGTCGACATGCGGCGGCTTCTACGCTATTTTTTGTTGTTTTTGAATTGGTAATTGCAGCCATCTCCGGTTACGTTGCATCGTAGTCGGGTAAATTTGTTATTACTGACTTAATTAACCAGCAATGTCTCAGGTCAATCTGATGACATATCTACTGTGATAATTTCCCATGATAACCCTCAACGCGTTCTTCATAATGTTCCGTCTTATTCTTGATCAAATCATAGGTGTGCTGAATTTCTTGTAACCGCTGCGCAATTACTTCTAATTGTTCGCATAACAAATCCTTGCGAGCCTGAAGTGTGGCATCTCCTTGTTTAAACAACGTGATATACTCAATCAAATATTCGATGCTAACACCAGCTTCGCGCATGCATTTAGCAAAAACAATCCAATCAAGGTCTTCGTCATCATAGTCACGATACCCCATCTCATTACGGGTTACGGGCGGAATAGCCCCTTCACGTTCCCAATAACGTAACGTATCGGCCGGAACATTAAATTTAGTAGAAACTTCTTTAATTTTCATAATATCTCAAGTTTACCATGGCTGGTCGGTTGGGCCTACTGTGAACTCACTAACGTTCGTATCATCTGGTTGGTCAATCGCAAACGCAATCACACTAGCCACTCGATCCGGGCTGATTTGATATTCATCGTAAAGTGCCTTAGCACCCTTAAGCGTTGCCTGATCAGTGGTCGTCGACAATAGCTCAGTTTTAATCGCCGCTGGATAAATAGTAGCCGTCCGAATATGACTATTTTCTTGTGCAGATTCCATCCGTAAAACTTCCATTAGGTCACGAACAGCCCACTTGGTCGCACCGTAAACTGCCCCTCCTGGGTAAGCTTTAAGCCCAGCAACCGAGGACGTTGCAATCACATGCCCAGACTTTTGGGCCTTAAAAGTTGGCAGAACTGCCGATATCCCGTTGAGCACCCCTTTGATGTTGACATCGATCATGCTGTTCCACTCGTTCGTCTTTAATTCCGACAACGGAGAGTTAGGCATCAACCCGGCATTCAGGAAGATAACGTCAAGACCACCAAATTTATCCTTGGCAAACTGAACGATTCGCTGGTTGGATTCAGCATCAGTGACATCGATTGTTTCGTACGCAACGGTCCCACCTGCCGCTGTAATTTCATCAGCCAATTTCCGGAGTTTATCTTCACGACGGGCACCTAAGACCAATTTGGCACCTTTACTAGCGAGGAGCTTAGCAGTTGCAGCACCGATACCTGAGGAGGCGCCGGTAATCAAAACAACTTTATCTTTAATCATCATTAAAAACTTCCCTTCAAAATTCGATAATCAAAGCATAGACCTTTGAGTCGACTCCAAGGCAAGCCTTAAGTTCTAAAAAATTTCAGTAAGCCTATCAAAATGGAATTGCTAACTACCAAATTAGACTATCATATTCCATTAGATTGGCCTCCACCGCCGACTAGTTACAAAGTCATGCTTATGAAAGGGATGTGGCACCACTCATCAAAATTTTGTGATGTAGCCGGCGGTTTCCAGGGGTGGTGCCAGCTGTGTCGATGGTGTTAGTTAGGCTGGACGATTGCTTCTCCCGGCCTTACAGCATGGGATGGCTGGAAAATTCGCGGGTCGTGCGGAGTTTCCAGTCGAGCCGGAGGACCGCTTCACAGGCCCGCAGGCGGTCCCCACGGCAGGCGCCGCCCCTGGAAACCACCAGCGGCACACCCCCCTCAAGTTCTACAAGAAATGAGCAAAAGTCCCGTTGTCCCACAGGATGTACAGCCCAATCAGAATGTACACCGCAATGGTCAGGTAACGTCCCTGCTTCTCCAACACGGTCGCTACCTTAGGCAGACAAGCCAGTCGGTACCCAATCTCCCAAAACAGCACGACCATCACCGCAAACGTCAGCAAAATCAACGGGATAGCGGCCGGTTCAACGGTCGTAAATAGTGGGACGTAAATGCCCACGTTATCCGCTCCACAAGTGGCCATGGTAATCACCGCCACACTCATGATCAGGCTCTGAGGATTCGTCACCCGATTGGCAATTTCCGCCGTGTCGTCGTCATCCCCCTGGAACCACAATTTTAGTCCGAGATAGATTGGAATTAATCCCAATAACCCTAGCAGCCACGGTGCGGGCACGAATCCCAATACCAGTGCTAAAATGAGCGAACTTCCCACCAATACGATGGTCCCCACGAAGTCCCCCACCAGCACCAACCACCTGTCTTGGTGCTTTACGCGGCTGAAGATTACCATTAGAATAATTAAGTAATCGAGTCCGGTTGAAATATAGGCCGTGACCCCCGTTAAAATTGTTTTTACCATAACCCCATCTCCTATGTATGTTATTTATAACATATGTTAACATGGACATATGAAAGGAGCAAGCTTTATATGGCTGACTCACCTAAACCTGTCAAAAAAATTGCCCAACCCATTTTAGAAGCTTCACAGGATATCTTTAAACTCCTCAGTAATACCACCCGCCTTCAACTACTCTATCTGCTCGAGCAACGCGAACTCAACGTTAGTCAGCTCAGCGAACAGCTACAGGTCGAACAATCTGTCATTTCACACCAGTTGGCCCTACTCAAGAAAGAACAACTGGTGACCGTCCGCCGGGCTGGTAAGCAAAATTTTTACCAACTAGATGATCCGCACATTCTGGACATCGTCAACGAAACATTGGCCCACGTCGACCACGTTTTACGGGGCAAAACACACGGTCATTAATACGAGTAAAACCGATTACCGGAAATCCCGCTGCGAATGCAGTATACTTTCCTTACACACTAAACCAGTTGTCGGCCAAGTTCTTAGGCCGACTAATTAGAAAGATGGGTGAACTAAGATGCCTACTATGAAGGAAATTGCCAAGCGGGCCAACGTTTCGGTCGCAGCGGTTTCGGTCGTTTTGAATAATAAAAAATCACGAATCTCCAAGGCTAAAAAAGCTGAAATCAAGCAGATTGCCAAAGACCTGAACTATCATCCCAACATCGCTGCGGTCACGCTCAGCAAGAATATCAGTCTGACCATTGGTTTAATCGTGCCAGACATCACGAACCCCTTCTTTGCAACGCTCACTCGGCTGATTGAGCAGCAACTGGGCGCTCAGGGCTACTCGACCCTATTCGTTGATAGTAACAATTCTTTTGCTGCTGAAAGCGATGCCGTGCAAAATATGGTCTCACGAGGGGTCGACGGCATTATTCTCGTCCCTTCTAACGAGTTCTTCTTAAGCAAAAAGAAGGAACGAAAAGCACTGATTGAAAAGGGCGACAAACCCATCGTCTTACTGAACGCGTACACTGATCTCAAGGTCAGCTACGTCAATTTCGACAACGTCCAGGGCGCCTACCTGGCCACCCAGGAACTGATCAATTACGGCCACACTCACATTGCCTTCATTCGTGGAAAAGCCAACTTCGTCAACGCTGCTGAACGGCTCGCAGGCTACCGCCAAGCCCTCAAGGACAACCGCATCGCCTTCAATAACGACCTGGTTTTCGAAGGGGATTATACCCTGGACTCCGGTGCGAAGCTGGCGCCCAAGATCCTCGAGGACCCGGCAACGACCGCCATCCTAAGTGCCAACGACCTCATGCTATTCGGGGTCATCAAGTGGGCTAAGCAGAACTTCGTTGATATCTTCAGCCGGGTCTCCATGGTGGGCTTCGACAACGATCCTTACGGTGAAATCATTGAGGTGCCCCTGACCACGGTCGACCAGCAACCCCTGGAGATGGTTAACGAAACCATCGACCTCCTCCTAGAAATGTTAACAACTGGTGAGAAAGTCGTGCAGCACCTCATCGTTAAACCAAAATTAATTAAGCGGAGTTCCATTCACAAGATTGAAAACTAGAAAGCTTATGTTTAGTGACTGGACACCACGAATTGTCGGATTAATGATTAAATATTAACAATTGCTTTCACTTATCAAAATGATAAAGCGTTTAATCATGAACCTTTCTCACCTTTTGTCGCGCTAATATTCTTGACTTGAACCTTTAGCGTGCTGTATGATGGCCATAAATAAAAGCGCTTACAGAAGAGCGCTTTTAATTTTAATCAGTTGGTTAAGCGCTTAACCCAACTAAGGAGGACCTTTATTATGGCAAAAGTTTTACTGGCTGGTGAATCTTGGATCTCGACGACCACCGAGTATAAAGGATACGATTCCTTCACCAGTACGAAACTCGAAATTGGTTGTGACGACCTGTTACAAGCACTACGTGGACTTGGTCACAACGTCACCCACTTACGGGCGCACGATGTACCGGAGCACTTTCCCTGGACGCTAGCCGACCTCAACCAATACGACGTCATCATTCTTTCTGACATTGGGAGCAATTCCTTCACCCTCTCGAACGGTGTTTTCGCTGGGGGGAACCCGTCCGTCAATCGCTTAGAACTCTTGAAACAGTGGGTCGAAGCCGGCGGATCGTTAATGATGGCGGGGGGCTACCTCTCATTTGGTGGTTTCGAGGGCAAGGCTCACTATCACAACACCCCTATCGAAGATATCTTACCGGTCACCGTGGCCCCTTACGACGACCGCGTGGAAGCGCCCCAGGGAGTTACCCCACAAACCACTCAAGCCAATCCCATCAGCGATGGGCTCGGCGAATTCCCAGTTATTTTGGGCTATCAGGACGTGACGCCTAAGGTTGCCAGCCAGGTCCTCATGACCGTGGCCGACAAGCCGCTCCTGGTAACCGCCACAGCTGGTAAAGGCCGGACGTTGGCCTACAACACTGACATCGCGCCACACTGGGCTTCCCAAGAATTCATGGCTTGGTCCCACTACGGCGAGTTCTTCTCTCGCTGCATCCAGTGGCTGGCCGGGGACCTGGCTTAATTTATCCGTATGGTTACCAGAATCTTAGAAATGGGGAAATAAAATGAATGAACAACATTCTTCAAACGACAAGCTAAATACCGCTGAAAAAACCGTTGTTGTGCCATTATTATTAATTGCTACCATTCTAGCCGGCATGCTGTCACCCATGCAATCTGCCGTGAACGGCCAAGTCGGCAAGCTTTTGAAAGATGGCAACGCCTCTGCCGTCGTCTCCTTTGGATCAGGACTGGTCGTTATGGCCGTCATCATCTTAGCCCGCCGCTCAACCCGGCAACAGTTCGCGTCCATCCCACGTAAAATTGCCGCTCGCAAGATTCCCTGGTGGAACTGGGTAGCCGGCTGTTGTGGGGCCATGGTCGTCTTCTCCGAAGGGGCCTCCGCTTCTGTACTGGGCGTGGCTACCTTCCAAACAACTTTAATTTCTGGCATGGTGATTTCCGGATTACTCTGTGACCGCTTAGGCATTGGGGTGCCCGAGAAACAGATGTTTAACTTCCCCCGGATTTTAGGTGCCTTACTCGCCATCCTAGCGACCGTCCTCGTTGTATTGCCTAGCTGGCAAGCCCCTAAGGTCGTTGCCTTAGCCGTCCTACCATTCTTAGCTGGTCTATTAGCAGGTTGGCAACCAGCCGGTAACTCCGCTGTAGCTCAGGAAACTGGATCCATGCTGGTATCCATCACCTGGAACTTTATTGTCGGTTTCACCATCTTAGGCGCTGCCCTCTTGATCCGGGTCATGATGGGTCAAGTAACCTTCACCCTGCCAACCGCTTGGTGGATGTACCTCGGCGGGCCCCTTGGCTTACTGTCGATTGCCTTGATGGCGCTGTTAGTTCGTGGCTTGGGCCTGTTGTTACTGGGACTCGCCTCCACTGCTGGACAGCTGATTGGGTCCGTCCTGATCGACTGGATGATTCCCGCTCTGGGCGCACAGGTCTACACGGTCACCGTCCTTGGTGCCGTGGTTGCCCTGATTGGTGCTGGTATTGCTATGATGCCTTCCGCTAAGAAAAAGGTCGCCGTCAACGACCTCGAGACCCACTGATCACACAGAAAGGAGCTTCCTTATGGCCTGTACAGGCATTGAATTAATTAGCAAGCAGGGGCATCCCTTCTGGGGTCGCACCCAAGATTTTGAACAACACTTTGAATACTCTGGCGTGAAGATTCCCAAAGGCTATGAATTTCAAGAAGCCTTTACCCCGTTCAAAAGTGAACGCAACGTCATGGGTATCGTCTGGGCCAATGACATTCACAAATCACCGGTTCTTCTCGACGGGATCAACGAATACGGCATCTGTGGCGGTTCATTTTACTTTGACCATTTCTACCGCTACGTGCCGACTGCCGAGATCACTGCCAGCGGCAAGACTGCAATTCGTGGCGAGGAACTCTGCACCTGGATTCTGACCCATTACCGTAGTCTGGATGACATCAAAAACAACCTTGGCCAAGACATTGGTATCACTAATGAACCGGGCCCGATGATGGGCATGTCTGTCCCACAACACTGCGTCTTTCACGACGAAACGGGTCGGTCTATCGTGGTCGAACCGTCAGTCGAAAATGGCTTCCACATTTACGAAAATAAGCTCGGTGTCTTCACCAATGCACCTACCTTTGACTGGCATCTAAGTAACTTGAAGACCTGGCTAGAACGAACTACTGACCGTCACTACCACTTCACCGTTGATGAACCCATTGACCAGATCAAGCTGGACGAACCAACTAGTGGCCTGGTAGGCATACCCGCCGACTACAAACCCGAATCACGGTTTCTCCGGGCTGCCTTCTCCAAGCTCCTCTCCATAGACGTTGATGACGATGAGGCCCTCAACCAGATTTTCCAGCTGCTAACCACAGTGAATACGCCCAAGGGTTCCCTGCGGATTCCACAACCAGATGAAACACTGGTCGCCTGGACGCAGTACACCGCTGGCTACGATATTCAGCAGAAGATTCTGTACGCCTTCACCTACGACAACCGAGATCTGCGGTCACTGAACTATGGTGATCCCAGCGATTGGGGCAGTGACATCCGCTACTTTAGCTTCATCTCCAAGCAAACTGCCCGCCCATTTACTGAGAAGAATTCCTGGGCAGCTGGGGAGAATACGATTTAGAACTGTGTCATACTTTACGTAAAAATTGAATTTCATCACTCAGAGGATAGCTAGCTCCTGGAAAATATTTAGGGTCTAGGCTATCTTTTTTAGTTGAGTTCGCCGTCATTATTGATTTCAGGAATCTAAACTCAATAAAAAAAGAACTGCAATAATTAGCAGTTCCTTAGTAGTGGAAACGACACTGAATAATTGTCAGACTGTTTGGCATGACCTGGTAAACTAAACGATTAACCTTATCAACACGACGTGACCAAGCGTTTTTATCTTGATACTTCAGTGGTTCAGGTTTCCCGATTCCCGTAAATGGGTGCCGCTGCGTATCTTTAATTAGTGAATTCAATCGCTTTAGTGTCTTTCGATCATTCATTTGCCAATACAGATAGTCCTCCCAAGCAATGTTCGTGAATAAAATGTTCAGCGGTGTATTATTCATGTGACAGCCGATTCCATTCCTCAGGAGTTAACGCCTTAACTTGACCTGTTTCCGCTTGCTTAAAAGATTTTTGCAGTGCTAACTGATTGGCTTCACTACTAAACAAATAAAGTGTTTCTTTCCAAGAATTAAATTCAGACTCGCTCATAACTACCACATTCTTATTCTTAGGCTTAGTGATAATAACCTGATCATCATATTCTGCCACATCATCCGTGATTTTTTTAAGATTATTGCGTGCATCAGTAATATTCGTTGCACTAATTGCCATACTCCCATTCCCTTCCCCCAGTTAGTAGCTGTAGTTTAGCAAATTTTAGCTAAACTGTACAGAATTTTGTACGTTATTTTTAGTTTTTCTCAATAAAAAATGATAACTAGTAACGGCCAGTTATCATTTCATCAACTTAATAGATTCGTTCGTTGTTTTCTAGTTTTGAATTTAGATTGTTTATCCCTGTCCTGGCTACCTCTGAAACGTGCTCCGCCAGACAGGTTCCTGCGCTTAGTATGAATCTTGCTTAAAGACTGGATTTGTTCTCGCCTGTTTATCCCGGTCCTGGCTGCCTCTGAAACGTGCTCCGCCAGACAGGTTCCTGCGCTTAGTATGAATCTTGCTTAAAGACTGGATTTGTTCTCGCCTGTTTATCCCGGTCCTGGCTGCCTCTGAAACGTGCTCCGCCAGACAGGTTCCTGCGCTTAGTATGAATCTTGCTTAAAGACTGGATTTGTTCTCGCCTGTTTATCCCGGTCCTGGCTGCCTCTGAAACGTGCTCCGCCAGACAGGTTCCTGCGCTTAGTATGAATCTTGCTTAAAGACTGGATTTGTTCTCGCCTGTTTATCCCGGTCCTGGCTGCTTTTGAAACGTGCTCCGTGAGGCAGACCCCTGCGCTTAGTACAAAACTTGGCCTTGTCCGGCTGCACCGAACAAGGCCAAGTTTCACACTAATGCTCAGGGTCTAAGCGCCTCACTCCGCACTCTTTACATCTTCATTCCCATCTTCTCATAGGAACTCATACCAGCCAGGTGCAGGTCCTTAACGTCAATCCCTCGCTCCTCAGCGACCGCGTTCATTAGCGTGTCCATATCCATCAGCTTATACGTCTGTGGATGTTGCGGATCGTACGCTTCAATTTGAGCCATCATTCCGCCATCTTCATGTTCAATAATGTGACAGTGATACATGAAGACACCAGGCTTGTCGAACCAAACCTTTAACCGGACCGTTTCACCAGGGTTCACACCGACCGTATCCTTGAAGCCGTGCTCGTTGGCGTACGGTTCATGGCCGTTGCGTGAGACCACTAGGAATTGGGTGCCGTGCATGTGGAATGGGTGAACCATGCCGCCTTCCATGTCATTGGTGTTGGTAACGTCCCATAACTCAACGTTGCCCACCTTCTGCTTGGCATCGATCCGTTGCATTTCAAATTTCTTACCGTCGATCATAACTTGTTCATCCATCCCAGACATCACGACCTTCCGAATTGGCGTGTCTGGCGTCACTTCTGGGTCTGGAATATCAACCAGGTGGTCTGGCAATTTAGCCGTGTCCGTCGCAAAGTCGTGGACTCTGAACCGAACCAACGGCACATCGTCACTGTACAACGTGACCGTCTTACCAGGTGTAACCTTGCCGAAGTCCACAATAATTTCGGTCCGTTCGGCACAGGTCAACATCAGGTGTGTAAATTCAACTGGTTCTGGCATAACCCCACCGTCGGAAGCAATCTGCGTGAATGGCAGGTCATCGTCAAAGTGTAGGCGCCACTCACGTCGGTTAGCGCCATCCAAGATGCGGAGGCGAACTCGTTGCGTGGTGACATCAAAGTAGGGATTGATGGTGCCATTGATCATTGGTGTAGGTCCCTGAACCCCGTCCGGATCGTAATCAGCGTTGTAATCCCACTGATTGTCTTCGTGGAAACGCCGGTCTTGGAGAACCAACGGAATGTCATCCACCCCGTAGTTCCGTGGAAATGGCAATTTGGCCTCAACGTCGTCGGTAACCAGCGCCAAGCCCGCTAAACCATGCCAAACCTGTTCGGCAGTTGATGGGCACGGATGCGCGTGGAGCCACAGCGTTGCGGCCGGTTGATCGACCTTGAAATCAATGTTGCGCGTCTTACCAGGATAAACGGGGGCGTGACAGCCACCGTCAGTATACGGTCCTGGGACGTTCAAGCCGTGCCAGTGGAACGTGGTCAGTTCTGGCAAACTATTTTTCAAATCAATGTGCATGGTCTTGCCCTTAGCAAACACAACGGTTTGGCCAAGTAGCGACCCATTATACCCCCAGGTCTTCGTCTTCTTACCTGGCAATAATTGGGTCTCCCCGGCCTGAGCCTCGACCGTGTAATATGTATCCGTCGCCGTCTCTTTATCGGGTTTCAGCAGTGGTGGAATCCGTAACGGTTGTTGCGGCGTTTTCGGTTCTGCCAGCGGTACGTACCCACCATCGTGCGTATTGTAAGCCGCCTCATCAAAGAAATAATCGGTGTAAATTGATTTTGTCATCTTGAAGGCTCCCCTACGAGTTATTTAGAACACTTACAAAGTAATCATACCGCATTCTTTCGAACGAGTAATAATAATCCGTTTGTGAAATTGTCCGGTAAACCATGAAGCGCTTGGAGACTGGCGATTTTTCCAGGCTTCAAACCGAGCCGAAGGACCGCTTTTCAGGCCGTAAGCGTTCCCCATAGCAGGCGAATCTCCGACCGTCTTCGGTAACTGGTGAAACTAATTTCAAGTCTATAATATCCTACTGTCCTTGGCTTGATAACGGTTTCTGAACTTTCAACCGTTAGCTAGTGAGTATATCAGCAAAACCAACTGGAAGCAGAAAAGGACTGAAACAAAAGTCTCAGTCCCCTCAAATATATTATCTATTTAAGTGTCTCCGTAGCAATTTTCTCTCTCTGAACACTGTCGCGAACCAAGCTACCGATCCGTCCGCGCCCGCAAGGCGTAGAGTCTCGTCACGGTGTCGACCACTTCTTGGAAAACGGCCCCAATGATGGCGGAAATCACCCCAAAACTGGCAATCAGCATCAACGCGGTACAGACAAAAAAGCCAGGACCTAAGCCCTGACCTTATCGTTTTATGCAGTTCAACAATCTCATCCAGCTAGGAGGGGACCACACAAAATTTAACCTAGAAGTGACGACGCACTACTGCGCTCACACCCAACGTGGCCGCAGCTAAAGCGACACCCAAAACACTTACTGGGGTTGCATTGGCTTCACGCGTCTGAGGCAACTTGGTGTTCCCTGCAGCGACGGTGTGACCACCGTTTTCGGTAACCGTGGCCTTGGCTGGTTGATGCTTCAGATGCTTCAGATGCTTCAGACTAGCAGCTTTAGCGGCAGCTGCCTTTTTAGCAGCGGCTTTCTTGGCTTCGGCTTCTGCGGCTTCCTTCTTAGCAGCTTCGTCCTTTTCTTCCTGTTCACGTTCTTCTTGTTCTTTGTCGCTTTCAGTGCCTTCATCGACATCGATTGTCCCGGTGTTGTCGTCTTCCTCTTCCTCATCGGTTTCGTTCGTGTTCGTGTCACCACCACCAGAACCGCTGTTACCGTTAGAGGAGGAAACTTTCCCATTAGCTTCTTCAGAATTTTTGCCACCAGAGGTCCCACCGCCCCAACTCATCACGGCGTTGTTCCGGAACTTATAACCAGAATCAATCAGGGAAGGATCAGTGACCTTGGTGTAATAGTCAATGACCACGAGGTTGTTGACCGTGTCGGTAAATGACAGGTCAAACCCGTTGTCGTTATATGTAACGTTGTAGTCGTCGCCTTCAGTCATGGCTGACTTTTCACGCTTGTAACTCGTGGTGCTCGTCCAAGTCCCATTGCTGACGGTCACGCCATGAATCAGATCTTGGTAATCACCAATTGTGTCGGTGACGTCCAGGTTCTTCATTTCGAGTTCTTGACGGTTAACCAAGATTGTCCATTTGATGGTGCCATCATCTTGTAAGACACCCTTCTTGGACAAGTTGGCTTCATCTGACACGATGTTGATTTGTGACGTGCTGCTGCCCTTATCTTTCAGTTGGAACGTCACGTCCTTTTCACCCGTATCTTCGTACCGATACTTGGTGGCTAGGTTCAACGTTAATTTATCATTAGTCTTGCCCTCCAAGGCATCATTCATAGTAATGACGACCCCGGTGTCGGAGACCACGGCGTTCCCAATGACGGTACCATCCGTGTCGTAGACCTTGAATTCATCCCCCGGCGTTTTCCCTTTCAGATTCTCAGGAAAATCCAACGTGATGGTATCCCCACTGTGAATCGGGGTGTTTCCAAAGTTCAAGTTGTACTGAATATCAATCGTATCTTTATGTTTGAAGTCCGGACCATTCGTCACACTTGCTGACGTGGTGAAGTCCGCACCGTTATAATTAGTGGCCGCTTTGGCCGGTATTGCCATCTGGCTGACAACTAATACCAAGACCATACCTAATAGTCCGATTATCAGTCGCCATACTTTACTATTTTTAATCAAAAAAATCCCCTCCCGAAACTTTTACATAGACAAAGTATACGCGCCTAGGCGGTAGCTTGGCAATAGGGGCTGGACAAGTTCTACGAACTGTGTGGGAAAAATTATGCTTCACAAAAATGGCACTAAAAAAGGATTTGAGGCAAAAGTCTCAAACCCTTTTACGCTTCAAACGCAGATGGTCGAAACGTACACCCAAATAGGACCTAGCAAATACGCGTTCCCAACGTTTGCATTTCCTTCTTTAAATCTAAATCAGATTTTTCCTCAGCCGTATAGGTGATCAAGCCCACCGCGCTGTCCAAAATACCAGAGTCATCACGTAGCGACAATTGATTGAACACCCGGTCCAAGATCAACCCGCTACTGAGATACAATTCCGTATCGGCATTGGTAAATAGCCGTAGCCCCAAGTTGTTCTCCACGGGAATGGCGTAATCGGGATCATCATCGGTCAACGCCACGAACTGAAACTTGTCCCCAATGGCACAGGTCCCACCAACCGTAGAGTACCGGTTGGAACCGTCGTCTGTCGTTAATAGGAGCACAGCATCCGGCTGAACGTTCGCTGCCAAATAGACCTGCGCTGCATCTTTAATCGTGATTTTCATGAGCAATTTCCCTCTTTCTAGCCAACCAACTACCAGTCAATTGTGCACAACTATTTATACCTTTTTAACGGGAACTTGTAAACTGATTAGCTCAATAGAAAAGAGTGCGGCGACAGGCGCTTAACTCGTGAGCATTAACGGTGATAAGCAGATAATCCCACACTTGGATTATTTGTTTATCGCCTAAAGGTTGAAAGTCCGAAAACCGTTATCAAACCAAGAATAGTAAGGCGTTATAGACCTAAAATTAGTCTCACCCAGCCACCTGCGGCGGTCAGAGATTCCGCCTGCTGTGGGGAACGCCTCCGGCCTGAAAAACGGTCCTTCGGCTCGGTTTGAAGTCTGGGAAAACCACCAGTCTCCAACCACGTCCCACGCTGTAAGCCGAAAATCGGCTAACACCGTCGACACAGCTGGCTCCACCTCTGACCTCCTCCGGTTAAACGGGTGCTTGAAAACTAAGCTAGCTTAGATGCCTAAATGACAAAACTTACTCAGTATTATTGATGCTCCACTAGGTAGCCGAGAGTGGGTCAAATTTGGACTAAGCCGTGGGATTTTCAAGTGATTTTCTTGAAAATGGCGACTTGAAGACGTGCTCCGCGGCTTCAAGCGAGGGACAAGGCCGCCTGCTTGGCTTGTCCCGGCCTTTCCACCGCGTTCCAGTCCAAATTTGGCGAACGGTAAGGCGACAATTTTCCACTGTATCTGACTAAACCCCAACACCCAATCCTTGTTGTATCAGGCATAGTGGACATTTCAGTGCCTTCAACCTTTAGTTTATCGCTGTTAAGCGGAGCGAGCTGCCTGCTGCCGCACGTTTCAGCCAGATAAATTTGGAGACAAAAAAGGCCTGGGATTAACCCCCAGGCCCTCATAATTTGCTTAACAAATTTGATGAGATTTCAACTATTTCACTATTTTTTTAGCAGCAATCGGCCTCACAATAGCTGTAGGTCGCCCAGGTGGTGACTGGCTGTGTCGGTGGCGTTAGCTCGGTGCCTTCCCGAGGTTACGCCACGGGACGAGCTTGGAGACCCGCGAACTTCAGCGGGGCTTCAAGTCGAGGTACAAGACCGCTCTATGGCTTGTACCGGTCCCCACCGCCAGTGACCACCTGGCCGACCGGAAGCGGTCAACGTCAATCACGACTACTGTTCGTACCCACGTTTGATTAGAGCGACCACTTCGTCTTCAGACAGATTCAGCTTCTGCGCTTCACTGGTGAACCGGCTGACATAGCGCTCGAAGAACTCCGCCCGCCGCTTCTCACGAATGCTCTCCGCGGCTGAGGGCGTGACAAACATACCGACTCCCCGCCGTTTTTCAATAACGCCGGCAGCGACCAGTCGGTTAATCCCTTTGAGCACCGTCGCTGGATTGATATGAAATTCTTTCGAGATTTCCGTTGTCGACGGAACCTGTTCACCCGCCCGGTAGATGCCGGTAAAGATGGCCTCTTCAACCTGTTCGGCTACTTGTAGATAAATGGGTTCCGGACTATCAAAGTTAAAATTCATAATCATCCTACATTCTGTATAAACTCGTTTTGTCGTTACTTAACCGCACCCTTAGGTAAGACGATCCGCCAATAAAGAACCAACGTAATCAGGTAGTAAATGGCGTACAGTCCTAAGAAGATTGCGAAGGTGCTCCCGATGCCCAAGTATGGGCTCATCGGTGATTGCATCAGTGGTTTGAACATTTGCAGGCCGAACAAAACATCAATTATACCCATGATACCAGGAATCAAGAATAAAATCCCAATTTCTTTTGCGATTCCCGACCGCATCAGCTGGTAACGAACCCCCATCTTGTAGAGCATCCGGTAACGTCGTTGGTCCCCGGGCGCGCCAGATAAGATTTTAAACATGAGGCATGAGGCCAACATGGCCAGGAAGGCGATTCCCAGGAAGTACCCCATGAATTCCAAGCCACCGAAGAACCCGGTCATCATTTCGTACGACTGGTAACTCCCAATCGTCATTTCAGCGGGTTGGCTGAAACGTTGACGTTCCAGTTTAGCCAACTTTTTAATCGTCGGGGTATCGCGCTGTAGATCCTTGACCCGCACTGTCGTCACCGTGGTCGTCTTGCCTGACTGTTTGGCAAATTGGCTAGCCGACACAATCTTGGGTGTCAGCATCCGCTGAGACGTTGTGGCTAACCCCAAGAAATCAATGTCAGTGGGGCCAGTCTTCTGAAATTTCTTGATGGATTCCGTCACGTAACTGGTCTTCACGTTATCGCCGGTCGTCATCTTAAGTTGTTCAAAGGGCTCCTTGGCTAACTCCGCCGCATTATAGTAGACCATTTTCCCCTGACGTTTCTGCGTGTAAGTCGCTTGGTGACGAATATCTAGGCGATCAATTAACCGTTGTTCCTGTGCCGTCTTATCGTGTACGGCAATGGTATAGGCACCAAAGTTCCCCGCCATCATTGGTAATTGACGGTGGTAGCCGGACCCCACAGTAATCGCGCCAAGTGCCATGGCAAATAGTAGTGAAACAATCGTCAACATCCGCGTGTAATTGTGAACCCGGAAGTTTAACTGGCCTAATAGGAAGCTATTCAAATGTTTCTTAGCCCAAGCCGTCTTACGTAACGACCGAATAAACATTAAAACGGTCGCTCTAAAAAGGAGATACGTTCCCAACGTAATTGTGACTAGTGCTAGTGGAATGGCTGCTGTTTGCAGGACCTTAATGGCAGCTAGTGCCCAGTACCCGATACCTAACAAAATCAGACCGAGTACCCCGGCAACTGCTTGCCGAAAAGGTTTGACTTGCGTTTGATTTGCCTGCTCGTCACTGTGCAGTAACTTCAGGACGGTCGTTCTGGTCAGGTGAACTAGGTTGAACAGTGACGCCAAAATGAAGAGCCCAACGTACAAGACGGCCGTAGCAATAATGGCTGGTACATAGAAGGCAACCAAATGTGCCAAGTGTAAGCCTAAGTTGTCCAACAGAAAGCCGACTAAAAATTTGCTCATCAACAAGCCTAGCACAATCCCAATTACCGTGGCGACCGTTCCCAGAATCAAGGTTTCTAAGAAGACCAATTCCCCGATTCGCTTACGTTTGGCGCCTAACATCATGAACAATCCGTAGTCGTGGCGCCGCATGCTCAGAAGAAAGCTGTTGGCATACATGATATAGACAATGGTGATCAAAATCAACAAAACTGCGCCAAAGCCAAAAATCAGGCTGGCAGATGAAGTGACAGCATTGGCCTTGATAAAGGCCGTGTTCGTTGCCAGGTTGGCAAACATATAGAAGATGGCGGCCGACATGGTCAATCCCGCGAGTAAGACCAGGTAGTCGCGGCGCCGGTTCTTGATCCCGGCGAGTGCTAATTTTCCTAACATGCTAATCCCCCTACTCGTTGAACGTGCCGAGTTCGTTTAAGATCTCTTGATAAAAGGCACTCCGGTCCTGATTTTCTCGCCGCAACTCTGACCCAATCTGGCCATCCTTGATGAATAGGATACGTTGGCAAAAGCTAGCGGAGAACGGATCATGTGTCACTAGGAGAACTGACATGGCTTGCTTCTGATTAATCGTCGTTAACAAATCCAATAATTCCCGGGCACTAGTCGAATCCAACGCCCCGGTCGGTTCGTCCCCCATTAGAATTGACGGATGGTGCACGATGGCCCGCGCTGCGGCTACCCGCTGCTTCTGACCACCTGACAATTCCGCTGGATACTTCTGCAAGAGGTCGGCGATGGACAACGTCTCGGCGACTTCATGAATGGCCTGGTCCATGACTCGGGAGGAGGTTCCCTTGAGGGCCAGTGGTAGGCCAATGTTTTCTTCCGCCGTCAGGCTTTCCAACAGATTAAAATCTTGAAAAATAAACCCAACCTCTTCAGCCCTGAAATCGGCGAGTTGATTGCCCCGCATCTTGGTGACATCATGACCGTTGACGATGACATCACCCTTAGTTGGTGTGTCGAGCGTCGACAACATGTTTAATAACGTGGTCTTCCCGGAACCAGACGCCCCCATGATCCCGACGAATTCTCCCTTGGCTACCTGAAAGTTGATGTCCTTAAGTGCCTGGTACTGGCGTTCATTAGCTTTACCGTACGTTTTTTCCAGGCCAGCAACGCTGACGACTGCATTTGTTGTTGTCATTTTAAAATCCCCACTCTTTCTCGTTCGTTGGTTAGTTACTTGTGTAATTAACTATAACGGTTAGTGAGCAATTGTCAACCATCATTTACAAAAAAACTGCCAAACCCAGCAGAGGCGCTTCACGAGAATTTCGTGATTATTCGGTGTACACTGGCACTTGTAAGCTTTAAATCTGACACAGAAGGAGTTTTTTTGATGAAACAATTAAACTTAGGTGGCTCGTCCTGGCAGGCTTCCGCAGCTGCTTTAGGCATCATGCGGATGGGCACTCTCAACGTCGATGACGCCGTAAAAACCCTCCAAGCCGCCCATGAAGCGGGTATCAATTACATTGATTCCGCCGATATCTATGGGGGTGGGCTCTCCGAAGAAACCTTTGGTAAGGCCCTCCAGGCTTCTGACTTGAACCGCGACGACTTCTACATTCAATCTAAGGGTGGCATTGTCTTAGACCCCGCACGGAGCCACGACGGCCTGGTCTTCGGCCAACGCTACGACTTCTCCAAGCAACACCTATTAGATGCTGTGGACGGCATCCTAGAACGGATGGGAATCGACTACTTGGACGCCTTCCTGCTACACCGGCCAGACCCACTGATGGAACCTGAAGAAATTGCGGACGCCTTTGATACCCTGCAACGAGCTGGTAAAGTTCGTCACTTTGGGGTTTCTAACTTTAATGTCCAACAGTATTTGATGCTACAGGAAGCCGTTGATCAGAAATTGATGTTCAACCAGCTGCAATTCAGTGCGGCTCACTCCCAGATGATCAGTGAAGGCCTACAGGTCAACATGGACAACTCACCAGTTGCTACTGACGGCGGTATGTTAGAGTTTGCTCGCCGAAAGAACGTTACCATCCAAGCGTGGTCCCCATTCCAGTATGGCCTGTTTGAAGGCATGTTCATCAACGACCCGAAGTACCCTGAATTGAATCAAAAACTGCAAGAACTCGCTGACAAGTATGGCGTTTCCAAGAACGGTATTGCCACCGCTTGGATTCTCCGGCACCCAGCCAACATTCAGGTACTACTCGGCACCATGAATCCAGACCACATCAAGGATAGTGCAGCCGGTGCTGATGTTAAACTGACGAAGCAGGAATGGTACGACATTTACCTGTCCGCCGGCAACATTTTGCCTTAATAAATCACCTTTAACCAACCTAGGCGTCATCCGAAATCTTTCTATCAAATTGACTCAAAGATTCCTGATGACGCCTTTTTATTTCCACTAAAATCCCAGTATAACGGGGATTGCAGCCCTAAATCACCGTTATAAAATTATTTATCAAAAAGGGTTGCACTTTCCCGATTTGGTGGTAAACTAAAGGTGTTCTTAAGGGCGAGTGATTACTCGCTCGACAACCAAGAAAGGGGATTATAATCATGTTTACCACTACTTTTTGGATTTTAGCTATTTGGTTAATTGTCAACGGTGTTTGGACCTGCTTTGCAACCAACAACCAGCAGCTGATGAAGTGGTTCGGTTGGATCAACGTGATTGCAATCATCGCTGGATTCTGGGTATTCTACGGTGCAGCTAGTGTTGCCGCACTTGGCGGCTGGTTCACTGCCGTTAACTGGGTCAACGTGATTCTGGCCATCGTCCAATTTGTCTTCGCCTACCGGAAGACGACTGCTAAGAATTATTAGCGAATAAGAGTGGTGGCTGAAGTTGCTGAGTGGTCTCGTCCTAGTCTAGGTGACTCGCATTCTGACATTCAGCAGACATTCCTCCTTCAAACCAATACACTTCTTATCCAATCAATCCGATTGCTGAAAAAACCGGCGTGTCTACTGCGAGACCACGCCGGTTTTTTCTACGGGAAATAAGTCGCGAATTCCCGAATTGCCTGCTAAGATAGACTTAATTAGAAATTACAAAGGTGGTAAAGTCATGGCGAACAAGAAAATCTTGGATAAGTTTCCAGAGATCGTTCAGGCTAACCCGGAGCTAACCCAAAAACAGAAGGATGTCTTAATCGCTAGCATTCGTCTATTTGCTGAACAAGGGTACGCGAATACCAGTACCCATCAGATTGCGGTGGCAGCCCATCAGTCAGAGGGCACCATGTTCAAGCACTTTAAGTCGAAGGCCAACATTCTACGCGTGGCCCTAGACCCTGTGATCAAGCAACTCATCCCTGATGTGGAAGCCGAGTTCAAGCAGGAATCGTTGCGGCATACTAGCGCCAGCCTCCACGAATTTCTCGACTTTTTCGTCCGAAATCGCATGGCTTTTGCCGCAGAGAATCAGGACGCCATCAAGGTCTTCTTCAGTGAACTCTTGTACAACGAAGATCTCCGACAGAAGTTTATTGAGACCGCCCGAAACGAATTAATTGCCACCTTTCATGACAACATCGTGGAAATGCAACGTCGTCACGTCATGATCGACTGGCCATTTAACGAAATTTTCCGGTACATCATTGCGGTCATTGTCGGTTACGTGGTCGACCGCTACGTCCTCTTCCCTGAACGCGAGTGGGACGACGATGTCGAGGCGAAATATTTAATTGCCGAACTTGAAAAAGTATTACAGCCCTAGTCATGGGTAAGGTTGAGAGGAAACTCTCAGCCTTTTTATTTCTCAACTTTTAATGCTTACTACTTGCTCTTGGGTGCTTCTTGACCGGTTGGGGCGTTGTTCAACGTCCACTGGAAGGTCCCGTTGTAATTGCCCTGTGCGGCTCCGGCCCCCACGTTTAGGGTTGGTCCGGTGGTAGCTCCCCAGGTACCAGAAATGTTTGTCTCAACATCATCCCCCGCGGCCATCTTGTGCGCCATAACTACTCTGGCGTTTTCATCCAGGACGGCCGGCTGCTCACCCTTTTGCGCAAACAAGATGTTTCCATCCAGCGTCTTGCTGAGGTCATCCCCCACGTGGAAAGGCTTAAGTAGGGAAACAGTCACTAACCACTGACTATTTTCGTCACGGTCATCGTACACGCCGAGATTCCAGTTGTTCGGTTCCCGACCAACTAATTGGCTGTTTCCGGTCAGTTGCGTTGACGTGAAGGCGGGCTTGTCAGGTAAGGCCGAGAAGTAAACCTTCCCCGGCTCACGTGTAATCACATAGTCCACCGCCTCAGAGGCCGAAGCATCCTGACCACCAGCAGCCTTCAAGGATAAATGGTTCTCACTCTGGGTCAGCAGTTCTGCTGGAATCGTCCACTGGTAGTGGCCAGGCGTTAAATCGCCGGCAATTGCGGCCTGGGCAACGTCCTTGGTGACGTCTTTCCCGTTCAACGTTGCTGTAATTGGATACTTGGCGGCCTCTGCCGTCGTAGCAAATGCCGTGCCATCATTGGTCAAGCTGGCTTTCACTGTGGCATCATCCCGATGCTTCACGGTCTGGTTGGTCTCCCCCAGCGCAGCCAACTTCAGCTTCACAGCATCTTGTACCTTGAAGCTAGGTTGCTTCAAGGTCGTCTGGTAGTTGGTCCCGTAGAACCGACTCGTTGTGCCAGACACAACTGAATCGGCGTTGTGGTCTTTGACCGTTCCCGCAATTGAGACGGTCGCCGTCTTGTGGTCTTTACTTAACGTTTGGGTCCACGCTTTGTTGAGCATTGCTTGACCATTCAAGTCGCTGTCACTAAACGGATCACTCTGAGCGTCCCAGTCATAGCTGACGTCACTGCCACTCGTGGTCCATTTAAGCTGCGTAGGTAGCGGAATATTCATGGTTAGCGGTTGAATCACCTGCTCACGCTCATTTTTATTTACCGGCTGCTTATAGGTAAACTTGTATTGATACTTGATCTTGTGACCACTAATCACGGTCTCACCTTCAGCAATCGGTTTGCCAGTGGTCTCATCGGTTAAGCTAGCTTCCGGAACTACTCGGTCCAAAGTGTCCGGATCTTCAATGATGACAAACCCGTTTTCGCTTCTGTCTGGATCTGGATTAGTGGCAGTTTGATTCCCACTTTTGCCATAGTTGGACCCAGTCATCCCCCAAAAAACATCACCGTTACTGGCCGGAGAAACTAGTTTTGACGTATCAATTTTAACTTTATCCTGAATAATTTTGCTCTCATCCTGTTTCTGACCAGTCCGGGTATCCACATCATCATACTGATACGACATCATTTTGCTTTGTGCATCCCAATCTAACGTAACGTGATGCCACTGCCCATCATTAAAACCTGTAAGTGACTTGGGCTGATTATGTGTCATCGTATAGTGGTTATACCCCCCACCTGTGTGCGTCGTATAGGTATCGGCTTCTCCGGGATAGCCACTAGCGATATGCGGGCCAGCCAATTCCGGAATTGAATCTCCATCAAGATCAAATGCCTGCAAAGCATTATACTTTGCAGACCGGTTCGCGTGCGTGTCAAACTCAAGTGCCCAGCTATGTGAAATTGCTTGGTCAAGAATATTACTCCCCTCAACCCCCCAGACACCAAGCGACTCGCCACTCCCAGAAAGTTGTTTGTCCTTGGGGGCATTTCCACCCGTACCGTTTTGCAGAACAAAGGCCATCCCTTCCCCAATCTTATCAACCGTTTTATCCCCAAAGTGTAGCCACATTGAAAAATGCGCATTTTTGTAAATATTTAACCGATTGGATGAAGCCTCTTTTGACCAAATTGCCCCTTCTTGCTGTTGATTACCATTTTCCGTTAACATCATAATAGAACTAGGGACCCATTTTGAAGGACTGAATAAGTTTGGATCGTTATCCATCTTGCCATTATCCTTTTGCTTAACTTTCCGCGTATTAAAAACATTATGGCCTGAATTCTTATCCCCATCGAATAGCATCACACCCTGTGGTGCCGTCTTCAACGCGTTATCTAAATCTGCATCCGCATGACCCAGAATCGTCTGGGTACTTGTCAACGTCAGTCCGGTTACGCCCGCAACCGCCAGTCCAATTAACCACCTTTTCACAATAATCTCCTCCCATTTATCATCTAAAGTGAATTATACAGGTGTCAATGGACAATGGGGTATAATATGTGCCTTTATGACAATTTAAATAGTTTATTTGTTATGAAAGCGTCTACGAATGCCGTTAAATCAGCATCTCCCTATGGCGCGTCATAAAGTTCCCATGTCAGTTGTCCTGCGTACTCACCTGCAACAGCATCATTATTAACGTTCAACATCAATCCTTCGTTCGCAGCCCATGACCGCGTGACATCAATCTCCGCTTGGCCCTTTGGCGAAGCCGGGATGGGAAAAGCCTCGTCCGCTTTAATATGGGTCGTCTGCTTCTTCTGCACCCAAGCCAAATTTCCAGATAACTGGCGTTGAGCCGTCGTCGCAAATGGCTCGGATAACCGGACTGCCAGTTTCCAACTCCGACCGGCCTCACGGGTATCCCGGATCTTCAGTCCCCAGTTCAGGTGACGTTGAATCAATTGCCGGGAACCCGACAGTTGTGTGGTCTTAAACGTACTGTCCTTGGGTACTTGGGTGAATTGTAACTGTCCCGCCTGCTTGATCACGTGCACACTGAACGGCCGTCGGGTCACGTTACCGTACCCATCGTCCGCCGAAATAGTCACGATATTCCGCCCCATTTTAAGACTGTCAATGGGAATCGACACGTGGAAATCCCCCGGTTGACTGCCCGGCTGTCGGGCTTGCGTAACCTGAGGCTGTCCCACGACTCGGTTGTTCAACGTCACTTTTACATGACTGTCTTCCCACTCCTCATGGGTCAACGGATCACGACCATTCGTTAGCCGACCGGCAATCAAGGCATGTTTATCGGCTACGGCGTGTATTTCGTCCTTACCAAGATTAGCCACTTGCAAGTCAGACTGGCCATTGATCAAATACGGTATCGTCGCTGAGGGGCTCCGATAATCTGGTCCGTAAAAATTCCCAATTACTGGCGGCATCCGTACCATCCGGCTAGTCGGCCGAACGGTTCCTTCAATGCTCACCAGCAAGGTATTTCTAGCGTGTGGCACGTTAGCCGTCATTGACCGCTGCAACTGATACTGAAAGCGGTCACCCTGTAAGGTTGATTCCTCAAAAAAGAGATCATCCGACATCTGTAAGGCCACCCTTGCCCGGCGCCACTTGATTTCCTTAGGCAACGGAACATCAATCTTCACGCCAGCTAATTCAGTCTTGCCAGTGTACCGGGTCCGGAATGTGTAACGCACGCGGTGTCCGGGGTCAATTTTGTCGCCCGCTCGTATCAACCGGCCACCCTCTTCCATACTGTGCAAACCGGTCACATCCCGCACGACGGCACCTAATTTATCAAATTTTGGGGTGTCACTCAACTGGTCCACGACCACCAACCCATTCTCACTTCCAGCCGTACTCGTTGCTCCGGTCACGCCCCAGAATACGCCGTTCGGTACGCTCCCGTTCACCGCAAACTGTTGCTGGTCGACTCGTATCTGCCCGGCTAGATAATCATCCTTACTCTGAAAGTTGCCCGCTGCATCCTTGTCATTTAATTGATAGACCAGCACACTTTCCTGAGCTTGCCACTTCACGGTCAAATGATGCCATCGGCCATCCGCCAGATTACTGACCGGTCGTGGTTGCGTCGGTTTTAAGCCATAATAGTGTTGTTGGGCAGCTCCCAGCTGAACGTAACTGCTAGCTGTCCCCGGATACCCGTGATCCACGTGCATCCCGTTGGGTACCGTTGGATCACCGTCAAAGAAGCCGTGCATCCCCGGCAACGGCGTCCGGTTCACGTGCGTGTCAAACTCCAACGCCCAACTATTCTGAATGGCCGATTGAGCCACTGCGAGTGGCTCGGTCACCAGCGGCGTCTTATCCGTTCCCCACACCCCCAGGGACTGCCCCGCGTGAGACTGAGCACGCGCCTGTTGCGGTGAATTATGCAACACGAAGGCTAACCCATCGGCCGCCGCCTGCCCCTTGTCACCAAAGTATAACCAGAGACCGATTTTCTTGTCCTGCTTCAAATTTAATTTAGCCTGAACCGCATCCTGACCACCATCCTGAGACCAAACGGACCCTGCCTGACCGGTCGCCGTTGCTGGCTGATCACGCGTAATCAAAGCAATTGACTTCGCCATGCTCGGTGAATCCAGCAGTTCTGCCGAATTCTGTGGTGCCTGGGTCGTTAACAGCTTATCCAGTGGTAAACCCACCGGAGCGGTCCGTACGGCGTGAGCCAGATCCGGATTATCGGCCGCTTGTGCCGTGACCCACTGGCTCCCCACACCACAGGCCACCGCGAGTACGATCAAAAGTGATTTCATGTGTGTTGCTCCCCCTGCTTTAACGTTCGGACACAGATTATACAGAGGTCGGGCAAGCCACACACCTTAAATGCTTAAATATAATTATTTAAATATGTATGTAATTGTGGCAGCGCTTACACCAGATAGTTAAAGGCAGGTAGCCCAGGCGCAATCCCAAGCTACCTACCGGATCACACGTATTTAATGACCCCGTTTTACATAATGTCTAAATTCGATTGAATTTCTTCACTAAACGCTTCGCCGGCCGCGCCAGCTTGATCAATCCCAAGGTCAAGCCAATGCTGATGGCCACCATCCCAGCGCCGAAGACGGGCGTCCAGCTCAAACCAAATTGACTCGTCACCTGACCACCAATCCCAGACCCCAGCGCGATTCCCACGTTGAAGGCCGCAATATTCAAGGCTGACGCCATGGTGATGTCGTTGGGCGTGTTCTTTTCAGCTAGCTGAACAATGTACAATTGTAAGCCTGGCACGTTCATAAAGGCAAAGAACCCCATGAACAACACCGTTAGGAGGCCTAGCCAATGACTACCGGACGTAAACGTCAGGACTAGCAACGTCACGAACAGACCGGTAAACATCTTCAATAGCGCAGCCAACGGCTTGGCATTAGCCCAACGACCGCCTAATGTATTACCAATCGCAACCATCAACCCATAAACGACCAGGATAACGACAACGGCGCCAGCCGACCACCCCATCTTCTGTTCCAACAGGGGTGACAGGTAGGTGTATGCCACAAAAGTTCCCCCGTAGCCCAACGCCGTAACCAACAGCGCTAATAACAATTGGGGATTGCCCAATACCCGCAGGATGCCTTTGGCAGTAGCCTTGCTAGGCAATGGCAGGTTCCGCGGTACTAAAATGTAGTCCGCAATCAACCCGATCACACCAATCACACTAATGAAGATGAAGGACCAGCGCCAACCGCCAAGTTGACCGATCATGGTGCCCATTGGTACCCCGGTCACCGTGGCGACCGTCAAACCAGTGAACATCACGGCAATGGCCGAAGCCCGTTTGGAAGGTGCCACCACGTCCGCCGCAATCACTGACGCCACGGTCATAAAGATTCCGTGAGCCAATGCGGCGATAACCCGACCAGCCAACAAGATGATAAAGGCCGGGGCAAAGGCAGCGACTAAATTCCCTAAAATAAACAGTAACATGATGATCACCATCAAGGTGTGCCGGTTGATCTGCCCGGTCAGTAACGTCATCAGTGGTGCGCCGACCATGATTCCCAGTGCGTAGACGGAGACCGTCATGCCGGCCTGGGCCATGCTGACGTAAAAGCTCTGAATCAGTAACGGAATCAGGCCGACGCTGATGAATTCCGTGGAGCCGATGGCAAAGGCGCTGACGGCCAGTGCCAGTAAAGTAAAGGTTGGTGAAATTTTCTTAGTCATAATGACCTCCTTGTTTTTCGTTTGCTAACGTGATAAGTATTGATTATACTGGTTAGTAACTTACGTACAAGAACCCACTTTAAAGTGCGATACCCACCAAAAGGTAACTATTAGACAGGAGGCCGTTTCATGCCCACAAAAACGTATCACATCGGTGTCGAAGCTACGATGGAAATCATCGGTGGCAAGTGGAAATCCATTATTCTCTGCCATCTCCGCCATCAAACCATGCGAACCAGTGAATTAGCCCGGGCCATTCCCCAAATCTCGCAGAAGATGTTGACGCAACAACTTCGCGAACTGGAAGCAGCTAATATTGTGACCCGTCACGTTTACAAGCAGGTCCCACCCCGGGTCGACTATGCGCTCACTGATTACGGCGAGTCACTGTCTGGCATTCTCCACGAGCTCTGCGTTTGGGGGGAAGATAATATCGACCGGCGGCAGGCTGAGGGTGAAGAGATCACCCTGTTAAGTCGCGACGATGTCTAACGGTTGATGAGTAAAGGTCGCGGCTAATGGTCGCCTCCGGCTGTCAGGGCGGGTGCTAGCTGTGGGGACCGCCTGTGGCCTTAGGTGCGGTCCTTCGGCTCGACTGGAAGCCTTGGTCAAACCACCAAGTCTCCCAGCTCGTCCCGTGTTCTAACCTCGGAAAATTCACCGAGCTAAGAACACCGTCACGGCCAGCACCCACCCTGACAACCTGCGGCTACGGTAGCGCATTGACATTAGACCAGTGCTCACCGTCAAACTAGGCTGGTCGTTGATTCTACTTAACTAGATTTCAACCTTGTATTTACACAAAAATAGCTGATTACTTTGGATGCTACCACCCTTGATAATCAGCTAATTTTGTGTTGAATTTAAATAGCCGCCATTAACCCATATTGATCAATAAGTAGCCTCCGAAAAAAACCACCAGTTACCTCAACTACAAAAGAATATTCAACTGTTGGCCACACACCATCCATAATTCCACCAGTTTAAACCCATTGCGACTCGGTAGCCGACGGGGGGCAGGGGCGGGGCTAGCTGTGTCGATGGTGTTAGGCTGGGCGCTTGCTTTTTCCCGGCCTTACACCATGGGACGGGTTGGGAGCCTTGGCGGGCTAACCAGGGCTCCCAACCGAGGGCCAAGACCGCTCCTCAGGCTTGGACCGTGCCCCACAGCCAGCGCCGCCTCTGACGCCCGTCGGCGACAATCAAAATTACCACGATTCCTTTACACGTACCGGCTTTCAGCAATTTTTTAGCCATAAATGAACTTTATCACCTGAATAAACGGTTTCTGTGTTAAATTAATGCACAAACTTGCTGACCTACCTCCCTGAAAGGTCTATAATTATTTTTATTGTTATTTAAGATTGTTAATTTAATTAACGGATCTGGGGAGAGAAATCGCTATGCACTTATTCATCAATATTGTGCCGCAAGCCCAGTTGGATTGGCAGCGTTTAACAACGCTCATCGGAGAAATTGCTGACCAACACTTTGCGGCCATCACTTTAAACTTACAACTACCCACAGACCAGCAACTGACTGCCGAACAAACTCGGCAGGCGGACGCTTGGTCCCTTACCCAAAACACCCACCCCCAACTCAGTGACACCGACACGACCCTCTTGAACCTACGAGAGACGGACCACCTACTGCCGGGCGCGCTACAACAGTGGGCGCAAGTCACGGCCCAACACGCCGGCAGTCTGGTCAGCCTGGCAACGTTTGATAGTGCTGAACCAGTGCCCAATCAAATTGCCAGCTACCTGGCCGACTACCAAGATTCCAGCACGCGCTTGACGCTGCAGCAACTGGCTGGTGACACCCCCGTGACCGACACCACCACCCTGTGGGCCCTTCAAAGCTACAGTGTCCAGGATAACCTGCAAACGCAACGCTTGTTGAGCCAACGACTACGGTTAACTGGGCTCTTACTACCTAAGACCCTTCTACGTGCTGACCTACCACTGGTTTCCCTGGCCCAAACGCTCACGGTTCTGCAGAACTCGACCGATGTCGTCCGGCTCCACGTACCAACGTTAGCGCGCCAAGCTTGGTCCGCCACCACCCCGCTGGCGTGGTTAGATCAGCTACAAAGTATCACGGTCAGTGACCTCGATGTCAGCTGGCAACCGGTCTTCACGACCTACGCGCAAAGTCAGCTCAACACGCTGCTGAATGTTGCGGGTCGTCGAGCGCTGTCAGCGTCGGTTCATTTACAACTCTTGCAACGGATCAAGCACCTGACCGTCCAGCCAACCCGCCGGTGGTCTCGTCTCGGTCTCCTACAGCTCGTGTCGCCTCGCATGGCACACCGGCTGTTCTATTAGGAGGTACCTCATGAAATTTAGTCTAATCACCCCAGTTAAAACTGGAGAATTAGCGCAACTGCAAGGCCTAAAACGTAACTTAGAAGCCCAAACGACCTACGATTTTGAATGGTTGATTGCCACCACGCTGCCCATTGACAGCAGCCAGCCCGAGTGGCAGGCCGACTTTGCCATTCATGTGATCACGCCAGATACGGCGACCATCGGGGGCGCCCGTAACGCCGCCATGGCCGCTGCGACCGGTGACTGGCTCGTGTTCGTTGACAGTGATGACTACTTACTGCCTAACGCTCTCACGGAAATGGCGGCCAGCCAAGCATTGACGGCCACTACCATGGCGGACCTCAACCAGTACGCCACCTACGAACCCCACGTGTCCTTTACCAACAGTCTCACGCCAGATACAGCCCGCGATAGTCTACCTAAATGGGGTGGTAAGAAGCGCCACGCCCCCAAGAACCGCGCCCTCAACTTAACGCCTGAATTGGCAGCGACTCTGCCCGCTGATTTACCAGCTGAAGCTCAAAACTGGCTGCAACATAAGACGCGGCTCTACCAGGGCGAACAACGCTGGCAAGCCTTCGACCGCCAACTTAAAATTAGTGGTAAGGTCATCAGCCGCGAGTTGGTGCAACAGGCCAAGCTAACTTTTGACGCGACCAACGCCCTGTACCCGGACTACCATTTTCTAACTCAGGTCATGGCCCGAACCTCCCGTTACGTCGTCCTAGCCAACCCAACCTACATTCGGGTTCGGCACAATGATCCTATCAACTCGCCGGCCACTCACCAGCTAGAAGTCCCTAACCGTTGGCACCTGCGGGTGGCGGCCTGGGAGGCTGGACTCACTGACCTGACCGATAACGACCTCCAAACGGCCTTCAGTACCTATACGATCCGCCGCCTGCACCGATACCTCTTTCAGGCGCTAGCGACTAGCACGCCGGTAACTGTGGATGACGTGCCAGTCCTCATGACCCAGCTACAGCACTACCTGCAAGGCGTTACGCCGGCCGCCTTTAACACAACATCGCGCTTCAGTCGCCAAATCTTACGCAAAATTCAACACACTGGCAGGCTCCCCCAAAGGCGGATCAACACGCTGGTGCGGCTACGGCAGTTGAACCGAGTCGTGCGTCACCGGGGTCGTGGCGTCACGCGGTTAGCGTACAACTGGTGGTTTACTAAATTGCCGGTCAAACCACTCTTCGAATAGGCATTCAGACCACTGGGGTTGATCACGGTAACCTTACTTTGTTTCTTGGCGTAGTAGAGTGGTGCGACATAGTCGCTATTTGCGGTGATGTAGCCAATGGTTCCTTTACCATTGAGGTCCTCAACCTTGTAGCGCTTAACCCCGTTTTTCGCGGTCGCGGTACCAATGACCTTGAACATAGGCCGGTTCATCCGCGACTTCTTGGCGTACGTGGTCTTGAGGGTCTTCTTGGTGAAGGTTGAGGACCCGTAGAGACCAATCTTCTTGGTGGCATAGACGGACGCTATCCTTAACAGCAACGTCGGCCGCAGCCTTGCGGTAGGTGTAGGTGACGGATTGATTGGCGCTGGTAAACTTACCAGATTCGTCACCGGTCGTCTTCACGAGCTGGTAACCATCGATACTGAGGGGCGCCGTTTTGTAGCTGTCGCCAAGCGAACCCGTTAAGGTCTTGTCTGGCTTTAAGGTGTTGCCTTGTTCATCGACGTAGTGGACGGTGACGGGCTGGCTGGTAGCGCTGGGCGTAACAGCGGGTGTTGTTGGCTTTGAATCGTCCTTGTAGACGTAGCAAGTTGTGGCGGTTGATACCGCTGCTGCACTCAGTTGGCCATCGGCGACGTAAGTGATCTTTGTTGGATCACTGTCATCGGTCTGCTTAATAATAAAATTAGTGAGTGGTTCCTTAAGCAAGGCACGTTCTTTATCCGCGGAGGCTTGGGGATCCAATCGCACCAGTTGTTCCGATGAATCGGTTAAGTATCGATAGGACTTCGCAAGGTCCTGAATTTGTGGAAGATACGAATTCAAATCGTCTTCTGAGGCAAAGTACAAGTCAAAGGTGTCCGTAAAATTAATTCCTGAGAGGTCGTACATCTTGGTTAACATATCCGTAATTTTGCCGTCATACTCTTTCTTAATGTCGCTAAAATCTCGTGTTTCAAGATCCGTTTGTGCGCCGACCTTAAAAAGCCAAGCGAAGAAGTAAGTATAGTCACTATAGTAGGTGGTCAGCTCGTCAGAACTTAACTCTTTGGGAGGATTGGGCTGGGCGATGTAGTCTGCAAAAGATTCATCTGGACTTACAGTTAAACCATTCTGCGCAAGGCTAGTCATTTGGGCCGCGATTACGCGAGAATCGTCTCCTTCGTTATCATAAGCACCGACGAACGGGAATTTGAAGTTGTCTCCAGTTATGTCCGCTACTGAATAGAGCTGAGGGACAAGGACCCCTTGTTTTTTGGCAAACCAAGGCGTATGGGTCGTCTGGCCTTGTTCGTCGGTGATTCGATCGTAGGGCGCTTGAATTGAATCGAATTTATAAGTAACAGTGTCTTGAGGATCAGCTGTTGCAGTGGTGCCCGGCTCAGTTGTTGCCGCTTGAGCCAGAGTTGGTGTGACGATACCACCCAGTAAACTTAATGTAAGGCCGGTTAGAACGATCCGGCGAACTAATTTTGACATTTCATCACCTCATGAATTTAAGCTAAGTATATGCTCAGTTTAGCACAACTTGATGTCAAACATGAAACCGCTTTAAAAAATAACAGGTCAAGACATTGACGTCTTGACCTGGGGATTTGAAAAGCTGAGATTATTTGAGCGTTTTAACAAAGTAGACATTTGCAGTGATATAGCCACCGGCAACCACACCAACGACTAGCATCAATCACTGATTACTAGGGACGGAACCCTGTGTCGGTTCGCTAAGCCCGATGGTCTACCGGGCTTAGCGGACGGCCGAGCTTGAAGACGCCGTGCATTATCCGTGGCTTCAAGTCGCCCTGGCGACCGCTTCATAGGCCCCAGGTCTGCCCCACTGGGTGGCCGTCCCTAGTAACCAGCGACGAACAACTTAGTGAATTTTGGCGTGATGGCGGGTGAGGATGCCAGCAATGATTTGGGCGAGCGTCTGCTGCTCCAACTGAGCCTCCGCTGCCCGCTGCACCTCATCGTAGGCCTCACGCAACGTATCCTGAATGTTCGCCCCCACCACACACTGGGGGTTGGTCTTATCATCTACGTGCAATAGGTTGCCGTCCTCTTCAACAGCCCGGTAAATATCTAGCAACGTGATTGCCGTCGCATCCCTAGTCAATTTGGGGGTCGCCGAGCCCTGTTGGGTGGTCAGCAGGCCTGCCCGGCGCAACGCTCCCATCAGCCGTCGTACCAGTGCCGGATTCGATTCCACACTGGCCGCAATGGTCGCACTAGACAAATCACCATCCTGATAAATCGACACGTAAGCTAAAATGTGAATCGCATCGCTAAGTTTATGTGAATAGCGCATCCGATCCCTCCTTCACTCTCTTCAGGACACATGATACCAATCTGATATTACTTTGCAAGCTCCTGGGCTAAGAAGTCTGGCAACGTCTGTGCAGGCCGGCCCATGATCGTCTTGAAATCATCGGTCACCGTTGCCAGCAAGCCTTGCGCACCGCCAGCGTACATCGACGCCAACATGTGCCCCTCGTTACCCTGGTCGTACATCTTTTCAAACTCAGACAGCGTGACTGGCGCGTAGCCAATCGGTTGACCCGATACATTTTGTAGGACTTGGGCCAACGCCGGCATGGTATACGAGCGTTCCTGGGTCAACGTGTACATTGATTGCGTCCATAACTCTGGACGGGTGGCTACTTCAGCAAACACCGCCGCACTTTCCGCTAGACTGATAAAGCTCAGCGAGGCGTCACCCATCGGATAGATCACGTTTTTGCGTTCAATCAACTCTGGCAGATAAGGTACCAGTGGATCGGCATACAGGGCGTTGCGCAAAATCGTATAGCTCAGGCCGGAAGACGCCAACCGCCGGGGAACGTACCCATAAAAGGCGGACAGATCAAACGGATTCGTGGCCTGATCGGCAATGAAGCCCATGACAATGAGATGCCCCACCTGGGCCTGCTCAGCCGCAGCAATCACGTGTTCAAACTCCGTGACCCGGCTGAAACTATCGTGACTCTTGCTCGGCACGTAGATGGCTACATCCGCGTCAGTCAAGCTAGCAACGATACTCCCTTGATCACCATAATCTAATGGAAGGACCGTCATCCCCTGATCAGCAAAACTAGCAGCCTTCGCCGGTGTATGAACCCCCAGCGTAATGTCAGTGGCAGCAACGCGTTGCGCCAGTTGTTGGACGATTTGTGACCCCAGGTGACCCGTGGCGCCAGTAACGACAAATTTCATAGTAAGGACTCCTTCTGTGTTTGATGTTACTTTATATGTTACATCAGCTGGGCAAAAAGTCAACGAAAACGACCTTTCACTTATTAATTCATCCGTTGCGCCCGTTCTCGCCGATACTGAAGTCGAATCTGCTTGGGCAACGACCCATACATCTCCTGGAACATCTCCCGCGCGGTCCGGCGGTTAGTCAGGCCGTGCTTATCCATTAACACATCCACCGGTGTATCCGTGTCGATCAGATCCCGATACAGATTGTTCAACCGAATCAGATAGACGTAACGCCCCAACGTGACCCCGGTCTGAGCCTTAAATAAGCGAGAGAGGTAGCTGGCATTATAGCCAAATTGGTGGGCCACCGCTTTGACGCTTAATTTGTCTCGATAGTGCTCATTGACGTAAATGACGATGGACTTCAGGCTACTTGAGCTCTCAGTCAAAGGGTCATCTGGATCGGTGAAGTTCAGGATCAACGACTTTAACATGGTGAGCACCGTGATTCCCGTATCAATGAGGTACCCCCGTCGCCGCTCCCGATTGATTTGGTTTAACCGTTTAAAGGCTGCCACGACCTCCTGGTAAGCTGGCGTGGTCTCCAGCCCCACCGTCGAAAAATTCAGCCGTTCCGGGTGCGCCACGTACCGTTCAATGAAACGCAACGGAATCTGTAGAACCAGCGAGCGGTTTGGCGTGTTGGTCACGTCATGGATGACCCCAGACGACACGATGGAAAATTGATTGGCCCGAATCACGTGAGCCTGCCCGTCGAATTGAAAGGTCAGTTGACCCGCCAACACACAGACCAACTCAATACTACTGTGCCAGTGGAACGGAACGTAACCACTCGTCGCCACGTTGGATTCGTAGAACCGAATCCCGATATCTAAATTTGAAACCACGTTCTCATGATGTTGCCGGGTCATCTGACTCATCCTCTCCAAAAAAAGTGACAATCATTACCTACTCGCCGCCAATAATCGACAACATAGTAAAACATCGTTGACTTGTATCCGCTTTCAAAGTATTCTGAATTCAACAATTAGTTTTCAAAAACAACTAACTTGAAATTCTGATATGACGGTTTATAAGTAACCTAATTTTAACAAATGGAGCGTGAAAATACTATGTCACGAATTCAAAATCCAATTATTCCCGGAATGGCTCCCGACCCTTCAATCATTCGGGTGGGTGCAGATTATTACATTGCCACCTCAACCTTCCACTGGACACCCGCTGTTCAAATCTTTCACTCAACTGACCTAGCCAACTGGCAGCTCATTGGTTACGCCTTGAACCACGGCGAAGTCGACTTGCGCGGAACCAACACGCCCGCTGGTATCTGGGCCCCTCACCTATCTTACGACCCGCGGACCAAGAAATTCTGGTTAGCTTACTCACACATGCAAAACATGGCCGGCCGTGAATTCAACTCGGATTCCTTTGCCGTCTCAGCCGATAGCATCACCGGTCCTTGGTCCAAGCCCGTCTACCTAACGTCCATTGGCTTCGACCCAGCCGTCTTCCACGACGATGATGGCAAGCATTATGCCGCCATCCTGGAATGGGAAACTCGGACCGGCTACCAGGCGCCCGGCCACATCGTCATCGCTGAGGTCGACCTAGAAAATGGCGGCATCATTGGTGACTGGCACCGCGTCACCACGGGCTTTACCACCCGCGGCTGTGCCGAAGCCCCACAGCTTTACAAGCACAACGGTTACTACTACCTGTTGATTGCGGCGGGTGGCACCGGCTACGGTCACGGTGTTGAGATTGGCCGTTCCAAGACGGTCTTTGGCCCCTACGAACCCAATCCAACCGGCGAACCCATCATCACCTCATCCCCACACCACCTATTCTCCTTAGGCGACCCGGACGCTGGGCACTTCGAAATGTTTAACCCGAACTCCTTGATGCAAAAGGCGGGCCACGGCTCCCTGGTCCACACGCAAACGGACGAATGGTACGTTGCCCACCTGATGTCTCGGCCACTTCCTGGTCAGAAAAAGAATCCGCTGGGTCGGGAAACGTCCCTGCAAAAGATGCAGTGGAACGCGGACGGTTGGTTGGAAATGGCTGACGGCAGTAACCTCGCTAAGATGTCCTTTGAAGGCTTAAAGGACGTTCCAACTACCCAATCAACCACTCAATTTGATATTAACGACAACTTTACTGGCGACACCTACGACGTGCGGTTCATGACACCGTACAGAACGCAAGCTGTCAGCTGGGTCAACACCACCGAAAATCCGGGTCACCTGCGGATTCACGGACACAACTCATTCTTCTCACAGGTCAATCCTAGCATCATGGCAACCCGGGCCACCTCGCTCGACTACACGGTCCAGACCAAGCTCACCTTCCACCCCGACCACTATTCAGAAACGGCCGGACTGGGGCTCTACTATGACTCTAATAACTGGCTGTACGCGCGTCTATGCCAGGACGATACCGAAGACCACACCGTGTTGCGCGTCTTACAAGCCAAGTTAGGCGACCGCGTCGATCACCTCTTTGATGAGGTCACGGTACCCGACGATACCGCTGAAATTCGACTGGACTACCACCAAGGGATTGCACAAATTTCCTACCGCCGAACCGATACCGCCGACTGGCAGCCATTAGGTGACAACTTTGACGTCACCTACTTGTCCGATGAAGGCGTCAACGGGGCGCCCGGCGAAATTGGTGGCTTCACGGCCCTGTTCAACTTCATTGGTGCCGTTGACGCCCATCAACTGCAATCATTTGCTGACTTTGACTACTACACCGTCAAAAACAATTAAGAAAGAGGCATTCAGTTATGAATAAAACGACAATCTCTCTCAAACGTCTGATTCCGGGGTTAATCATTGGCCCGGCCAGCTGGCTTGGTCCCTACATCGTCATGAACAGTCTGTTCCTACCAGCGTTGATTCAACACTTCAACGCCGCCCACAAGGTCGAATTAGTTGCCCTCTTCTCGACCTGTGGGATGATCGTCGCAGCACTGTCCAACATGATTGCCGGCGCCTTGTCGGATAAAACGAAATCCCGGTTCGGGAAGCGGGCTCCCTGGTTGCTGGGTGGTGCCTTCGTCTTCATGCTCGCCATGATTGCGGCCTCATTTTCTCCCAACATTCCGGTGCTTCTAACAGCCTGGATGGTCGGTCAAGCGGCCCTCAACTTCATCGTGGCTCCCATGGTAGCTTGGATTGACTTTGCTCCTAAGGATGGGCGGGGAACGGCTTCCTCCGCTTACGGCGGTTTAGGGATGGCCCTGGGGAACAACGGTTTCAACGTAATTGGGGCCATGTTTCTCAGTCAGTACCGGCTTGGATTCATCATCTTTGGGATCATTACCTTTATTGGGGTCGCCATCGCGGCCTTCATTGTCCATGAGCCTTCTAACTTAGACGAAGAGATCGAAGAAAAAGCGCCTAAGCCAAAATTAACGCTAAAGGACGCCGCTTCAATCTTCCCCCGCTGGTCGATTGGCCGGGACTACTACATGGCTCTGATTGCCAAGCTGTTCCAAGGGGTCGGTAACTTTGCTATCACTGGATACATTCTCTACATCATGACCGACTTCCTTCACCGCGGCAGCCAAACCCAATCATCCATTCAATTGATCAACCTGATCATGTTGATTTTCGGCGTTTTCATGGGCTTCGTTGCTGGACCCGTTTCCGACAAGTTTAAGATTCTGAAGCTGCCCGTTGGGTTCTCCACACTATTCCTGGCCCTAGCAGCCCTGATGCTGTTCTTCTTCCGCGACACGTTTGGGATCATCACCTACGCCTTCGCTGCCGGGATTGGAATGGGGATGTGGAACTCCCTGGATAACTTATTGAACCTGGAAGTTATCCCTGATCAAAACCGGGTCGCCTTCTTCCTGGGGGTCTACAATCTGGGGAACACGATTACCCAAGCAATTGCCCCCGTCCTCGCGGCGGCCGTGATTTCCCTCTTCGGGTACTCCGGTATCTTCATCGTGTCCTTCGTCTTCTCCCTGATCGGTGGGGTCTTGATTCTAGGAATCAAGTCAGTGAAACGGTAAGTAATTAACTAAAAAACATTTATAAGGTCATTCGTTTGGGTTAACCTACCAGGCGAATGACCTTTCGCTTTATTAGTCACCAACTGTGACCTGGAACGGTACACCTGAACCCATATCTGGCAACTTCTCGGCTTATACAGTATTTGTTGTCAAAGCTATCTGCTATCAGCGATAATCACGTTACATCACAATCAAAGCCGGAGGAGGTCAGGGATGTAGCCAGCCGTGAAAGTGATGTTTGCTGGTGACCTTCCAGCTTACAGCACGGGCGACTTTGAAGACACGGGGGCTTCGTGGCTTCAAAGCGAGCGAGAGGCCCGCCCTTTGGCTGAAGCGTCCCCACAGCAGACGGAATCCCTGACCTCCGGAGTGCGTCCAGTTTATCTTCACCATTGTTTGTGGCGTTTGATTTCCCAATAGATTGACGGCTAACTCAGTTATCGTTAAACTTATCTACATGCTAAATTGGTAGGGAGACGAATACACACATGGAATGGGTTACGTTAGTTGTCATTGGATTTTTGGTTGGGTTACTGGTAATTTCTACCGGTGGTGGCGGGGCGGCCATTTATCTGGGAATCCTAACCAGCATCTTTGGCCTCGCCCCGGCTGTGGCTGCGTCAACCTCACTGGTGACGGCCTTTCCGTCACTGATTGTCGGTGCGTACGGCCACTACCGAACCGGGCAGATTCACTTCAAAGTTGGTAATCAAATGTTGATAACAGCGGTTCCCGCTACGGTGGTGGGCGCCCTGATTGCGCCCTACATTCCTAATCGCCCCTACACTTGGATTGTGGCAATCATCCTAGCCGGACTAGGTGTCCAGATTCTGATCAAACGGTTTCTCAGTCACAACGACCGACCCGTTAAACATCAGAGTGCTCAAGCTGCCCTGTATGGCGTGATTAGCGGTATTTTGGTCGGCGTTGCCGGTTTAAGCGGTGGTGGCCCCATTATTGCCGGACTATTGGTCCTGGGCTTAGACATGCTCCCAGCGGCCGCAACGTCGTCCTACGTTTTAGTGGGAACGTCTCTAATCGGCCTGATTTTCCACCTCTCTGCCAACAATATCGACTGGTCGATTGGCCTCAGCCTGATGATTGGTGCGGTGGTCGGGGCATTCTGTGCACCACGGTTGTTGGCCCACGTTAATCCGACTAAGCTTAACGACTACGCCAAGCCATTCATTGGTATCATGCTGCTGTTTATGGGCGTGCGGATGGTCTTGCCGTTGTTCTGAAATTAATCATTTTACTGGTGAGTGGCTGTGATGGCTGCTCACTTTTTTATTGTCATTTTGTACCTTTTATATCTCCGTCTAATTGCCGCCTGCGGTCGTCAGGGTGGGGGTCGGCTGTGGGGAACGCCTGCGGCCTGAAAAACGGTCCTCCGGCTCGACTTGAAACCGCACTAAACCCGTGCGTTTCCAAGCTCGTCCCGTGCTGTAGACTCGATAACCCCCGAGTCAACACCACCGTCACAGCCGACCCCCACCCTGACAACCTCCGGCTACATTGAATTCGTTGGTACACTGACAAAAAGACAAATGATTCCACTTCAAACGATACCTGACAAAAACTCTCACAATGTCAATTAATACAGAAATATACGTAACTGCAAGAAAGTATGCACAAGATTCTTCCAATTTATAAATACTCAAATAACTAATAATAGTCATTAACCAGGCCGCATTATAACAAATTCACTCTCAACAAAGCACATCAACCAACAGACATCTACTGAAGTTCAATCACGTATCGTAGCCGCAGGTTGCCAGGAGTGGTGTCAGCTGTGTCGATGGTGTTAAGCTGGGCGCTTGGGCTTTCCCAGCTTTACAGCATGGGGCGAGCTTGAAGACACGTTGGGTTTTACGTGGCTTCAAGTCGAGGCGGGAGACCGCCTTTTGGCTCACGCCGGCCCCCACAGCTGGTGCCACTCCTGGCAACCGGAGGCGGCCAACTTTACACCAAATGTGAGCTTGAAATCACGTTGGGTTTTACGTGGCTTCAAGTCGAGGCGGGAGAACGCTCTTTGGCTCACGCCGGCCCCCACAGCTGGTGCCACTTCTGAAAGCCGGAGGCGGCCAATGGCAACAAAAAACGTGAACACTTTTCTGAGTGTTCACGTTTTTTATATTCATTTAACTTGTCGAAACGTGTGCCAGCAGGCAGCTAGCTCCGCTTAACCGCCTTCTGACTCACTCTTTAGTTGCGACGTTTGCGTCGAACAACCGCGGTTCCCAGCAAACTCGTTGCCAGTGCCAGTCCTAAGACTTGGACCCAGTTGCCCTTGGCTTCACCAGTTTGTGGCAAACCATCGGCCAAGCCGAGCGCTGCCAAAATCTGTTGCCGAACGGATTCCAGTTGTGCAACCAATGCCGTGTTACCTTCAGCCCGTGCCTTAGCAATCGCCGCGTCGACTTGGTTCAGGAGTGCTTCTTCAGCGGCCGTATTGCCTTCTTGTTCGAAGTCGATCAGGTCATCCTCAAAATCTTCTGCCATGTCTTCGGTGTACTCTGGGTGTTCGTGTTCGTAGGTCAGATCTTCATCGCCACCATTGGCTTCTTCACCAGGTTCTTCAGGTGTTTCAACGTCTGGTGTCTCAACGTTTGGTGTCTCAACGTCAGGCGTTTCCGTGTCAGGAACTTCGATATCAGGAACTTCGGGTTCAGGATCATCAATGTCGATGTCGCCATCTTCATCCTCATCACCCGTATCCTCGTCTTCCTTGGAGTTATCCTGCAGATCCCACCGGTGGGTTTCAGCCTTGACGATCACCTTGTCCGCAATGATGTTCCCATCAATGTTTTGGTTAGCGATAACCGTTGCGGATGGTGCCAAGATACTACCCTGGAATGGTGCGTTGATGTTGATATCACCGGTAAATTGTTTGTCACTAGTGGTGCTGTCGTAGAAATTCCACAACAGATGGTTGTCGCCAAAGTGTTCCGTTTCTTGGTTATCCCGGTCACTACCATCGCTGTATTGAATCTTGATCTGCGAGTTCACCGTGTAATCTTCGGCACCACCAGTATCCACGTTGATGATAATCGTGGTCCCGGTATCCTCAGGGGACAAGCCTTTGATGGTCAAAGGGGTGTTTCCAGCCAAAACGTCCGACGACAGGTTGATGACGATGCGATTGTCAGCATCTGGCTTCAAGTCACTGACATCGATGACCCGGTTGTTTTGATCGGCGAAGTCACTAGACGTGTAGCTGGCCTCGCTCTTCCGGTTAGCTAGCGACTCATTGACCTGCTTCAATTTGGCAAATTCTTCATCAAAATCAATGTAGGTCTGCCCCATCTGGTCTTGATAAACTTCGGATGACAGCAGGTGGTCAATGTAGGTCCCGTTGACCATTGGCCGGTTAGGATTGCTGACGTCAATTTCCACACCCTGACCAAAGACGACCTTGTTGACCCGGGTATCCCCGGCAGAAACAAAGGAACTGCCAGCAATATTGGTGATGTTCTGTATGTAAGAAATATCTTTGTCCAACAGTTCTTCAATGATGTTCGTCCCAAAGTTGACGTTCCCAATCAGGTTTTGAACGGCAACGTTCCCGTTGGTGTGGGTGTTTAACTCGGCTTCGCGAGCAAATATGTGGAATTGTGAAGAGACTCCCAGGATGTTATTCAAATCAGGATAGTCATCGTAAACGCTCCCGCCGGCCTGGATACCCTCGGCACCAGTTGGCGTCAACGCCGTCGTAACCGTCGTTTGGTTGGCAATCTTGGCCAATGCCTTAGTTAAGGCTGCCCGGGCTTTGGCGGCCGCCGCAGCTTTGGCAGCAGCTGTCTGTGTACTGGTACTGTTAGTCGTAGGAGTAGTGGTGGTCGTTGATTGATTCGTCGGTGCCTTAGCGACCGGCGCGGACTTCAGTAAACTAGCACGAGACTTTTTCATCTGGTTGTTGGTTACTTGTGAGCCATCTTGCTTAGAACCAGTAACTTTATCTTGATCAGAATTAGACGTCTTCTCCTGGTCAGTCCCCTTATCTGAATCGCTCTTTTGCTGATTGTCTGCCAGCTCTGAACCGGCTTTACTCTGATCTTGGGCCGACTGGTCCTTGTCCCCAGCAGGATCCCCGTTAGATTCACCAACCACCTTCGATGATCCATCCGCAGCAGCTGGCTGGGTATCGGCCTGAGCCGTTACCGTGGCGCCAGCGCCTAAGGCTAGAATTGTGGCGCAAGCAAAGACCCACTTACGGCCTGCCTTATACATCTTAAAATGCGTCCGTTTCATTTCCATATCGAATTATCCCTACCTTTCGCATTAAAGTCCGTCTTCATTTTCTCTCTCTCACGGAGAACATTCAACATCAAATGGAAATTATTTTGATTAAAAACTACTCAATGATGTGGTAGTTTACCACAATGACAAATGTGGTTAGAAAAGATAAAGGGATTTGTCATGCTTCCCCAATTTTGCCAACTAAATTTCAATATAATTTCAGTAATTGGTTATCCACCAGACAACCTTTCAATATGACGTGAAAAACCAGCTATCTCTGAGAAGCTGACCCCTAATTAAAATTTCTGATTGGTCCAATTACAGACTGCTTACCAGTGACTGTCAGCTACACAAACAGAAACTACCTTTAAAATAGCGAACACTATTCATATCGGTGACGTCAGGACAGTTAGAATCTGTTTTGAACTCAGAGGCTACTTCCAGCATGCCTGGCAAAATTCTCAAAGAATCTACAACTTAACAAAATGACTAATCATGATTAAGCCACCAGGCCTACACGTTCAGATTCAAGTGTAGCCGCAGGCAGCCAGGGATGGTACCCACTGTGTCGACGCTGTTGGTTGGTGTTTTTAGCCAGCCTACAGCGTGGGACGAACTGGAAACCTTGGCGGGCTTACCAAGCAGTCGAGGATAAAGACCGCCCATTGGCTTTATCCGGTCCCCACAGTGCGGTACCATCCCTGGCTGCTGGAGGCGGCAATCATATTTAAGGCAAAACAAAAGGGCGGAAGTAATCTCCCACCCTCAAACACAATTTAAATTTAGTTACGACGCTTGTTCTTAAAGCCAGCTAAACCAAGACTGCCAACCAATACGGCCAAGCCAGCGGCGACAACACCAGCAACAGATTTGTCACCGGTTTGTGGCAACGTCGTCTTCGCAGCGGCCTTAGCAGCTGGTTGTTCACCTGACTTAGAGCTAGCTGCTAAGTTAACCTTAGCGGCCGCTGCACCCTTTTGGACACTAGCAACAGTTGCCGTAGCACCTGATTGGCCGCCCTTGTTAACGACTGCAGCCGCACTGCCGGTAGTTGCTGTAGCAACAGGAGCTTTTGGATCTCCATTTGTTGGGTTAGCTGGAGCAATCGTAGCACCATCGCCGCCGTTAGCCAGCTTGTTGTAGCTGAAGGTAACCGTTGACCCATTAGCTGAGTACGTGCCACTGGCAACACCAGAACCTAAGACCTGGTAGCCATTGATTTTATCAGCGGTGACGTTGTACGTATCGCCGACGTTCCCGGTTTGAACGCGTTGACTGATAACCTTGCCATCTTGGTCAACGTTGACGATGGTAACCGTCCCCGTCGTCGTTCCAGGCGTTGGGTCGACTGGATTAACTGGATCCACCGGCGTAACCGGTTTGACCGTCTTGTCGTTCGTCAACTGGAAGGTGACGTAAGCAGAGTAGTTAGAACCGGCAGGACCGTTAACCACGATGGTGTAGTAGCCATCCCGCGTGTTGGCGTTGGCAACCAGCTGGTCACCCTTGATGGTCACGTCACTAGCTGCATCGTCCATGCTGGCCAGATCCGTTTGTGAAGTTGGTGCCGTTGCCGAGTAGTTAACGGAAGCAATGGTTCCCTTCAATGATGGGTCGATGACGTTAGTTGAATCATACTTAAACCCAATACCAGCACCCGTTACTGGATTGAAAGTGTAATTCCCGCTGTTAACCGTGACAGGTTGACCAGTGAGCGTTTGATCTTGAGAGTAGTACGTCTGTTGTGCAGTTGGCACGATTCCCACTGTGAGGTGGTTGTTCCAGGAACTAAGCTGATTGTTTCCCATGCTTGGCGCTACGACATCCCCACTAAAGTTGTTGTACGCAATGTTGACATCCGCGTTAATTTTAGCAACGTTCTCCATGCCACCGCTCAACTGGTTATATGCCAGGACTAAGATATCTAGTTTTGGCAAGTAACTGTAATCTGGAATATCGCCAGTCAACTTGTTGTTCCACAGATTCAAGCTTTGCAAATTTAGATTGTTATGCAAATCTGGTAGCTGACCCACCAAGCCGGCACCATCAAGTGACAGAAAGCTTAAATTAGGATTCTTGTCAAAGCGACTCTGGATAAATTGATCTGGCGTCATGTTCCAGTTAGCTGGGGCATCATCTGGGTAGAGCAACTGAAAGCCCGTCAAGTTTGGTGCAAACGAGAAGTTAGGAATCGTTGCAGGGTCAACGTCAGCATTCTCCAAATCAACGTTAGTTAAACCCGTAAAGTACTGTAAACCGGTCAAATCTTTAATTTGCTCTTTTTTATCCGTGCTATTAACAAGAATATCATTCAGTGAAACCCGGAAACCAGTCCATGCGTAAAGTGACCAGTCTTCAACCGTGTAGCCGGTCCACTGTTGTTCAAAGGAAGCTTCAAGCGCGTGCCGTAAAGCTGAATCAGGCATCCAGACCGATGCATCAACACCCTGAATCTTAGAAACATCGGTTGGCAAGGTAGGTGCAACGACGGCGCTATCCCGTAGTAAGTTAGCCCGGCTAGCAACTGGAGTCTGAGTCTCTTTAACGTCTGGAGTCACTTGAACGTTCTGCTTAACGTCCGTTCCCGGTTGAACAGGTTCTTCAGCAACCTGCTGCTTAGGCGCTTCTTGTTTAGGCGCGACCTTTTGCCCATTGCTTTGGTTTACTTGTGATTGGTCAGTAGGTTCTTGAACATCTTTTTGCCCAGATTGTTCACCGAGTGATTGATTGTCTTTTTCATTGGAAACGTCATCATTTTCCTGACCAGCAGGTTGTTCCTGTTGCTTAGCCGGTGCTTCAGAATCGTTTGGTTGTTCACCCTGTACACTGCCATCAGAAGTAGCGGCCGGTTCACTCACTTTGGCAACCGGTGCAGCATCGCCAGTATCAGTGTCCGCCTGAGCAGAAACGCTGATACCAGCCATGCCAAGTCCTAAGCCCAACACAGTCATGCAACAGTAAACCCAGTGTTTGCCTGCCTTGTAACTCTTGTAATGTTCTTTAGTTTCCCCTAAAACTGTTTGATTCCGCATGATTTTTTCCTCCTCGTGAAATGTGTGATTCCCTAGTAACCGCCTGTATCATCCTGAGGGTGGTCTTTACAAATAGTATGTACGCGTCTATTTAATCAGTTATCTTTCAGTGCTCTTTACCACATTTTTGTTTATGTGGACAAAGAACCTTATGACTTCATTATAGCCCGATAAATATTTTTTTCAATACGAATTATAAATATCCATAACAAAACTATTAAAAAACCGTTTCAGGGGCCAAAAATGGCGGGGCACCAGCTGATAACCGTTTAAGTCAGCTATCAAAAAACGACTGCCAGCTTGGCTAAAAAATGACATTACAGAATGTTAGTCACAGCTGGTACGGTCTTATGAAGACTGTTATAAAGCCAGGCAGTTGTCATTAAAAAAGAGAAAAGTAAATACATTCTAGATTTTACAAGTCAGCTAAAGGTGGCGTCCTCAAAATCAGGGACGTCATTTTTTCATTTTCTAAGCAATCGGAGCTGTTCTGGTAGTTGATCACCTGTATACACAAGAAGGCCCTGAGATTTTTCTCTCAGGACCTTACAATTCTATTCTGCCTTTAGTGATTTTAAATTAGTCGTTCTTCCGAGACTTAACACCCAAGCCTAAGGTAGCCAACAGCATCGCGATGCCAGCAACAATAGCACTAGCTGTACTCTGTTCGTTCGTTTGTGGGAGGGTCGTCTTAGCTGCTGATTGGTTAGCAGTTTGGTCACTGGCAGTAGTGCTGGTCTTGGCAACCGTTGCTGCTTGACCACCGGTCTTAACGGCTGAAGCAGCCATCTTAGCAACCGTCACCTTAGCCGCCTGTCCGTTGGATTGAACGACCGCATTCTGATGGGAACCGGCCTTTTTCGCAACCGTCTTAACGACTGGTTGGTCAGCTTCATCGATAGTTGCGGCATCCCCACCAGTCGTAACAACAGGTGCGTCGGTGTCAGTGGTTGCGTCAACTGATGGCGCAACGACGGCTGGTTGATCGACGCCCGGCATCGGGTCAGTCGTCGTGGTGGTCCCAGTACCGGGATCAACGACGGGGGTTTGGTCGTTCTTGATTTCAAAACTAACGTAGGCAATGTAGCCACCGTATTGACTCGTGTAACTGCTGTTCCGGATGGCCATATAGTAAGTCCCATCTGGGGCATCTGCGTTGGCAACAAGGTTGAAGCCTAGCTTATTGGTTGGGTCTGCTTCGACCGTGAACCAGCTCGTGGCATTCTCTTGCTTGCCTTCCCAGGCGAGTAAGTCCGTCATCGCAACCGTGTCATCGGGTGCCCCGTAGGTGATCCGGACGCCCTTAGAATACTGGGTGAGGATGATGGGGTCGCTACTAAGTTGACCGGTCTTGCCGTCTTGGACACCGCTAACCACGTTCGTGATAGGGTCAAAGGTCCGGTTCTTAGCCGTCAACGTGTAACTCTTGCCGTTCAAGAATTGGTAGTAACTGTAGTTGTTGATTTGAGTTGAGCCGTTGTAACGGTCCAACATCCCGGATGAAAATTCGTTGTAGATACCATAGAACATACCGGTAAAGTTGCTGAGGTCTGGTAAATCACCAGACAGCCGGTTGTTGTTAATGTACAGGTATTGGATATCTGGCCAGTTGCTGAGACTTGGCACACTCCCAGTCAATTGGTTGTTCGCCAGGTTCAGGTTGTTCAAGCTCGCTAAACCGGCAATTCCGGATAAGTCACCGGACAAGTTATTGTTCGCCATGTTTAAGTAGGAGAGTGCGGTGTACCGGGACAGGTCCGGAATCGTGCCAGTCAAACCAAAGTGGCTCACGTCCATGCTGCTCAACTTCGTATTTGACGCGAGGTAGGTGTTGAAGAAGCTAGCCACGTCCTTAGGCGTTGCCGTCCCATTTAGACTCCCCAAGTCCAGTTGTTTCAGGTTAGGCGCAAAGGAAAAGTCGATCATTTGGTCTGCTGGAATGTCGTAACCGTAATCGAAGTTTTGTAGATTCGTAAAGTACTGAAGGCCTTCAAATTCTGAAGGCATTGGAATCGTGCCACTGTAGTTACTGGTGGTCAGCGTCGTGGCATCTTCAATGAACTGATACAAGTTAGCGTCGGTAATCTTAGCCCACGGTGCAGACTTTTGAACAACGTTTTCCACCCAAGTCCGCATTGCTTGACTTGGCATCCATACTGAAGCATCCACCCCGTCAATGCTAGGCTTAGCAACTTTGGCTAAGTTAGACCGATCAACTGCTAATTTAGATGCTGGCGCACTCATTAGCTTTGGCGCTTGCTGCTTATCATTTTGGACAGGTTCCTCGGTCTGTTTTGAGCCATCCTTGGTAACCGATTCCTGATCACCTTTTTGAGCTGCGCTTTGAATTTGTTCGGGTTGCTTTTCAGAAGCAGCTGGTGCGTCTTCTTTAGGGGCCTGATCTTTGGATGGCGTAGCCGGTTCTTGTGGGTCTTGCTGCTGACCTTTAACGCCACTGACATCATTCGACGTCTGGTCTTTGGCCTGATCATCAACCACACCAGCCGGCTTAACAGTGGAACCCGCATCCTGCTTGACAACGCTGCTCTGCGCAGCATCGGTGTCAGGCGTGTCCGCTTGGGCCACGCTAACACTGGCCAGACCCATCCCTAAGGCCAAAACGGTGATGCAGGCGAAAACCCAGCGTTTGCCTGCCTTGTAACTCTTGTAGTGTTCTTTGGATACTCCCTCAACTTTTTGTAACATAATGCTTCCTCCTCAGTGTGAAGTCCTGTATCGCGTCCTAGTAAGCGCATACATTAAACCGGTCATAGCCACTTCATGCTTTTGAAGATTAACGATTGTGAGCGTCCCTAGTTCGCCACACATTTGATGAAGCGGATAAATTTCTTTATGACCCTATTGTAACGCGTTCCAGATAAATATCAATAGAAACTGTAAATGCTTACAACTATTTATTTAGTTGGTTTCACGACCTTACCAATCAGTTATCACCTTTCAGGGTAACCGACCAAGAATCCTTGTAATTGCGGAAATTGACGGATATCAAGTCAAACCGTTTTACTAATTTTCGAGGGTATACCAGTACTGGAAACTGATCTAACTTTATACTGGCATCCGTCCGCGTAATCGCCAACTATGATTGCTCTTCAACTGACAGTAAAATCCGCAAAGCGATGGTTTATACTATAACTAAAAAGTAGGCTTGCTTCAAACAGCAAGCCTACTCCAATCACACAAGTCGTATTCTGGGTCATTTGCTAGTTTATTTCGTCCGCCGTCGGAATCCTAACCAACCACCCAAGCTAAGCAGCAACGCCACGCCCCACCAAGGTGATGTTGACTGGTCATTAGTCTGCGGTAACGTGGTCGTTGCCGCTGTAGCACCTGTTGGTCCAGTCGCTGCTAGCGGCTTAGTGGTCACAGTTGCCCCCTGACCACCGGTCGTAGTGCCACTCCCACCAGGTGTTGACGGCTTACCCGGTTCTTCAGGTCCCGGTAAATCCACGTCTGGATCATCAACATCTGGATCAGTCGTCCCCTCATCTCCATCGCCGCCGGTCTCAACAGCTGCATAGATGTAGGTCACATTGAGGTCTTCTTCACCGAACGTACCACTGGCATTGGCTGGCGTCGAAACCAAGTGATAGCCCTCTATTTCCAAAGCTTCAGTCGTGTAGGTCGTTCCTGGTTGACCAGTCAGCACCTTATCTGCCGCCACCGATTGGCCATTAGCCAACTGATAGTGGACGGTCACGGTGGTATCCGCTACCGGGGTCACCACGGGTGGTGTCACAGTTCCGCCGCCATCCTTCTGATACACGTAGTAAACGTCAATAGCAGTATCGCCGTATTTGCCGACCGCATTTTCAGGGGTCTTCAACAGGGTATAGCCCTTAATCGTCTGGGCCTCCGTCACGTAGTCATCGCCCACCATCCCGGCAGGTAACGTCACGGCGTCTGCCAAGTCCTTTCCCGCTTCGTCCTGATAGTGGACCGTCACGGCCGCTGCCTTGTCCGCAATCACATACGGTTGCACCACGGCAAACTGGTAGGTCCCGTAAGAATCGTTTCCGGAGGCGTTACCCGTCATAAAGTAATACTCCTCCATCGGAATCACGTTAACACCAGGATAAGTGGTCCCACCAGGCTTCTGATCAGGAATTTTTGTGAAATATAGACCGCCCTGACCGTCACTCGTCGCCGTGCCTCCCGTATTATAAATGCGGTAATACAGGCCGTTGTTAGCAAAGGACACGGGCTCACCCACGATAGCTGTCGCCGCAATCTGAACAACGTTGCCATCGATTGTGGTAAACGAAATTTTTAAATGGCCCTCCCGCAAATCAGTATCCACATTGACCGGATTCAATTTCACAAATTGACTGCCCGCGTGAAATGTCGTATAGCGGTTTCCTTTCAACGGTGAAAAGTCCTGAACGTGGTTAAACGCCATCAATAGAGTCTTCACGTTCGTCAATCCGGCTAGCGGGGTCACGTCTTCAATCCGGTTATGTTGCAGATCCAAGTAAGTTAGCTTGTTAAGCTTAGCCAGTGGTGTCAAGTCAACCACATCCCCGTAGTAATAGCCCGGGTTCTGGTCCAAACTACTGCCGAGGCTCAGCCGAGTGAGGTTGGTAGCGTACTGGAGGCCCTCCAGAGAAAATTCCGTTTTCCCATCAATATACGTGTTGACTTTCCCTTGAATGCTGAGTGTCGTCAATAATAGCAGGTCTTCCTGCGTAATATCAGCAACGCTGCCCCAGGACTGGCTTGGATTTTGACTACGTAACGCGGTTAAAATAGCTTGCTGTAGAATCTGGTTTGGCATCCACTCATCAATTGCCAAAACTTTTGCTTGATGGTTCAGCTTAACCGGTGCTGCTTGGGCCACCTGGGCTTTAACCAATTTCACCGCTTTAATGGTGGGATCAGCCCCCTGTTTAACCGTGGTGGGCGCCGTGGCTTCAGCGGAAATCGGTACCGCCGTTTCCGGTTCAGTTGTAGGCTTTTCCGGCGTTGCAGCCGGCTGGGCGTCTTTCTGATCAGTCGGAGTCTCTGTTGGTTCAGCAACCAGCACTTCATTTGTGTCAGCGCTTTCATTTTCTACCGAATCAGTTGCGCCCGGCTCTTCTTCAATCGTCTCTGCTGGCTGCTCCGCGGTTGCTGGATTCAGCGTTACGGAATCTGCCTGCACGTGCTGTAGGGGTGTCGTAGTTGCCGCAGTCTCAGCGTTCGTCCCCGCCGTTGTGTCTGCCTGAGCGGTCTGGCCACCAGTGACGGCAACGGCCAAGCCCGCAGTAACCACAGTGGCCCAGACCCAGCTGCGCCCCTGTTTCGTCAACGTCCAAGTTGTCGGTGTGTCGTTCATTTTACGCACGATAATCCTCCTCATTCGGTTGGCAATTGTCCTACATACAGTTGTGAAATTTAGTGATGCCCTAGCAAAGATCTCGGCTGTTTTGATTCATCCCCATTATAACTGGTCCTCCGTCATAAAGCTAGTATATAGTGAACAATCAATACCATTGTAGCAACTATAAATCAGTTGATGTAGAATCTGTTTCGGTGGTTAAGTTCTTGGCTTACCAGCGTTTATAACTATTTTTATATTATCTACCGCCAGTTGATTATTCAATCATTTCCCATGTTACATATTTTTAAATGTGGTAAAGGCCCGCCCTACAAGGTTTGTTTGGTCATTTCTCGAACGATTCCCTTAGATATAAGTAAATTAGGTTGTCCCACCCCTATTCCCATGCTACACTATGTCCAACTTAAAAAAGTTTCTGGGGATACCGTCATACGGCACGAGAGTAAGTTGTGAACTTTGACCCATCGAACCTGTCAGTTAACACTGGCGTAGGGAGAAACGCACGGATACTTCATCTTGCGGCGGCGATTTCCCCCGAGATGAAGCTTTTTATTTTGTAAAGGAGGTTATTTATGAAACGTAAGCTATACCCGTTAGGAAGCTTGGTCTTACTCCTAGCGGTCTGGCAAGTGGCGGTCACGTTGCTTAAGACACCGGCCTTCATTCTACCCAGTCCCGTGGCGGTCGTCCAAGCACTAGTGGCCGATGCCAGTGGCCTACTAACTAATTCTTGGGTCACACTCTACGAATCCTTGATTGGCCTAGTCATCGCCTGTTTATTAGCCTTTGGGACCGCGCTCGTCATGGACCGTTGGCAGCTACTGTATCAATCCTTCTATCCCTTACTGGTTATCTCACAAACACTGCCGGTCATGGTTCTGGGACCACTACTGAGCCTCTGGTTTGGCTTTGGCATGGCCCCCAAAGTCATCCTGGTCGTGTTAATGAGCTACTTTCCCATCATCGTGTCCTTCTCGGAGGCCCTGGGTAAAGTCTCAAAGGAACAGATTCGGTTCCTACAGACCATGGGCGCTAAGGATTGGCAAGTCTATCGCATCCTCAAGATTCCACAAGGCATGCAGGGCTTCTTCGCCGGTCTACGGATCGCCGCCACCTATTGTGTGAGCGGTGCCATCATCGGGGAATGGCTCAGCGCCGAAGCTGGGCTAGGATACTACATGATTCGGGTGAAGAACGGGTATCAGATCGACAAGGTCTTCGCCGCCATTTTCTGCGTTATCGTTTTAAGTTTAGGACTCAACGTAGCAACGCGTAGTTTGCAAAAATTATATTATAGAACATTAATCCAAGGGAGATCATCATGAAATTATCTAAACTTTGGCTACTGGTTCCGGTTCTGCTCTCACTGACCGCCTGTGGCAACTCCAAGAGTTCATCGTCCGTCACTAAACCCGCTAAAAAGTTGACTGACGTTTCAATTGTCCTCGACTACGTTCCCAACACCAACCATACAGGGCTCTACGTGGCCAAAGATAAAGGCTACTTCAAGGACGCCGGCTTAAACGTTAAAATCATCGAACCCGGCGACAACGCCACCAGCGTCGGCATGGTCGGTGCCAACAAGGCCCAGTTTGGGGTCAGCTATCAAGAAGATGTAACTTACGCCCACGCAGACGGCAAGAACATCCCCGTCAAGGCTATTGGAACGGTCATCAAGCACAATACCTCCGGCTTCGTTTCTAAGAAGTCCAGCGGTATCACCTCACCTAAGGACTTTGTCGGCAAGACTTACGCTGGTTGGCAGACACCAAGTGAAGAGGCCGTGTTGAAGGCCGTTATGAGCGAAGCCAAGGTCAATCCGAAATCCTTGAAGATCGTCGGTACCACCGGTGATGGTCCTAAGAGTCTCGGGAAGAAGAACGACATCCAATGGTGGTTCCAAGGCTGGGACGTTATCCGGGCCAAGGACGACGGCATCAAGATCAACTACATGCCCCTCCGTCAACTGGACAAACGCTTAGACTACTACACGCCCGTCATCATTACGAATAACACCCAGTTGAACAAGGATCCTAAGCTGGTCAAAGCCTTCATGAAGGCCACGAAGAAGGGGTACCAGGACGCTATCGCCCACCCGAAGGCCGACGCCAAGATTCTACACAAGTATGCCAAGGATTACGACCTGAAGTTCCTTGAGGAATCCCAAGCCTTCCTGTCCAAGAACTACACGGACGACGCTAGCAAATGGGGCCAAATGGACAGTAAGGTCTGGAACAACTACACCGGCTTTATGAAGGAATACGGTCTGATCAAGAAGACCATCCCAGCCAGCACTCTGTACACCAACCAATACGTCGGAGGTTAGCCTATGGCGATCACACTGGAACACGTTGGCCTGACACTAGATGACCTAGAGATTTTAAACGACGTCACGGCCACTATCAACGCGGGCAGTTTCGTGTCCTTGATTGCACCCAGTGGCGCCGGTAAATCGACCCTACTAAAAATTCTAACCGGCCTGTTACCCATTTCGACTGGTTCAGTGGTGGTCGACGGTCAACCCATCACCGGGCTGAACACCACGTTTAGTTACCTCCCGCAGGAAGATATGTTGTTACCGTGGCTAAACGTCGACCAGAACATTACGCTCTACCAACGGATCAACCATCAGGCCGTGGATCAGGACCATGTGACGGACCTGCTGACCCTCTTTGGATTGGTCGCCTACCGCCACTTCTTGCCCCGACAACTCTCCGGTGGCATGCGGCAGCGGGTCGCCCTGCTGCGAACCATGATGAATCCAGCCAACTACCTGCTCTTAGATGAGCCGTTTGGCGCTTTAGACGCCATGACCCGCGGACTGATGCAGGATTGGTTACTCAGCCTGCCAACGGCCTTAAAACGGACGACAGTGCTAGTGACCCACGACATTGAGGAGGCCATCTACCTGTCCGACCGTATTTTAGTTCTATCGGCTCGCCCGGCTCACGTGGTCCAGGACATTTCACTGACACCCGCGACCCGTGACCGAGAGTGGCTGGCCACTCAGGCCCCGCTGAAGACTGAAATCTATCAACTCTTACGGGAGGATTCCGATGTTAAGTGATGCCCACTGCCACCTGGCAGGAAGCCGGGAACTGGCCAATCTGCAACAACAAGACCAGATTTTAACGATCATCAACTGTCAGTCACCCGCCGAGTGGGAGGGCAACACGTTACTCACCGGTGCTCACCAACACTTGAGTTTCGGTATTCACCCCTGGCAGGCCACGGACTTTCGCTGGCCGGAAGTCACTCCCTACCTGGAGAAAACTGCCGTGGTCGGCGAAATCGGCTTAGACAACGTCTGGACGGACGTGAACCTGCTGGACCAGTCGCGTGTCTTTGAAGCCCAACTCCAGTTTGCACATGACCACCGCAAGCCCGTCATTTTGCACACAAAAGGGTGCGAACGAGCGGTGCTCAAAACCATTCAAAAGTATCCCAATCGCTATATGGTCCACTGGTACGCCACGAAGGACTATCAACGTGACTACATCCGTTTGGACTGTTTCTTCACGATTGGCGTGGACGTGCTGACCGACCCAGCAGTGGCTCAGTTAGCCCAGGATGTCCCGCTGAACCGGCTTTTGATTGAGACGGATGGTTTGGAAGCCATCCGTTGGGCAGGGGATACCGAAGCCACGGTGGCCGATTACCCCCACGTGTTACACCGGAGCATCCGGGCCGTGGCAGCATTACGGGGAATGGCCGCGGACGAACTGGAGACCCAGGTCTATCGGAATTTAGAGGCGTTTCTGGCTTAGTGATCATTGAAAAAAATGCCGCCTCCAGTGGTCAGGGCGGGCGTCTGCTGTGAGGACCGCCTACAGCCAAAGTACGGGCTTTCGGCTTAACTTGAAACCGCAGAAATTCACTGCGTTTCCAAGCTTATCCCGTGGCGTAGACTCGGAAGATCACCGAGTTAACGCCACCGACACAGCCGCCCCCCCGCCCTGACCACTTCCGGCTACACAGATATTGATGTCACACAGCCTCAAACTAGCAACTCAAAAAAGTGGCCCCAGTAATCAACAACTGATTACTAGGGCCACTTTTTATGGTTCTATGATATTTGGTGTTGATAGAGAAATCTATCAACACCAATTTTTTGTATAATAAAAGGGGCACACTGCCCC
>NZ_RHNY01000012.1 GCF_003946345.1 Levilactobacillus tongjiangensis
TTGGCATACGAAAATCCCTCCGTCATTGTCAGATGAATTATATTATTTCATCTGACAACCACAGAGGGATCATAACATTCAGATAATTCTGTTAATTAAGACGCCTTTTGATCCTTCAAAACCAATTCAGGTTCCGCATGATCAGTGACCGTTGCCGCCGTAATGACGACCTTAGCCACGTCGTTACGACTTGGCAAGTCAAACATGATGTCACGCATCACATCTTCAATGATAGAGCGTAACCCACGAGCTCCAGTGTTCCGGGCAATCGCTAACTTCGCCATTTCACGCAAGGCTGCAGGTTGGAACTCTAATTGAACGTTGTCCAATGATAAGAGCTTCTCATATTGCTTGACCAATGCGTTCTTGGGTTCCGTTAAGATCCGAACCAAATCGTTTTCATCCAGCTTCTCTAAGGCTGTTAGGATTGGTAACCGCCCAATGAATTCAGGAATTAACCCAAATTGTAAGAGATCTTCTGGAATGACATGTTGCATCAAGCTATCACCTGACGCCAACACATTTTGTTCCTTGGAATCCGCACCGAAACCAATCGTTTGATCACCCAAACGACGCTTAACGATGCCGTCGATACCATCGAACGCTCCCCCAACAATGAAGAGGATGTTCGTGGTGTCGATTTGAATGAATTCCTGTTGTGGATGTTTCCGACCACCCTGAGGTGGCACGTTAGCAATCGTCCCTTCAAGAATCTTCAACAGTGCTTGTTGAACACCTTCACCGGAAACGTCTCGCGTAATCGAAACATTCTCAGCCTTTTTGGCAATCTTATCGATTTCATCGATGTAGATGATTCCCTTTTCAGCACGGTCCACGTCGTAGTCAGCGTTCTGCAGTAACTTCAACAGAATGTTTTCCACGTCTTCACCCACGTAACCAGCTTCGGTCAAAGTCGTCGCATCCGCAATTGCAAATGGCACGTTCAAGATCTTAGCCAGGCTTTGTGCCAGGTAGGTCTTCCCTGAACCAGTTGGTCCGATAACAGCAATGTTACTCTTCTGTAATTCAGGACCTTCGTTGTCAGCTTGAGCCATTTCGTTAACTCGCTTGTAGTGGTTATAAACCGCTACGGACAACGTCCGCTTAGCCTCGTCTTGGCCAATAACGTACTGATCTAGCGTGTTTACGATGTCAGCAGGCGTTGGCACTTCCAACGTTTCTGGTGCAGCATCTTGGCTGACTTCTTCGTCAATGATTTCTTTACAGAGGTCGATACATTCGTTACAGATGTAAACACCTGGGCCAGCAACGATCTTCTGAACTTGGTCTTGTGTTTTACCACAGAATGAGCAGGTTACTGTGCCATTCGTATCGGTGTTTTCAAACAATAAACTCACCCTTTCTCTCCAGGCTTAGAACTAATTAGTCAACGGTTCTTGGTCAGTAAGCCTGTCGAACTAACCAGATTCCCTATTCAATCGTGTACTATACCACAGTTAACGGCATGTGAAAATTAATTCGCCTCGCGGCTAGGAAAACTGATTAAAAGATAGAAAAACCGGGACAACATCGCCTGTCATCCCGGTCAAAACACTGTTAACGATTATTCGTCGTCTTCAGCATCCTTCTTCTTGTCTTGCTTAGCAGAGTCAGCAATCAAGTCAACTGCACTCTTGATAGCAATGTCATGCTTCAACATATCGTCAGACAAAGCACTCCGTACGGCACTTTCTTCCATACCATATTGGCTAGCCAAGTCCTTAACTTCAGCCTTAACTTCGTCTTCGCTAGGTTCGATCTTTTCGGCTTCAACAACGGCTTCAAGAACCAAGTTGGTCTTAACCCGCTTTTCAGCACCATCGGCGAATTGCTTACGCAAGTCGTCTTCGGTCGTCCCAGTCAATTGGAAGTACATCTTAGGTTCGATACCTTGTTGTTGCATGTTAGCCAGGTATTGGTCCATTTGACGGTTGATGTCTTCAGTCATCATAGCTTCTGGCACTTCGGCAATTTCAGAGTTGTCAACAGCAGTACTGATGGCTTCGTCTTCGATTGCTTCATGAGCAGCCGTCGTCTTTTGTTCCTTCAAACGATCCTTCGTCTTGGCTTGTAATTCTTCTAAGCTGTCAACATCTTCGTCAACGTCCTTAGCGAATTCATCATCCAATTCTGGTAATTGCTTTTCCTTAACTTCGTGAATGGTAACCTTGAAAGTGGCTTCCTTGTCACGTAAGTCTTCGGCTTGGTAATCCTTAGGGAAGGTTACCTTAACGTCCACGTTTTCGCCAGCCTTGTGACCAACTAATTGATCTTCAAAGCCAGGAATGAAGGAGTTAGAACCTAATTCCAAGGAGTAGTTATCAGCCTTACCACCGTCGAATTGCTTGCCATCAACGTAACCGTCAAAGTCGATAACAACAGTATCGCCCTTAGCAGCGGCTTCGTCTTCCTTCAAGACTAATTCAGCTTGTTGTTGACGTTGCTTTTCTAATTCAGCGTCAATGTCCTTTTGGTAAACACGGGTGTTTTGCTTAGTTACGCTAAGACCCTTGTATTCGCCCAACTTAACGTCTGGCTTAACCGTAACAACGGCCTTCAAGACCCAAGCCTTACCTTTGTCCATGGATTCAACATCCACTTGTGGTTGGTCAACTGGTTCGATACCAGCTTCTTTAATGGCAGCATCGTAAGCTTCTGGCAAGACGATGTTTAAAGCGTCTTGGTATAAAGCTTCTTCACCATACATTTGGTTGAAGATTTGACGTGGAACCCGGCCCTTACGGAAACCTGGAACCGCTAAATTCTTTTTAGTACGTTGGAACGCTTTGTCTAAGCCTTCCTTAATCTTATCAGGAGCAATTTCAAAGGTCAGTTCGCCTTTAGTAGCTTCCTTTTTTTCCCACTTTGCAGCCATTATTTTCCCTCCGAAATGAAAGATATTACTATTTACAATTCTAGCAATTGCATACTATATTAGTGTACCTTACGCCACCGAAATTGTAAAATGATTTTTGCCGAAACACCGTGAATGACGCGGATTCTTTGCGATTTTTCGATGAATAAACCGATTTTAAAAGGTCAACCAGCTTTCACCATCGTCACACGAAATCTAGCCACAATAAAAGGGACCGAAAAGTTAAACTTTTCGACCCCTCTTACAGATACTTCTAATTAATCAGATTAATTAGTCGTCAATTTCCGTAACGGTACCGGCACCAACGGTGTGGCCACCTTCACGAACAGTGAACTTAGTACCCTTTTCAATGGCAGCTGGTTGGATCAGTTCAACAGTGAACGTCACGTTATCACCAGGCATAACCATTTCAACGCCATCAGGCAATTCAATTACACCAGTGATATCAGTGGTGTGGAAGTAGAATTGTGGACGGTAGTTGGAGAAGAATGGCGTATGACGGCCACCTTCTTCTTTGCTCAAGATGTAGACTTCACCCTTGAACTGCTTGTGCGTTTGGATCGAGCCTGGCTTAGCCAAAACTTGTCCACGTACAACTTGTTCACGGTTAACCCCACGGAGCAAGGCACCAACGTTATCCCCGGCTTCACCAAGGTCCAACGTCTTACGGAACATTTCAAGACCAGTAACAGTCGTCTTCAATACGTCGTCATGTAAACCAACGATTTCAACTTCGTCACCAACCTTGACCATCCCACGGTCGATACGACCAGAAGCAACAGTCCCACGACCAGTGATCGTGAAGACGTCTTCAACTGGCATCAAGAAAGGCTTGTCGTTTTCACGTTCTGGAGTTGGGATGTAATCATCAACAACATCCATCAAGTGAAGGATAACCTTTTCTTGTTCTTCGTCGCCTTCAAGAGCCTTCAAAGCAGAACCGCGGATAACTGGAATATCGTCACCAGGGTAATCGTATTCTGAAAGCAATTCACGAACTTCCATTTCAACTAAGTCGACAAGTTCGTCGTCATCAACAAGGTCAGTCTTGTTTAAGAAGACGATGATGTATTCAACACCAACTTGGCGAGCAAGCAAAATGTGTTCACGAGTTTGTGGCATAGGACCATCAGTAGCGGCAACAACCAAGATAGCACCGTCCATTTGGGCAGCACCAGTGATCATGTTCTTGATGTAGTCAGCATGTCCTGGGGCATCGATATGCGCATAGTGACGCTTTTCAGTTTCGTATTCAACGTGAGCAGTGTTGATCGTGATACCACGTTCACGTTCTTCTGGAGCTGCATCGATATCAGCGTAATCTTCGGCCTTTGCTAAACCTTTGCTAGCAAGTACCTTAGTGATTGCAGCAGTTAACGTCGTTTTCCCATGGTCAATATGGCCAATAGTACCAATATTTACATGGGGTTTAGTTCTTTCATAATGTTCTTTTTCAGCCATTAATGAAACCCTCCTGTATTTTATCGCTAAGGGCAATTAAATTAATCACCCTTTGCGTAAAATTATACTACTTCTTTTCAGAAAGGGAAAGCTGGAACCCTCCCAAAAAAGAATCCTTGACCAGTATATATGCTGAAGAATTATTTGTAAACTAAAAATTCACTCATTTTTCGGTTTTTCGGTATTTTCGCCACTTAAAGGTCCAAAAAGTTCAGCCAAATACCGGTTTAGGCGCTGTTGCCAAGTCAGGACATCTTTTAATTTTTCAGAATCCGCTTCGGATGGCGTGATTCCCCCCACTGCCTGAACCCATAAAACGGGTTGCGTTATAACTTTATCAATAAACGGATAGAGCATCATTAACTGTAACGTAACCGTCTGTTGCAGATTGACCGCCAGCATCGGATCATTTTGACCTAGCTCTAGCTGCAAATAACTCTGAATGGCTCGTGCTGCTTGACTGGCTCCCACAGGCTTAAGATCTTTGGTGGCAACAGTATAGGTTTGGTCATCCAACCAGTGCAACTGCACCGACGTATCCGCCTTTAACCGTAAAAGTTCTTCCAACAGTGTCGCACGAATCAAAGGGTGTAAGAACGGGTCGACCAAAAGATATTGAACGCCTTTCATAAAAGTGACCAGTGGCAACTGTTTGGCACGCTCCAGCCGCTGGCGCTGCTCAGAAAATGAAACATCCCCCAAATGATAAAATTGCTTGGCAATCGTTTTTTGGGTCGCGGCCAGTGATTGTTCGGCTTCCTCTTCTCCCTGTCGAATCTTCTCAAGACCTGCCTCACGCCAGTTACGAGCATCCGGCAACTCACAGAATTCGCGGGCAAAAATAAACTGTTGATTCTGTAACGCCACGTCTAACCGCAAAGTAAACAAAGTTTCATCGGTCAAATAAATTTGGTCCTGTTCGGCCGCAATTTGTTCAGCTGCCAGATATTGTTGGTCATAGAAGAGACTCATCACCAAATAGCAGTTCAATTCAGGCGTCTGCTGGTCCTGATACAACGTTTGAAACGCCGAACTAGCTGCGGACCATTGCTGCTCCTCAAACGCCTTACGGGCCGCCTCAAAGGCTTTCTCGCGAGCGGCGGGACTCGAAAAATCTGCCACAATTATTTCCCCCTTATTCTTTGCTGACATAAAACGGACCGAATGCCTCACTGGCTTCGGTCCGTCATCTTAATCTTTTTCGCTGGTCATACCTTCAGGCTTGCTTGCACGCCGCCGTTTACGGTTACGATGAGCCTTATGATTTGGTTTAGCAGCAGCTGCCGCTGGCTTGCTAGCCTTGGCATTTTGCGCCTTAGCCGGTGCCTTCTTGGCACTAGGCTTAGATTGTGGCTGTTCACCCGGCTTGTCCTTGCCAGTGCTCCGCCGATGATGCTGGTTAACTTCCATAATCACTGGTAAGATAACTGGCCGCCGGTGCGTTTGCTCGAACAGGTAATGACTCAAGTGTTCTCTGACATCCTGCTTCAAGTGCCCCCAATCAAACTCTTTGTTGTCCAAATTATTTTGAACAGCCTTGCGAATGATTTGCGCACTTTCCTGCATCAAGTCTTTGTTAGCCTTAACGTAGACGAACCCACGAGAGGTAATCTTAGGGTCAGCAACGATTTGTTTCTTTTTGCGATCAATAGTCACGACCGCAATAAAGATACCGTCGTCTGCTAAGACTTTCCGGTCACGAAGAACAATGTTTCCAATGTCCCCGACACCGATACCATCAATCATGGTATCGCCGACTTCGATTCCTTCACCAAGGCCCATCTCGCCCTTGTCATAGGTCAAGACATCACCCTTGGCCAAAATAAAGACGTGGTCGGCAGGCATACCGAGTTCCATCGCCGCATTCGCATGGGCGTTCAATAACCGGTATTCACCTTGAATAGGTACCAAATACTTAGGTTTTAACAGATTCAACATCAATTGTAAGTCACGGATGTACGCATGACCTGAAGAATTGAGTTCATCCGAAATAGCTTTAACTTCACCACCCGCCCGGTAGATCATGTCGCGGGTCTGAGCAACCGTCGTATCCATGGCGTGTGAAGGCGTCGTGGTAATGTAAACCAGGTCGCCTTCCTGGATGTTCAAATCTTTTTCTTGCTTATTAGCCATACGTTGGATGGCCTTAATTGGTTCACCCATCTTACCAGTCTGGAGAATAACTGTTTCAGCAGGACTCAAACTCTCCAATTGTTCTGGAGTAACCAGCAGATCGTCGTCAAAGTCCAACTTGCCCAGTTCCATAGCAGTATTCACGATTTTTTCAAGATCCTGGCCAGTCAGGCAAACTTTACGCCCTGTCTCTTTAGCTGCATCAAAGACCTGTTGAATTCGCAGAATATTTGAGGCAACACAGGCAACGATGACCCGCCCTTCCTGGTAGTGAAAGGTTTCTTCAATGGATTCCGCAATAGTCTGTTCAGAGGCGTTCATGGCCGGGTTTTCTGCATTAGCAGAATCACTCAATACGGCCAAGACGCCATTTTGGCCGATTGACCCTAACCGTGCGTAGTCCGTTTGGTACCCAGGCTTAGCGGTTTGGTCGAATTTGAAATCACCAGTATAAATGATCTGACCTTCGTCAGTCTTTAAATCGATTCCCAGTGATTCAGGAATTGAGTGGGTCGTCGAGAAGAAGGAAACTGTGACGTCACCGAAATCAATTTCTGTCTTTTCATCGATTACGTGGAAATCATCGTAATCCTTCACTTTTGGTTCAGCGCTAACCCCAATTTTAGCTAGGGCAATCGTCATTTCAGAACCAAATACGGGTACGTTGAACTCACTCAAGAAGTAAGGCAACGCCCCAATAGCATCCGCATGCCCGTGGGTCAAGAAGACCGCCACGATGCGATCCTTATTTTCACGCAAGTAAGCCCAGTCAGGAATGACCACGTCAATCCCTAATAATTCGTTTTCCGGGTACTTTAACCCACAATCTAAAATGTAAATGCCACCATTAACGTCAACGGCATACATGTTCTTACCGTTTTCGCGAACACCGCCAAACGGAATAATCTTTATTTTTGCACTCATAAGTTCACCTCAAGTATCTTTGATAGATTCAATTCAATCCCTGGCAAATCAATCGCCAGTGTTTTCTTATGGGCAACTTCAGCCCAAAATTCGTCCGTGATTAAACTTCCTCCAGTTTACCATACTTTGATGGCATACAGAACTAAGATGGCTAATCTGTTTTAAAGGCAAAAAGAAAAGCCCATCTCCCAGCGGGAAATGGACCCATAAGTCGCGTAGAATTAACGACGCAGACCTAAGCTCTTGATTAATTCACGGTAACGTTGAACATCAGTCTTCCGTAAGTAAGCCAAAAGGTTACGACGGTGACCGATCTTCTTCATCAACCCACGTTGTGAGTGGAAGTCCTTACGGTGTTGTTGCATATGAACGTTGATTTCGTTGATATCAGCGGTCAAAACGGCAACTTGGACCTCAGTAGAACCCGTGTCACCTTCGTGACGGGCGTATTGCTTGATGATTTCGTTTTTCTTTGCTTGACTAATAGCCATGGTAAATATACCACCTTTCAAATAATTGCCCCAAACTGAGTAAGTCGACGGTGGCCGCCCGACAAACTAAGTTAGAGGTTTGTGCTTTTGCACAGTTATCAATCATACTGAACTTGCCTTGAAATAGCAAGCCTTTTCCTCTAAGTAGCTATCAAGTAAAATTACTTTACATTTATCGAGCCTAGCTATTGCATTCAGTCGGTGCCTTCTGTATAATAACTTACGTTGAAATTAAGATTTCCGGTACAAAGGATTTCTCATTCGGAGGTGAAATTTTCATGCCAATTATCAAATCAGCAATCGAACGTGCCAAGACGAACGTGAAGGCAAACGAACGTAATTCTGCTCAATTGAGCACTATGCGGACTGCCGTTAAGCGTTTTGAAGCAGCTAAGACGGCTGGCGCCGACAACGCAGAAGAATTATACCGTGTTGCTAGTGCTGCAGTTGACAAGGCCGCTTCAAAGGGCTTGATCAAGCGTAACAAGGCTTCCCGTGACAAGTCACGGATGGCTGCACGTTTAGCTAAGTAATCAATTAATCAACATGATTAGATGATGCAATCAGGGGGTCGACCAATTGGTCGACCCCCTTTTTTGTCTACTTTTAAGATTTCTACGCTGGTACCTGAGCTGCAAACTGTGTCATGAAGAGTGAAAATAGCATCTCTGGTTCCATGGCCGTCGACTTCATCTGCTGTTCAACCCGAAATAACCCCAGATAAGCACGGTTCAAGTCAGTCAACTTAAATTTACGATGTGATTGCAAGGCTAGCTTAATTCTGTATGGATGAACTTTTAAGATGCTAGCAAGTTTTCCTTGACTATACCCCTGTTTGGCCAGAATTTTAGTTTGAATCAACAGTCGAAATTGTCCTTGCAGAATGGCATTGATTCGCAACGGCTCTTCCTTAGCCAACAGCAATTCACGATAAAGCGTCACCGCCCCTGCCGTATCCTTAGCCAAGACACGATTGACCAAATCAAAAACATTTTGAGTCAATGTCTGGCGAACCAGACCAGTCACAGCACTTAGCTGCACTTCCTTCGCCGGTAACGTGAAAAGTTCCAGCTTAGGTAGCTCACTCATCATCAGGGTTAAATCAGCATCCGTTCGTTGAATCAACTCATTTAACGCGTCGGGGGCCATGGTATACCCATCATGTTTCAATTGATCACCAATAAATTGTCGGACATCGCGTTCAGAAAAATTGCCGATTTCAATCGTCGTGGCCGTTTTTTTCAGTTGCTTGACGACCTTCTTTCGACCATCCAATTTTTCATAGGGCGCAAAGAAAACGAGCACTGTGCTTGGCATTGGTGACCCCAAGTACGTTTGAAGACTGTCAATATCGTGATCGACCTTCTGTTTCTTAGTTTCCCCCGTCAGAAATTGCGGGTTGTCAATGCAAACCACGCGTCGCTCACCAAAGAATGGTGCCGCCATCGCATCATCCAACGCAACGGCCAGTGGAACCGTATCCATGTCATAACTGGCAAAATTCATTGTTTGTTCTTCAGCGGGCACACTATTTTTAAACCCAGCTTTTAACCTGCGCTGCAGATAATCTGCCTCGCCCAGAATCAAATAGACGTTTGCTAATTGGCCGCCTTTACTCAATGTTTTTAAGAGTTCGTTAATCGTCACGTCTCTTGGTCCCCTTTTAGTTTAGTTTGCCAAAAACCATGTGTTCCGTGATAGGAGTAGCGGATCATCCCACTTGTCTGAGTACTTACCGCTGGTATTTTTAAATCGGTGAGGGTTGCGAGGGTCTCCTGATTAGGATGGCCATAACGATTTTGCCGTCCCGCCGAAATAATCGCCCACTGTGGTTTTGTTTGCGCCAAAAAAGCTGGCGCACTTGCCGTTTTGCTACCGTGATGTCCTAATTTTAACACGTCCGTCCGTAGCTGCGGGACCGCGTCCAATATTTTTTGTTCGCCAGAACGATCCAGGTCCCCCATGAACAGAAAATTATGACCACCAAAATTTCCTTGCAATGCCAAGGAGTTGGCATTCTCAGCTGGAGCTGCCTCAAATGGATGCAACACTTTGAGCGGCATGACCGTCCCCACCTTAATGGGCTGGACAGGTACGTGGCTACCTCGGAGCAGATACTGCCAGCTCGGTTCCCGCTCCATCCCCGCCGGTACCAGAATTCGACCGACCCGCATGTCCCGCAAAAATGCCGGTAAATCGCCAATATGATCCGCATCGTGGTGGGTTAAGTAGAGATCATCAATACGCGTAATTCCACGGCTACGTAAGTAAGCTAAACTGGTCCGGGTAGCTGCGTATGTTGGGGGTAATCGTGGAACCCAGTCCGGCTCACGAAACCCCAAATGACCACCAGTATCGATCAGAGAAACCCGCTGATTATATGGCTCACGAATCAATATACTGTCTCCTTGACCCACGTCAAAGTAGGTAACTTCCCCAAAAAATGGTACGTGAATCATTCCGTACGCAATTCCATAGCTGGCTAGGAGCCCCAAAATCCACCGGCGTCGTTGAACCACCGGACGGGTAAATAGCCACCAAGTAAGCGCCACCCACACCCACGTTAACCACCAGACCGGCTGACCAAAAGTCACGTTACCTGGAAGTCCTCCAAACCACCCTAAAAGCCTGTCTAAACTACCCAAAACAGCTGCGGCCCACTGGCTGACTAGCGGCAAATAGTGACCGGTCAGCGTACCGACAACGGTGAGTGGCAAAATAACCGTGGGAAACAGCGGAACAATTACCCAATTCGCCACCAACGTCAAAAGGTGCCACTGAAAAACACCGCTTAGTAGACTAGACAGACTGAGCAGCGTTAAGCCCACTTGGCGCCAATGTTCACGTTCATTCGCTAACAAAATCAAGGCTAAGGATAGACCGTAGCTTAGTTGACCACCTAACTCAAATAGTAAACCCGGATTTAGCACCAAACCACCTATAAGTGCACTCGCCCAGGCATCTAAAGTCCCGATTGGCCGGCCAATTCTTTTCCCAAAAAGTTGTAGTCCTCGCATCAAGCAAGCCCGGAGAACACCACTACCGCCACCCGCTAAAATAAAGTAGCCAGGTAATCCCAATAATAACAGCCACTCCCAGTGCTCCCGAGCCAACCGTAAGTGTACCAATAGCCAGGTTAGCACACTCAAGAGCAAAGCAACGTGCATCCCCGAAATTGCAAAAAGATGTAGCAATCCCAACTGACGCATCCCCTGTAACTCTACAGCTGTCTCGGCCCGCTTCTGACCCGGAAATAGTCCCAAAGCATAGACACTCAAAGCGCCTGGTAGCCCCTCACAGTAGTGAATGAGCCTTGCCCGCCAACTATGCCACCAATCACCAAACCAGCCGTATAGCGTACTTTGAGTCGGCTGTTGAGTAGTTAACTCCGTGACGGCAATCGTTTTAACGATTCCTCGTCGTCGCCAGTACTTGGCGGCATCAAACTGCCCGAAATTGGTTGCTGGTAAAATCCCCTGCTGTTGTCCTTGGATCATCCACAGCTGAGGGGCTGATACCTGTTTTAAGGCCGCCAATTCACCAGCCGTTTTCACCCGACCACGAACTAATACTGGCTCGCCGGTCGTCTCCACCCTAGCAACCAGGTAGTAGGCCGCGCCACGTAATGAAATGGCATCTGGCTGGACCCGTAACCGCACGCTGACAGGTGAGGCATGCAAATAACTAAGTTCTCGCTGCTTAAGCTGCTGCTCCCGTAACGCCAAGTATCCAGCCATGAGAACCAGCACACCAACCATTACAACCAGGACACGCCATGAACGTAGTGTGACGACCCGCGCCACTGCAATCACCAGCAACAAACAGCCACCCCAGAAATGGCCGCCAACTATCACAGTATAGGCTGCCACGACCAAGCTGATAAGAAACCAATGGCCGGATGCCACTAATCGTGTTTCGGTTGATCAAAGGATAAATGGGTCAACATTTCAGGCTCGACCGTCACTTGATTTAACGTGACACCCTTTAAGGCAATCAGCTTTTGCGCGTACGGGTCGTTATGATAGTTACGCATGTAAGTAATTTTACGAATTCCTGCTTGCAGTAACATCTTAGTACATTGCAAACAAGGGAAGTCAGTCACATAGATTTCAGCCCCATCAGTTGCTTCCCCAAATTTAGCACACTGCAATACTGCATTCATTTCGGCATGAATCGTGCGTACACAGTGTCCATCGACCAGGTAACAACCAGCATCTAAACAGTGGTCATCCCCCGAAACGGAGCCATTGTACCCTGCCGCAATGATTCGCTTGTCTCGGACAATCGTCGCCCCCACGGACAACCGATTACAGGTACTCCGCGTAGAAATCACTAGCGCTTGCAACATAAAATACTGATCCCAAGGAATTCGTTCACGTTTCACAATCATTACCCCATTTTCAAATTTTATTTTTAAGTATACCACGGTGCTTAAACAGTGAGTTGATCCTGCAAGTTGGCAACCGTCTTGTCGCCAAACCCCGGAACCTGGCTCAAATCCTTGACTGTCTTAAAGGAGCCATGTTCAGAGCGATAATCCACAATCTTTTGAGCCTTCTTCTCCCCAATTCCCGTTAACTGCTGAAGCTCCGTCACAGTCGCTGTATTCAAGTTAATCACCGCAGCCGGCCCGCTACTGCCTTGCTTAGCTGCTGTACTGCCACTAGCCGCATTCACCGCTGAACTGGTAGCCTGTGCTGCCGGAGCTTTCTCACCACGCAATGGAATATAAAGCTGTTGTTGATCCGTTAACTTAGTTGCTAAATTGACTTGCTGTCGATCAGCGCGGGCGGCCAATCCGCCGGCAGCCTTAATGGCATCTGCCACCCGCATCTCCGCTGAGAATTGATAAAGGCCAGGATGGTTAACACCGCCCTGAACGTCAACAAACACCCGCGTGTCATGGCTGCTAGCAGAACTGGCCTCACCACTCACATGCGCTGTACTCTCCCGAACAACGCCGGATTCACGCTGACTGCCTTGTGCTGCCGGCGGTACTGCAGCTGGTAGTGGGGCTGGCGTCGCAGGTTGGCGCAACAACCAGCCACCCACGATTCCCATAACGATCAATGCGACGACACCACCGATAAGCCACTTATCCCGTTGTGAACGATCCCACCACCAGGCCTTGATATTTTCCAAACTAATGACCCCCTTTCCCACTAACTCCGTATTTAAGTCGCGATTTTTTCCGCAAAATAAAAAAGCTTGAAAAAATCCAAGCTTTTCGTCATTTAATGGGTTTTCAAGTAATGCACCGCGTCATTAAAGTTTTTAACTGGGACAACTTTCATGTTGGGAGCATACTTCTTAGCTGTTGATTTAGCCAACTGGTAGTTCGTTTGGTGATGTTCTTCATACTTTAGCAGCAACTTGCTAGGCTTGACGTATGGGGCAAAGAAAACCGTAGCACCGGCGCGTTTCGCAGCAATGATTTTCTTATCAATACCACCAATTTCGCCGACATTGCCATCACCGTCCACTGTCCCCGTTCCGGCAATCTTCTTGCCGCGACGAAGATTTCGACCTGTTACCTGCGTGTAGACCTGTAAACTAAACATCAGTCCACCAGATGGACCACCAATATTACCAGCATCGATTGAAACCTTGGGCTTAGCGGTCACCTTCACGTTGTCCGTCAAAGTGATGCCAATCCCAGCTTTCTTCGTTGGTAGGCGCATAAGCTTAGCTGTTGCTTGTTTCGTCTTCCCTTTATGTTTAAAGGTAATTGTTGCTTTTTGTCCGACTTTTTGCTTTTGAATATACTTCTGATAGCCAACCATCGAATCGAAGTGGCGACCATTGACTTTGGTAACCGTATCACCGACCTTCAACGTTTTCGCAAATGGTGAGGTCTTATCTACGCTCACCACATAAATGCCGAGATACGTCCGTTTAACGGTCTTATTAGCTGCCTTATACGCCGTATAGATTGCTTCATTAATGGCATCCTGCATGTAGAAGTCTTGTACTCGGTCGTACGTCGCCGTGCTGACGCCACCCGTGGCTTCATCAATACTCTCGATGGTGTCATAGGCGTGTAGACTGGCATACAGGTACGTTGCCGGCGTCGCTTGTGACTGCATGACCGACGTGATCATAAATTTTCCATTATGAGTATCAGCATGGCCTGGCATTTTGACAAATGACTTCAAGTCGTCTGCCTCGCCTGGCCCCTCGATATACTTAGGGAGTGGCAGGAAAAAGAATGCCAGCACAGCAATTCCAATCGTAACCAGCAAAACTAATTGGCGCCATTGACGTCGCGTCCAATATCGCATCTATTGATCACCCGCCAATCGCTGAGCTAATGCCTGTGCAACCGCTGTCGGGACTAAATTCGTCAAGTCACCGCCAAACCGCGCCACTTCTTTTAGCAAACTGGAAGAAACGAATTGATACTGTGGGTCCGTCATGAGACAAACCGTGTCCAAATCTGGTGCTAGGGCTCGGTTCATCCCAGCAATTCCCTGTTCAAATTCAAAATCCGCACTATTTCTAAGACCCCGCACAAGGACAGTGGCGTGAACAGACCGCAAAAAATCGACAGTCAAACCACTCTCTACCCGTACAGAAACGTTAGGTAGATCCGCTGTACTGGCCTCAATAAAAGCTACCCGCTCAGCGGCCGTAAATAACCCCCGTTTGGCGGTATTTTGGCCAACGCCTACGATTAACTGGTCAAACATGCGGCTAGCCCGGGCAATTAAATCCAAATGACCATTGGTCAACGGGTCAAAGCTCCCTGGAAAAACGGCAATTGTCATGCAACTTCACTCCCCACAGCATAAATCGTCAGCTCGGTAATACCATAATCACGCCGCTCAATCAAATCAAATCCCGCAATTTCATCGGGTAACTGTGCATTCTGATCGGTCTCACAAACGACTCGGGCCGTGGCTGTCAGTAGGTTCAACTCTCGCAAAACGCCCATCTGATCAACAATTTTCTGCTGCGCATATGGTGGATCAAAGAAAACTAAATCAAATTGATCCCCCCGGTCGCTCAATTCCTTAACGGCTTTATTGGCATCGCGCTTAATAATTTCAAACCGATCGGGTGCCTTTGTCACTGCTACGTTATCCTTAATGGTCTTAATCGCCGCATATTGCCGATCAATCAGAACCGCCTGCTCGATTCCTCGAGAAACGGCTTCAATACTCAGTCCGCCAGAACCCGCGAACAAGTCCAGACTACGGCCACCATCAAAGTATGGGCCAATAATGTTAAACAACGCTTCTTTGACCTTGTCAGTAGTTGGACGGGTTGCCATTCCGGGAACAGCCTTTAACCGTCGACCACCAAAGTCACCTGCGACAATTCTCATTCCTCATCATCCTTCGTTTCATCTTCGGAATTTTCGGCGACCTCTTCGGCAACACCGTTAAAACTTTCGGTAATTTCTGGTCGTGAAGAGGCCACCACGCGCTTGACGAACCGAAGTTTGTTCAGTTGGTCCGTCAGACTTGTCACGTCCTTTTGGTCAACGTACAACACCACGTAGCGCATCTTCTTGGAGACGTACATAACGGTGCCATACCGTTTTAACTGCCGGGTCTGCTTCAGACTGTACGTGTAAACAATCAAGCTCTGCCGCGGTTGAATTTCAAATGCCATGTTCTGACCCCCTCTGCTTAATGTGTCGCCCGAAACCGTTTCTGCCGGGCGCTAATATTCATAACCGTTCCCATCACTAACGCTAAGGTCCAGGTGCTGGACCCCCCGTAACTGATGAATGGAAAAGTCACCCCGGTAATCGGCAGCATCCCCAGCACACCACCCAAGTTAAAGATCGATTGAATGGTCAAATAGGTCGCCACCCCATAGCAAATCAGGGATTGGTACGTGGAATTACTGCGAATCCCAACTAACAGGGTTCGCAAAATCAAGATAAACAGTAGGGTCACGACAGCCAGTGCCGTAATGAGTCCCAACTCTTCCGTTAAAATCGCCATAATAAAGTCAGTATTGGGTTCTGGTAAGTACCCCGTTTTCTGAATACTATTTCCCCAACCAACGCCAAAGATTCCGCCGTTGCTCAGCGCATAATATGAGTTGACTAATTGCTGACCAACCCCCTGCGAATGGGCAAACGGGTGAACAAAGGCAACAATTCGTTGTAATTGGTAAACGTTCTTAGCAAAACCCATTTCTGAAATTTTGGTTAATAGTGGAAAAACGACCAAAACAACGCCCAATAGCGCCGCCCCAAAAATTGACACGGACTTTTTGGTACTGATACCACTCGCCAACACCATCACAAAGATAATTGTGGCGTTGATAGTTGCCCCACCTAAGTCGGGTTGGACCAGAATTAGGCCCACGATCCCCGCACAAATAGCTAGTGGCCAACGCATGGTCACCCACCACCCATACAGTTCAATGTCATCCTGTCGCTGTGCAATGACGTTAGCCAGCCAAATAATCACGTAAAACTTTACGAATTCAGCGGGTTGAATGCTGATGGGCCCCACGTGGAACCATCCAGCCGCCCCATTAATGGTTTGCCCCATTACTAGCAAGAGTAATAGTGACGCCAAAGCAACGTAACCAGCATACCGCAAAATATTCTTATCACGTAGTTTATTAATGTTCAACATAATCATGAAGCTCACAATAATCAAACCCATGATCACGTAAATTGCTTGCTTGACCAGATAACTCCCGGGACTTCCCCCGTTTTGCGAACCGATGTCCGCACTCGCTGAGTACACCATAACGATACCTAAGACACTCAAAATGAGGTAAGGCACCACTAGCCAATAATCTAAATATTTTAACTTCTGCATACGATTCATTCGCTCCAAGTCCACCGTCCAACGACGGCAATCGAATGTTTACATTATAGCATAGCTGTTCGGGGTTCTGTCGACAAAAAAACCGGCAAGACGCGTGGTTTGCCCACTCACCTTGCCGGTAAAGATTCATTTAAATTTACTTTTTAGCCTTAGACGCAGTCCGGCGCTTCTTAGCAGCCTTTTCACGTTCACCAGTGTTCAAGATTTGCTTACGCAAACGAACGTGTTCTGGGGTGATTTCACAGTATTCATCTTCGTTGATGAATTCCAGTGATTCTTCCAGAGACATCTTCAATGGTGATTTAACCTTGGCAATATCTTCAGAACCGGCAGCCCGGACGTTGGTTTGGTTACGGCCACGCGTGATGTTGACAGAGATGTCATTGTCACGGCTGTTTTGACCAACAATCATACCTTCGTAGACTTCAGTACCGGCATCGGTAAAGATAAGACCACGGTCTTGCACGGCCATGATAGCGTACGTCGTAACCTTACCAGAGTTGATTGAAACCAAAGTCCCGTTGTGACGACCAGGGTTCCAGTTTTTGATAACTGGCAAGTACTTAGCAAACGTATGGTTCATGATCCCGTATCCACGAGTTAATGACAAGAATTCAGTGGAGTAACCGATCAACCCACGTGAAGGTGCCAAGAAAGTCAAACGCGTTTGACCGTTCCCAACAGCTTCCATGTTCTTCATTTCACCCTTACGTTGAGAAAGCGTGTCAATGATTGAACCGGTGTATTCATCTGGCGTATCGATTTGAACGGATTCAAATGGTTCGCAACGAACGTTGTCCACGTTTCTGTAGATAACTTCTGGACGAGAAGCTTGCAATTCGTAGCCTTCACGGCGCATCGTTTCGATCAAGATGGACAAGTGAAGTTCACCACGACCAGAAACGACCCAGGCACCAGGATTGTCGGTGTCGTCAACCCGCAAGGAAACGTCGGTATGCAATTCACGCTTCAGACGTTCTTCGATTTGACGAGATGTCACAAACTTACCTTCACGACCAGCAAATGGTGAGTCGTTGGTCCGGAAAGTCATTTGCAGCGTTGGTTCATCGATCCGTAAGATTGGTAGTGGTTCCAACGTGTCAGGGGCCACAACAGTTTCCCCAACGTTGATTTCATCCATACCAGATACGGCAATCAAGTCACCAGCTTGGGCTTCATTGATTTCCAAACGCTTCAAACCAAAGAAACCAAATAACTTGGTAACCCGGAAGTTTTGCTTAGTACCATCAAGCTTCATAACAGTAACACTGTCGCCGACTTTAACCTTCCCACGGAAGATCCGGCCAATCCCAATACGACCAACGAAGTCGTTGTAGTCCAACATAGCAACTTGGAACTGTAAAGGTTCGTCAGTGTTGTCAATTGGTGCTGGGATGTGCTTGATGATAGTGTCAAAGACAGGCTTCATCGTGTGTTCTTGTGCTGAGATTTCTGGTTCATAACTAGAAGTCCCATTCATAGCAGATGCGTAGACCACTGGGAAGTCCAGTTGGTCTTCGTCAGCACCCAATTCGATGAAGAGGTCTAAGACTTCGTCAACAACTTCGGATGGACGGGCACCTTCACGGTCAACTTTGTTGATGACCACGATAGGTGTTAAGTGTTGATCCAAGGCCTTCTTCAAAACGAAACGGGTCTGTGGCATCGTACCTTCATAGGCATCGACAACCAGCAAAACGCCGTCGACCATGCGCATGATCCGTTCAACTTCACCACCAAAATCGGCATGTCCTGGGGTATCCAAGATATTGATTTGCTTGTCGCCGTAACGAACAGCGGTGTTCTTGGACAGGATCGTGATGCCCCGTTCCTTTTCGATTGCGTTAGTATCCATGGCACGGTCGTCAATGGCCGTGTGTTCGTCTAACGTATCGGATTGTTTAAGCATTTCGTTAACCAGGGTCGTCTTCCCGTGGTCAACGTGGGCAATGATGGCAATGTTACGGATATCATCTCTGAATTTCAAGTGTATTTCTTCCTTTCATGCTTGTTGAATTAGATGGATCACGGCATGCTTACATCTGTAAGTACGCTTTATTGTAGCGTCAATAACCGGTAAAGTCCATCCGTACTGACCGGTCGCATAAAAAAACTGTGACAGTGTCACAGTGAGACGTCATCTTCTTCAATTTGGAGAATATCACGTTGCGCTTTTTCCGTCGCTACTAGTACAAGGTTAGATGATAGCATATTGAGTGGTTTCCCGTCAATAGCAGACACCCGGACGCCCAACGTGTTCAGTAAAATTTGTCCGGCAGCAATATCCCATGGCTTGAGGTGAGAAATGTACCCCAGTGTTTTACCACGCATGATATTAATCATTTCAATACCGGCACTCCCGTAGACCCGCATCCCCGCGCTAACGTGGATGATCTTGTGCATTTGCGCCACGTCGTGAATCACTAAGGGACCACTGGCACCAATCAGCCCGTCAGCTAAAGCCAAGTTTGCTGGAGCACTGAGCCGCTCATCATTGGCCCAAACGCCCCCGAGCTGCGGCCCACCATAATAAAGGACATCGTTCATCACGTCGTCAATGTACCCAAGCTGTCCCTCACCATCCTGATAGATACCAATCATAATAGCAAAATTATCTCGTTGCTTGACGAAATTCATGGTGCCATCGATGGGATCGACAATCCACACGCGACCATCCAAGCTCTTCAAGTCATCGCCGAAGCCCTCCTCACCCAAAATGTGAGCCGTGGGATCGATTCGTCGAATACCAGCAATTAAAAATTGTTCATTGCTTTTATCAACGTTAGTGACCAAATCTTTGCGATTAGTCTTTTCATTCACTGTCAGTGGATCTGACATTTTCTCTAAAACGTTAGCCCGTGCTTCCTTAATTAAGGCTGTCACCTCATCGTTCAGCCGTTGCCAATCCTGACTCATTATTTCGCCGTCCCCTCCATCTTGATTTGTCCGCTCGTTTGTCGAGCCAACTTCATTGTTCGGTAGATACTGTAGCCTGACGCTGTTTCAAATGCCTTATCCAGCTGTTTTTCTTCAAACTTCTGTGGGACAACCTGCTGAAAGGCCCGGTAAGCCGTCAATAAATCAGCACTCGCCACGCCCTGACTCTGTTCATAAGCATCCTCTACCCGTTGATAAAGTGTGGTAACGGCCACAATGTCGGTCGTTGACCAATCCGGCTGTAAGGGATATTCATAATTATTTGCTTCCATATTTTAGTTTCGTCCCTCCGTTTGGTGACTCTCAATTGCTTGAATTTGATCACGTAATCCTTGAATCTGTTCATCATAGGCCTGCTGTTCATCTTCAGACAGAACCAGATTAGTCAAATGTTTAACGCCACTAGCATTTACCAGGACCGGCGTTGCGGCCGCATATACTGGCTCCTCAGCCTGAATATTGCTGACCGCCACAATGAGTGGTTGGTCGGCTAACACACCCCTTAGCAGGCGAATAAGCCCCATAAAACGCAAGGTAACTTGCTGTTCCGTTGCCTCACGGTGCAACCAGGTGGCCATTTTACTCAAATCTTCGGCACTAAAACCGGCATCTTCATTGGCTAAATACATCAGAATGGGTGCCGGTCCGACATACGTTCTACTCCAAGCCACGATTGGATCCACGGCCGTTCCCACGACTGCCGCCTGAATGGCGGTAGCGCCGACGCCGAGTCGTTCAGCCAACCGATAGGTCAGTAACCGGGTCAATGGATAGGTTCCCAGTCCCCAGATTTGATTAGGCTGCAGGCCCGAAAATTTCCACGCAAAGTACGTCATCAATTCATCTTGAGCACCACAGAAGATCAGTTGGCCCTTAAACCCATTCTCCACAATTCTGTTCATCAACACCCGCAGTTCAGCCACGGAAGTCGTCGCCTCGGTCTCAGCTTCATAGCGGTCCAAAACGACTAACCAAGTAGCCTGGCCGTAATCCGCAGCCGTTCCAACCCGTACGCTCAGATGCGGACAGATGGCGCTGGCCACCACAAGCGGCTGATAACGGGGTGTATCGTCAGTCGTATTTGGCATCACAACCACATCTAATGGCAGGTCGGTGATCAACAACTGCTGAATCAATTGACTAGCCTCTTCATAATTTCCTTGAATCATTAAAATCGGCTTCATGGTGACCCTCCCTTTTGACGAAAATGTAAACATGATTCCATTATAAGTGAACCTACCGGGATAGCAAGTTGTTACGCCCATTTTACCAAAGTGCTTAGCGGTGAAGACGGATTGACCATGTTACAACGACTACTCAGGTACCGGTCCTCTGTGTACAAAAACTTGTTCAACAGGCGTGCCCGACTGTCAACGTGTGAAAGAGTCCCCACATTGAAAACCAAACGAACCCACGAAAAAGGACTGCCATCTCTGGCAGTCCCTTTGTAACACATGTTTGTTTACCAAGAATCTTAGACGTGGGTTGGCAGACCCATGGCAATATCAGCAGATTCCTGAATAGGTTCGTTCAACGTTGGGTGTGGGTGAATGGTCAAAGCAACGTCTTCAACGTTCATACCGTCGTTAACGATGATTGACATTTCACCAGCCATCGTGCTGGCTTCAGGGCCAACCGCTTCAGCACCAACGACGTTCTTGTTGTCATCATCCGTGTAGATGAGACGGAAGAAACCATCAGGTGCATCCAATGAAACGGCACGGGCGTTCCCAGCAAATGGGAACTTAGCAGTCTTGACCTTGATACCCTTGTCCTTGGCAGCAGCTTCACTGTAACCAACCGTCGCAATTTCAGGGTCAGAGAAGCAAACAGCTGGAACACTTAACCAGTCGTTAGCAGTCTTTTCGCCAGAGATAGCACCGGCAGCAGTCTTAGCTTCAGCAAAGGCCTTGTGAGCCAATGCAGCGCCAGGAACAACGTCACCAACAGCCCAGATATGTTCTGAGGCCGTCCGACCTTGGTTATCAACTTCAATCAAGCCACGATCGTTCAACTTAACCTTGGTGTATTCAAGACCCAAGGTATCAGTGTTAGGCTTGCGTCCAACGGTGACCATGCAGTAGTCAGCCTTGATCGTCGTTTCCTTGCCATCTACGGCATAGGTAACGCTAACACTCTTGTCATCCTGTTCGGACTTCTTAGCCATCGCATTCGTGATGACGTCGACGCCCTTCTTCTTAAGCTTCTTAAGAACAACGGAAACCATGTCCTTAGCAAAGTTAGGCAGAATTGACTTCGTTCCTTCAATGATCGTTACGTGAGCGCCCAAGCTAGCGTATGCACCAGCAAGTTCAGTCCCAACGTATCCACCACCGATAACAACGAATTCCTTAGGGATTTCAGGCAAGTTCAAACCACCAGTTGAGTCCACGACCCGGCCTTCAAATTTGAAGTTAGGGATTTGGATTGGGTGACTCCCAGTAGCAATAATCAAGTTATTGTATTCGAAAGTCTGACCCGTATCAGTTGACATGAATTGCTTTTCACCCGTAGGCATAACCCGAAGTTGGGTGTCACTCAAGAAGACAGCTTCACCGTTAACCACGTCAACGTGATGCTTCTTCATTAACATTTGGACACCACTGGTCATCCGGTCAACAACCTTGGTTTGTTTCCATTCCTGGGTCTTCTTGAAGTCGATAGTAGCTGACTTCGTTGAAATGCCGTAGGTTGAGCCGTCTTCAGCTTGTTCCAAACGGTGACCCGCTTGAATTAAGGCTTTGGAAGGAACACAGCCAACGTTCAGACATACCCCACCAAGGGTATCGGACTTTTCAATTAAAGTAACCTTTTGACCTAATTCAGAAGCCCGGATAGCGGCAACGTATCCGCCGGGGCCGGCACCAATGATGACGGTGTCCTTTTTTTCAACATCTGCCATACTTTCTGTCATCCTTCCATTAACAGCATTTCTGGATCATGCAGCAATGCTTTGAATTTGTTTAAAACGTTTTGAGCTAAGGCACCATCGATTAAACGGTGATCGTAACTCAGGGAAATCTTCAGCATCCGACCAACTGCGATGTCGCCATCTTCATTGACGTAAGGTGCCTTTTCAATCCGGCCAACACCCAAGATAGCAACTTCAGGTTGGTTGATAACTGGTGTGAACCAGCCACCACCGATGGACCCAACGTTACTGATGGTGATGGAACCACCGGACATTGAAGCTGGACTCAACTTGTTGTCGTAAGCAGCTTGTGAGTTTTCAGAGATTTCCTTAGCAATTTCAAACATACCCTTGGAATCAGCTGCCTTGATGTTTGGTACGTAAAGACCATCATCAGTGTTGGTAGCGATACCAATATTGTAGTAGTGCTTGTAAACGATTTCTTGAGTCGTATCGTCAATCGATGCGTTCAATTCAGGGAATTCCTTCATAACGGCAACCAAAGCCTTAACCATGTATGGTAAGAAGGTTAAATGGATACCCTTATCAGCAGCGGCTTCCTTGTACTTCTTACGGTTAGCCATCAGAGCTGAAACTTCAACTTCATCAAATGAAGTTACATGAGGAGCAATGTCCTTAGAAGTCCGCATGCTCTTAGCGATGATCTTCCGCATTGCTGACATTGGTTCACGAGTTTCCAGGTCTGGATTGTCAGACTTCCAAGGCTTGATAGCTTGACCTGCAGTAGCTTTGCCAGCTGCTGGAGCAGCGGCTGCCGGTGCAGCAGCTGCAGCAGGTGCGGCAGCACCGTTAAAGTTATCAATATCAGCCTTCAGAATTTGACCGTGATTCCCGGTTGGAGCAACCTGGGTAATGTCGACACCTTTGTCACGAGCATATTGCCGAACAGAAGGCATTGCCATAACCAACTTGTTAGGATCTGAAGCAGCTGGAACACCGGTTGGTGCGGCAGCTGGAGCTGGGGCAGCATCTGCGGCTGGAGCAGCTTCTTCAGCGGGTGCAGCTTCTTCTGCAGGAGCAGCATCAGCAGCGCCACCTAAGTCAGCAGGTGTATCTGAACCGTCATCGATAACAATCAGTGGATCGCCGATTTCAACGGTGTCCCCTTCTTGTGCAACAATTTTTGAAATAGTGCCATCAACAGGTGATGGTAATTCTGAAACAGACTTATCGTTTTGAATTTCGACTAACGTGTCGTCTTCCTTAACTGCGTCTCCTTCTTTAACAAGCCATGAAGAAATTTCGCCTTCGGCCATCCCTTCACCAAGCTCTGGGAGTTTGAACGTATAAGCCATGGGAAAACTTCCTTTCTATCTCCTAATGCAGGATGTCTCCCACATTGTTTTTTGTTTTTAATGTAAGTTTAAATTAGTAGTTGAAAATTTCGCGCGCCTTAGCTTCGATATCGTCTGAGTTTGGAATCCAGTCGTTTTCAGCTTGGGCAAATGGGTAAACGCTATCTGGGGCAGCAACCCGGCCGATAGGTGCATCCAAGGACATGATCTTTTCTTCAGCAATGTCAGATGCAACAACTGCACCAACACCAGCCATCCGTTGTGCTTCTTGGACGATAACGACCTTGTGAGTCTTATCAACGGAAGCAAAGATAGTATCCGTGTCAATTGGAGACAGTGAACGCAAGTCAATAACTTCGGCAGAAATGTTGTCCTTTGCCAGAGTATCAGCAGCGGTCAAAGCTTCGTTAACTTCAGCACTGTAGGCAACGATAGTGATATCAGTACCTTCACGAACAACCTTGGCGGAGTCCAACGGAACCGTGTACTTTTCATCTGGAACTTCATCCTTCATTGAACGGTAAAGTTTCAAGTTTTCCATGAACAGAACTGGGTCGTCGCTTTCAACAGCGGAGATAACTAAGCCCTTAGCATCGTATGGGTTAGATGGGGTAACAACCCGCAGCCCAGGAGTGCTAGTGAAGTAGTTTTCCAAGTTATCGGCATGCATTTCAGCGGTATGAGTCCCACCACCAAATGGTGTCCGTACGGTAACAGGGAAGTTCTTTTGTCCACCAAACCGGTAGTGGTCACGAGCCAATTGACCAACAATCCCATCCATTGCTTCGAAAGTGAAGCCCATGAATTGGATTTCTGGAATTGGACGCCAGCCAGTTAAGGATAAACCAATAGCTAAACCAAGAATCCCAGATTCAGCTAATGGCGTATCGAATACCCGGTCTTCACCGTACTTGTCTTGCAAGTCAACAGTCGTCCGGAACACACCACCGTTTTTACCAACGTCTTCACCGAAGATCAGGGTCTTAGGATCGTCGCCTAAGACTTGATCCAATCCGGAAGTGATCGCTTTGATATACGTCATTTTAGCCATGATTACTTCGACTCCTTTGCTTCAAATTCTGCAATTTGTTTCTTAACTGCTGGAGTAGGAACGTTGTAAGTCCACTTCAAGAAGTCAGAGACCTTTTGTGCAGGAGCTGCTTCAGCTTCCTTCATTGCTTCCTTGAATTCGTCTTTGTATTGATCAACTAACTTGTCTTCGTCAGCTTGTGACCAAAGACCCTTGTCAGAAAGAACTTTACGGAAACGAATCAATGGATCAGCATCGAACCAAGGCTTTTCTTCTTCCTTAGTCCGGTAACGCGAAGGATCATCACCGGCAGATGAGTGCGCACCGAAACGGTAAGTTAACGTTTCAATAACGACAGGCCCATTACCAGCAGCAGCGTATTCCCGAGCAGCTTCAGCAACTTCGTGAACCGCAATGATATCCATCCCATCAACTTGGACGGAAGGAACACCCATGGCAACAGCTTTTTGTGCCAAAGTTTCGGCAGCCGTTTGCTTGCGACGAGGAACTGAAATTGCCCAGCCGTTGTTTTGAACAAAGAAGACAGCGGGTGCTTGGTAGGCACTGGCGAAGTTAACCCCTTCATACCAGTCCCCTTGTGAAGTACCACCATCACCGGTGTAAGCAAAGGCGACACGATCTTCGTCCTTGTTCTTCTTAATACCTAAAGCAACACCGGCAGTTTCAACATATTGTGCCCCAATAATGATTTGTGGGAATAACATGTTAGGATTTTCATGTTGATTACCTTCAACATGACCCTTGGACCATAAGAAACCTTTTGCAACGGTAGTACCGTGTTGAATCATTTGTGGTAAATCACGGTAAGCAGGTAACAGGAAGTCTTGTTCCTTAAATGCAGAAACACTTCCCATTTCACTGGCTTCCTCACCGGCGGTTGGAGCATAGAAACCGAGACGACCCTGACGGGAGAAGTTCATTGTTTGTTCGTGTAACGTACGCTCCCAAACCATTTTCTTCATGAAGTCGACAAGTTGGTCATCTGAATATTTTGCCAACGTGTCTGGATCGACGACCTTACCTTCACGATCGATGACTTGAACCGGGTGCTTGTATGGGTCGGCCATCGTAGCTTTGATCTTGGCAAAGTCTACAATCTGTTTGCTTCCATTAGCCATAAGTAACACTTTCCTTTCACTTAAATATGAAATTGTTAACTAAAGTGAGTCAACGTTGCGTTTCCTGACTACGGTTATAAAGTACCATTTTTTCAGAATCCATGCAAGCCCTTTCATAGTGATTAATAAAGGCGTGAGGTGAAATCCCTTGTGGGACTTGCAGTTAAACGTTTTCGCTTTTTTTGAAAAAAGAAAGCGTTTTCTTTTCATTTCATGTTTTTTTCGTGTTATGTTACAATGTAGAATATCTAGATTTTATTAGCGGAGGTAATTGCTCTTGTTTCTCATGAAAGATATCGTCCGTGACGGTGACCCCGTCTTACGGCAAGAAGCTGCAGATGTTAAATTTCCGCTCTCAGCGGAAGACCAACAACTTGCAAAAGACTTAATGGAATACTTAGTTGTTTCGCAAGATCCAGAACAATGTAAGAAATACGGGTTGCGGGCTGGTGTCGGCTTAGCCGCTCCCCAAGTCGGTGTCTCTGAGAAGATGGCGTCCGTTCTGGTCCCTGCCCCCGAAGGCAGCGACAAATCGCCCTTCACTGATGTCATCATTAATCCAGTGATCATCTCAGAATCCGTTCAAGCGGGTGCCCTGACTGAAGGCGAAGGTTGCCTGTCCGTGGATAAAGACGTTCCTGGCTTTGTTCCTCGACATGACCGCATCACCCTTCGTTACTACGACGTTAATGGTGAAAAGCATCAGGTTCGCCTAAAGAACTACCCCGCCATCGTGTGCCAACATGAAATTGACCACCTCCACGGGACCCTCTTCTACGACCACATCAGTAAGGATGAACCCTTCGGCCGTGACGAAGACATGATTATGATTGAGTAGTTTCTATAAAGTATGTGCAAAAAAGGTGCAACCGGAAAATTCGGTCGCACCTTTTTTGACGCTATAATGCCATCATTTCACAGTTTGCCTTGCTCACTAACGAACAAAATAATCCTATTTCTTCCATATTATAACTAGTGATCTGAATCACCCAATTTTTTTAAATCTTTGAGGTACTCCACCGTTGATTCATTCATCAAATAGGCTACATCGATATGTAACCGATCTTCGTACACCCAAATATCACTGACCACGAAGGCTGAGCCGGTAACCACGGATTTAATCTGATGATCTGCACTAAAGCTAGCTAAAGCATCATTGAAGGCCTGCTCCAATTCCGGTAACCGCCGTTCGACATCCATTCCAATGGGCATCGCATACTCAAACGCCATGACGCCGCGGCCCCAGACATCTGCCACCGTTTCAGCCGAGCTGATTTGACACTCTTCCTCCGTCAGCACATCTTCATTGACCAATCGCTGTAACGCGGCCTTAAACGCCACGTCAGTCTCATTCTGAGCCGAATAACGAACCATCCGAGTTGCCCGTTGGACAATCATGTGGTGAATCATTTCATAAATAATGAGGGCAATGACAATGCCGATAATTATTTCCACTGTTAGTGCCATGGCGTCTCCTCCGTTCACTTCATGCTAGTTTAATCATAGCATGTTTTAACGTCTAGGGGTAATTCTATACAATCGGCCCAAACTATGCTAAAATTGTGCTAATTGTTGTGTAAGCAACCCGCAGTTCGGAAGGACATTCATGATTCGCTACAATAGTGTCAACCTGGCGGATTAAATCGTTTAAATTAAAGGAGTTTTGTTAGTGATTTACAAAGTATATTACCAGAACGATAACAAGCGGAATCCTAAGCGCGAGGATACCCACTCTCTCTACTTAGACGCCCCAACGGAAGTTGAAGCACGGGCGTTGGTAGAAGAACACACGGATCACAATATCGAATTCATTGAAGCCATTGAGGGTAAAACCTTGGCTTACGAGCAAGAGAATCCGAATTACAAATTAACGGAGTTCGGTGAATGAACAAGTTAAACGTCAAAAATAACGAGACTGCTATCTTTGGCGTGGGTGGACTTGGTGAAATTGGGAAGAACACTTATGGCATCCAATTTCAGGACGAAATTATTCTGATTGATGCCGGAATCAAATTCCCGGAAGACGAACTATTAGGAATCGATTATGTGATTCCTGATTATCAATACCTCGTTGAAAACCAATCCAAGATCAAGGCGCTAGTGATCACCCACGGCCATGAAGACCATATTGGCGGTATCCCGTATTTGCTCAAGGCTTTAAACGTTCCTGTTTACGCAGGACCCCTGGCCTTGGCACTGATTAAGAACAAACTTGAAGAACACGGATTACTTAAATCGACTGAACTACACACAATTGATGACGACACTGTGCTCAAGTTCCGAAAGATGAGTGTCACCTTCTTCCGGACGACCCACTCAATTCCTGATACTTTGGGGATTGCTGTTCATACGCCGGTTGGGACAATTGTGGAAACGGGTGACTATAAGTTCGACTTAACACCCGTTACGAACCAGCCGCCTGATCTTCAAAAGATGGCCAAGCTTGGTGCTGACGGTGTTCTATGTCTCATGTCGGATAGTACCAACGCGGAACGCCCAATTTGGACGAAGTCAGAAAAATGGGTAGGTAAATCTATCCGGAAGATTTTTGACCAAGTTGAGGGTCGGGTCATCTTTGCAACATTTGCTTCAAACATTTCACGGATCGAAACGGCCTGCGAGACGGCCCTCGCCCACGGGCGTAAGATTGCTGTCTTCGGTCGTTCCATGGAAGCTGCGATTGTTAACGGTCGGGAATTGGGTTACCTCAATATTCCGGACGACGCTCTGGTTGATGCCAACACGATTCGCTCAATGCCTGCTGACAAAGTTATGATTCTTTGTACCGGGTCACAGGGTGAACCCATGGCGGCCCTTTCACGGATTGCCAACGGAACCCACCGGCAAATCGCCATTCAACCTGGCGATACGGTGGTCTTCTCCAGTAACCCAATCCCCGGGAACACAATTTCTGTGAACCGGGTGATCAACGAGCTGGAAGAAGCTGGTGCCAACGTTATTCATGGTAAGGTCAACAACATCCATACGTCTGGTCATGGTGGTCAAGAAGAACAGAAACTGATGCTTCGGCTGATGCAACCTAAATTCTTCATGCCAATTCATGGTGAATACCGGATGTTAAAGATCCATACTGAACTTGCTGAACAATGTGGTGTCCCACTTGATCATAGCTTCATCCTCCAAAATGGGGATGTCTTGGCATTGACCAAGGACTCTGCTCGAGTGGCGGGTCACTTCGCCGCTGGTGACGTATACATCGACGGTTCTGGTATCGGTGATATCGGTAACGTTGTGTTACGCGATCGGCAATTACTTTCTGAAGAAGGATTAGTTGTCGTCGTAGCCACCATTGACCTAAAGAATCAGGAAATCAAGGCTGGCCCTGACCTTCTCTCTCGTGGATTCGTCTACATGCGTGAATCTGGCGAGTTGTTAAACGAAGGCCGTCGTCGTGTCTTCCAAACGATTCGGCGGGCAATGCGCAATCCGAAGGCTACCGAAGCTTCCATTCGCAACGCTGTCATTGATGATCTTCAGAACTTCTTATTCGAGAAGACTGAACGGCATCCAATGATTTTACCAATGTTTATTATGACCAAGTAAATTTCATGAGGTGATTGGCTAATGCCAATCACCTTTTTAGTGCACTGAACCATCCCAAAAAAGACTCGCAGACGACTTCCTTGTAGCTTACCCAAAGGAGTCTGATTGCGAGTCAATCAAATCAGTTCTTTCAATTTATTAGCAGTCCGCTTAGAAACTGTCACGCAGAACCATTAGGCATCAATCACTACCTGTAGAAAGCTTATTTTATTGTTTTGATCAAACGTATAGGTATCGGTCCCGTGAAATGCAAATAGTCGTCCCGTCTGCTTACGTCCAGCAACTGCCCACTCCGCCTGATAGCCATTCTTTGTGGCAACGACGTGGCAGAGATGTCGCAGTTCTTGATTATCTTTGAAAAAGTTCTCAAAAAAACGAGCAATTCCAGTTGGTGTCTCAACCGTCATGCCATTCGCGCTCTTAACGACCGCTTTAGTCGAAAAAAGCGAGATTATCGCACTTAATGCCTGAGAATCATTAGACGCCAGGTCTGAAAGTTGAAAATACTGCTTAACTATTTCCGCTCTTGTATCCATACAGATCCCCCCTCCTTAATCACTTAGTTTAGGCAAAACCGGCAAGAAGTAAAGAAAACTAAAGATTGAAAAACAAACTGGATTAGGCCGTAAAATAGTACCTTAGCTGTTGTCATTTTCTAGGAGAAACACTCGGCAAGTGAAGCTAAGTCTCCGCCAATCCAAACCAAGCTTCGTCGCTTCAACTGCCTAAAACGTCCCCAAATCCGTATAGTTGCGTGATACATCTTGTTCAGTACTAAGCCCCTATCAAGGCATCTTGTATATAACAACCTACAGTTTCTTTGATGCTAATTGATTCATGGGTTAAGCCAGCTCTATATCGTGACCGTTCAGTGCTCAGAACCGACCACTACAAAGATTTTAAACATCCATTATGGCCATTTCTTATAACAAAGGAAAGTTCCTCCGGAATTACTAGGCACCATTGACGTTTTCGTTTATAATGAAATGGACTAAAAATTGAGAGGAGCAGTACGGTGAGTGTCCAGTTCTATATCATCTTAAACGAACATGCGGGAAGTGGCCACGCCGGAACACTTTGGCCTCAGATTAAAGAGCGTCTCGATGCTGCTCAGGTCTCCTACCAAGTAGCAGTTTCGGAGTACCCCCACCACACCGTGTTATTAAGCGAGCAATTCGGTAAGCAGTTACCGGATGAACCGCATCAAGGATGGGTCGTCCTCGCCGTTGGTGGCGATGGCACCCTCCACGAGGCCATCAACGGTCTCACGCAGCTTCACCGTGAATATCCCATTCCCGTAGCTTACATTCCAATTGGCTCAGGGAACGATTTTGCCCGTGGTGCCGGCATGGCACTTAACTGGCACGAAGCGTTGAATCAAGTGATCCAGTGTACCCATGCAACAAACTATGACATTGGAACCTACAACGAAACGATCAAGCAGGAACGTGGTGTTTTCACTAACAATCTTGGTATCGGTTTCGACGCCGCCATCATTTCGCAAGCGAACCAGTCGCGGGCAAAAGTTTGGCTCAATAAACATCACCTGGGGTCCCTTTCATATCTGGCCTCTGCGCTGAGTGTGTACTACAACCAAACGGGCTTCACCTTGACCGTGCACGTTGGCAATCGACGAGATATCTACCCGCACGCCTTCTTGGTGACCACGACCAATCACCCCTACTTTGGGGGCGGCGTTGGTATTGCACCCAACGCCAAAATCACCGATCACAAACTTCACCTAGTCGTTATTGAAAAACCAAATTTCTTCAAATTGCTCTGGCTAGCTTTACGCCTTGTATTTAAGCGCCATTTGACGTCTAAGGCCGTTCACTACTATCAGGCATCACGAGTCCACCTAACCGTCCCAGCCATCGAATATGGCCAGTTAGACGGCGAGGAGATGGGTGGCCGCTTCTTCGACGTTTATGCTGGCGTTGAACAGTACCCATTTTGGTTTGATATCACGATTTAGCCACAAAAAAAGCCGTACCATCAATCGTTGATGGTGCGGCTTTTGTGAGTTGTTTGCACGACTCACGGGTTTAATTTAGTCTTCAGAAGCTTCCATGGCTTCCAGAATCATGTCCAGCTGAGCGCACTTATTGGACAAGTCATTCATTTCTTTCCCAAACTGGGGTTCAATTAGAACCGTGTCAGCGCTAGAATGAACACTTTCGGATTCCTTCCGTTTTAACGTAGCCAGCTGTGAATTAGCCCGCCGATACTCTTCCAGAATCTCAATTCGATTACTCACCTTTAACAACTCCTCTTGATTTAATGATATTGTGGTTCAGTCTCTCACCTCGTGGTAGAAACTTAAACATCTTTACTGAACCGTAATTCGATGTCACTACAATATCACCAAACATTTGGATTTGCAAGAAGATTGTGAAAAGTTTTTTGCCCCACATCTTGCGGAGTGTTGCGCCTTAAGTTGCCTTCAAATGAACTTTTTTCACAACCGGCTGATTCTCAGAAATAGTCGCCTTCCTGAAAACGATTACTTGACCGTCCCAGCAAAGGATGGCATGAAGTACTTGCTAAGGGACTGAACCTTTACATTTTGACCAGGAGCTGGTGCGTGAACGTATTGGTTGTTCCCTAAGTAGATAGCGTCGTGGTAACTAGCACCCTTGCTCCCCCAGAATAAGATATCACCTGGTTGGGCGTTAGCCACAGAGTGCGTTGAGACACGGCTTTCTTGTGAAACGGTGTTATGTGGCAGGCTAACCCCATTCGCATGGGCGTAAACGTAAGCCACTAAGCCAGAACAATCCATTCCACTTAATGAAGAACCGCCCCAAACGTAAGGAATGCTAGCGGTGGACAGCTTCAAAGCTAAGCTCGTAACGGAGCCTGAAGTCAAACCAGCAGTGCTGGCCTGCTTCGTGCTACTAGAAGTCTTAACTGCGGCCGTTGAACGACTACTTTGCGTGGTCGTCGAGCTACTGGACGTTGCTGCTGGTTGTGCCACAGCTGAACGGGTAGTCGTCTTGATCCGCTTCTTTGTCGTTTTAGTCGATTGCGCTGAAGTCGTAGCCGTCGCATTTTGACTACCAGTCTGCGTGGTAGCACTCGAGGTTGCAGCTGACCGACTGGTTGATGACACGGCTGCCGCACGCGTCGTCTTTGGTGCGACAGCCGTGGATGCCTGGGTCGACTGCTGACTAGTGGCGGATGATTGTACGCTAGCCTGCGTCGTTGACTTTTGTGGCGTTGATTGACTCGTTGCCGTAGCGCTTGAACCTGAAGAAGCAACTGACTGGCTTTGCGTCGTGGCTGGCTGGCTCTGACTCTGGCTTACAGTCGCTGACTGGCTAGCACTAGAACTTGGTGCCGCCTTCGTCACGGATGCCCGTGAAGGCGTCTGAGTAGCTGATGACGCTGGCGCTTGTTGATGCTTGTACGTGCTAGAACTATTGGATTGCGTAGACGATTGCGTCTGACTAGAAGTCTGGCTCTGTGACTGTGACGAGGAACCGGCTACATAACTGGCACTGGAAGTCTTGGTATTAGAACTACCAGTCGTAGCAGGTGCCTGCTTTTGTTGTTGCTTGCTAGCAGCCGCCTGCTGTGCGGCAACAATTTGGGCTTGAACGGCAGCGGCCTTTTGAGTCGTTTGCCGCGTTGCACTAGGCGTGGCTGGAGTACTTGAGTTAGATTGCGTGCTCTTAGTAGCACCAGCTGGAATGATCAATTTTTGACCAACGCTTAACGTGTCACCTGACAACCCGTTGGCCTTCTGTAATTGTGCGACTGTTAAGTGGTAAGTCTGTGCAAGATCCCAGAGGGTGTCCCCAGACTTTACCGTGTATGATTGCTGACTATTCTTTGCTGATTTTACCTGTAACCGTTGCCCGACAAAAATCAGGTCAGTCTTAGCGTCGATTGAATTCTGTTGTTCTAAATCCGAAATTGAGACATTGTACTTTTGAGAAAGGTCCCAAACGGTGTCCCCTTGTTGAACTTTGATGCTATCTGCGTTTGCGGTGATTGTAGCCCCAGCGGCAAATGCGCCAATGGCACCGACGACCCCAACGACTGCTTTAGTTGTTCGTTGTCCTGTACTCATCTTTACCAACACGTCCTTTTATGACTTTAGATTTCAAAAACAGCGTGAATGACAACTGCCCATCAATCATGCGACAGTCACGTTCGTTCATACTCAATACGAATCACAAATTCATATTACCACACGTTTTCCCAGTTTCTTGTGAATTATTAAGGAAATATTAACGGATTTCGGGTCAAGAACATGCATTCCCCGTAATCGTTTTCATGAGCTTATTATCTTTTAAAAGCCTATTATATCAGGGAACTATTTTGGCTTTCTGACGAACATTGGTTCTTTTGTCTAATGAATCCAAACACAATTATTTAGTTGACAGCGACAGCGTTTCCATCCGGTCCATCAAATTGCAAAATACAAGTTGTTCTTAATGTCGCTTTCTGTACATTACAACTAAATCATTCCAACTAGACTTTGTGAAATAAAATTTTCTACACAAAAAAACGGACGTCTTTACGCCCGTTTATTAGTTATCTCACCGTTCCGGTGACTTTTAATTGCCTAATCCTTTGAAGAAATTAACGATACTGTTCCAAATTCTCACAATGAAATTCTCAGCTTTTTGGGCATCGGCACTGTTAGCAAAGTCCTTCACACCCGCCATTTTATTCCCAATACTGTTAGCTAGACTATTTGCCACATTTGTTACATTGGTGACGTAGCTCTTACTCGTAGAAACTGGGGCTTGTTGAACCTTGCTCAAAGCCACTGCAATGTTGGTAATCTGTGTTGAACTAGTATTGTCCGAAATTCCACGTTTAGCCAAAGCCTTGTTCAGCATGTCTTCGATATCGGACTTGGTTGCCAAGTCGTTACCATTCTGGCGCTGTTTAGCCAGATCAGAGGAAACATCCCCCACAGCAGCCATCAGTTTCCCAGGGTACTTCTTGTCACTGTTGTTCGAATCGATAGCTGGTTGGGTGGCATCCAGCACACCGTTAGCTGCTTGGGTGTTTTCTGAATTCAGTGTTAAGCCATCGGCAGCCAGTGCTTTATAAACCCCTGTCAGGGCAGATTCCCCAGAAACCGACTTATCAGCCGTGACCGTGATAATCACGTCCTTAACACCGGCCATCGTGGCAACCATCGCGTATTGCTGGGAGGTCACCTCAGTAATGTTATTACTCCCATTGTAATTAGCAATGTTGACCTTGACGCCAGTCCCCGGGTCAGCTGGTGCTAACGCCACAGAACTGATCATACTAGCATCGGTCGTCCCAGCTGAATTCAGATACTTCGCGTAATCACTTCCGGAAGCGGTCAGTGACGTGTAATTAGACTTGACGCCCAACGCACTCGAAACGGTATCCTTATCCTCGCTAGCCAATCCAGCACCATACACCACGTAGGCCTTTGAGAGTGCCTTGGTCTGAACCGTGCTGCCACTATCAGACGAAGTGCTGTCACCAGTGGTACTGCTCGTCGTGTCCGTAGTGTCTGCCGTATCAGCGTGGACCCGAACGGTACTTCCACCAATTCCCACAGCCAAGACAGCTGCTGCAAGTCCTAAAATAACGTGTTTGAGTTTCATCATGATCCCTCTCTTTTCACTATTTTGTTAATCGATTCCCTTAAGCTGAGTATAGCATGTGCTGTGTAGCTGGCCGCATTTCAGCCCAGACCTTAGAGAATTCTTCAGACTTGAAATTATTGCCAGAACCGCCGTGCACCAGCATATTCAGCTGCAAATTTCGGTGTTGTCAGAGAGGTTAACCGGACGCTTTCACCCGGCTTAGGTGCGTGTAAAACCTGCCCACTACCTGCGTAGAGTCCAACGTGGTGAATAGCCCCCGTACCGTGTTCCCGGGCAAAGAAGACCAAGTCCCCAGCCGCCAACGCCTCTGGTGCAATAGGATAACCATTCGCAAACTGATCTTGAGCGTCTCGCGGTACCGAGTATCCTAGCGCACGATGTAAGGCGTAAACCAAGCCTGAACAGTCAAACCCTTGTGGGGTGATGCCCCCCCATAGATATGGCGTATCAATGAACTGTTTGCCTAGTGTTAATAACCGACTCCCATCATCGGCACCAGTAACGCCCAGCTTAGCTGCATTCGCTGAAATCCAGCCGCTACCTAAGGGTGTCACAACTTGAATCCACTCCGCATCCTGACCAGTGGTTGTCAGAATCGCGCCCAATGGTAACTGCGCAATGGGCTGACGGTCAGCGTCTAGTAAAGGCGTCTCAGGTTGAACGAGCCGGACCGTAGTCGTGGGATATTCCAGTTCCTCATCGTCAGCCGTCATCTGTGCTAACGGTAACCAGCCTGGGTACCCCCGCCGTTCTTGACGATTATCTTGGCGCTTAACAAAGACATGGGCCCAGTCACCTTCAACGCGATCCAACACGACGCGGTCGTTGAATAACGCCTCGGTCACAATACAGTCTTGATCAGATAAGCGCTCTTGATCTGCGGGCTGCAAGCTCGCTAACCATTTAGTCAAATCGCCATCTTGTATGTAGTCTTGATCCACTTCAGTTACAGCAGTCGGCGCTGACCAAACTAGCGCCGTCGGAACCTTGATCCGTCTAATCTCCATTAAAACCGCCTCCAGTGTCTTTACGTCCAATATACCAATAATTTCGAGAACTTACTAGTTGAGGACGTGACTTTCTTTAAATCCGGCTGAAAAAAAGAGCATCCGGCTCTCAGTCACAGATGCTCTTTCCAAGTTACTTCAGTTGTAGGTAAGCTTGTACGACGGCATCTGGGGTAAAACCAGCCATTTTCATCACGGCTGAACCATTACCGCTCGCACCAAACTGTTCCTGTAATAAAGCGGTTCCATCGAGGCCAATGTACCTATACCAATCACCACCACTAGCCATTTCAATCGCTACCCGGCGACGAAGATGGGCCGGCAACACACTCTCACGGTAGTCTGCTGACTGAGCATTGAAGGTCGCCATCCCCGGCATGGAAACGACCCGTACATCGTGGCCCAACGCTAATAGTTTTTCCTGTGCTTGTAAGGCTAACTGCACTTCAGACCCAGAAGCCATCAGAATCCCCTCTGCCTCATCCTGAGCATCGGCAACCACGTACGCGCCCCGCTTAACACCGCTCCGAACACGAGCAGCTGGCTTAGGCAACGTTGGTAACCCCTGACGGGTCAGCACAATCGCCGTTGGATGATCAGTCGCTAGCAACGCTTCCCGCCAAGCAGCGACGGTCTCATTGCCATCGGCTGGCCGATATACGGCGAGCCCCGGAATCGACCGTAATGCTGCCAATTGTTCCACTGGTTCATGAGTCGGGCCATCCTCACCCACGGCTAATGAGTCATGGGTAAAGACGTAAATTACGGGTAGTTGTTGCAAAGCCGCCAAACGAATAGCTGGCTTCATGTAGTCCGAGAAGACAAAGAACGTCGACCCGTAAACTCGGGTACCACCGTGTAACGCAATCCCGTTCATCGCTGCGGCTTCGGCAAACTCCCGTACACCAAACCACAGGTTGCGACCAGTTAGATTATCTGGCGCAAACCGTTCTTCATCATTGACGGCTGTCTTGTTGGAGCTAAAGAGGTCGGCAGACCCACCCCACAGGTTTGGACACTGGGCACTCAGTTGTTGTAAGACCTCATGACCGCTAGCTCGTGAAGCCAGTGCATCCTTTTTATAATAAGTGGGTAATTGCTGGTCCAAGTCAGCTGGAACGGCCTTACTAATGCCTTTAGCAAACTGAGCTGCTAATTCAGGTTCTTCATTTGAATACCGGGCAATGAGGTTAGACCACTCCTGATGGCTTGCCCAGCCACGCGACTTGATGGTGGTCATGAACCGTTCGTGAACCGCTGCTGGCACCGTGAACGGATCGGCATTCCAGTGATAAAATTCCCGGGTTGCTGTCAAGTCCTCATCATTCAGTGGCGCACCGTGAACTTTGTTTGTGCCGGCATTCGGACTACCCGCCCCAATTTCAGTCTTCACTTCAATCAAGGTTGGACCATCCACGTTGGCCTTAGCTGCTTCAATGGCCCGGTTAATCGCTACTAGGTCGTTGCCATCTTCGACCAACCAGTAGTTCCACCCGTAACTAGTAAAACGCTGACCAACGTTGTCATGACTTGCATTAGCCAGGGGACCATCGAGTGAAATATCGTTTGAATCATACAGTACAATTAGTTTGTTTAAGTTTAACTGACCCGCTAGGCTAGCAGACTCCGCCGCTACCCCTTCCAGCAGGTCACCGTCCCCACATAGTGCGTAAGTATAGTGATCGACAACGTCAAAGCCATCCTGGTTGTAGTCCCCGCGCAGATGAGCTTCTGCCATGGCCATCCCCACGGCCATGCCAATTCCTTGCCCAAGTGGACCCGTTGTGGCATCAACACCAGGGGTAACCCCGTACTCCGGATGACCAGGCGTTTTGCTACCCAATTGCCGAAAATTCATCAAATCGTCTCGACTCAGTGTGAAGCCACTGAGGTGTAGAAGACTGTACAGCATCGCGGATCCATGCCCGGCGGATAAAACAAACCGATCGCGGTTAAACCACTGTGGGAATGAGGGATCCACCCGTAAGTGCCGTGAAAATAGAACGTAGGCCATAGGTGCTGCCCCCAATGGCAACCCGGGGTGACCGGAATGAGCCCGAGAAATCATATCCATGCTCAGCATACGAACGGCATTAACCGCTTGCTGATCAGTTTCATCAAAATTAGTCGATTCGGAACGTGTAGCTGTATTCAACATCACAAATAACCTCACTTAATCCGGCCGGACTGACCACGGCCAATCATTTTCGTTATACCAAAGTACAACCTGGTTGGTGGGTAACTACCAACTTTCATAACTATACCAATTAAACAATTGTAATGCAACCAGTTTTATAAAGGCCTATCTATAGACATTTGTTAGTTGTACACTAGTGTATATTGAAATATACCGATTTGATAATGTTGCAACCGGTTGTCAAAAATTCCACAAAAAAACGACCATCTTTCCGAAAAGTAATCGAAAGATAGTCGTTTGTTAAGTTGTTTTCTGAAACTAGCCTTTGGCGTTTGCAGCTTGAACTTGATCAAACGTTGGAATCGATGGCATAGCACCTAAACCTTGGACCGTTAAGGAACTGGCCCGTTGCGCGAAGACTAAAGCCGTGGCAATGTTACTCAGATCTGGCAGCAGTTGTGAACTCAGTGCACCAATGAACGTGTCACCAGCGGCCGTCGTATCCACTGCCTTGACCTTGAAGGCTGGAACGAAACCATTTTCTTTTTCAGTTGCGTAGTAAGCACCCTTACTCCCAACCGTAATAATCAGGTTCTTAACACCCATTTCACGGAATTTTTTGGCATTTGCATCCATGGATGCAACGTCGGTCACTTCAATACCAGTTAATTCTGCACTTTCAGTCTCGTTAGGCACCACTAAGTCGGTCACCTTTAAGATTTCAGGGTCGATCTTAGCGGCCGGAGCTGGATTTAAAATCGTGGTAACGTCATGTTGCTTAGCTACCTTAAATGCAGCTAACGTGGCCGCCTGTGGCGTTTCAAACTGAGTGATCAGGAAATCAGCCTTGGCAATTTCACTTTCGCGTGCAATCACTTCTGCCGCCTCAATTTGTTGGTTGGAACCACCGTAAACCAAAATACTGTTTTGGCCCGCTTCATCTAATAGAATGAAGGCAGAGCCGGTACCCACCGTCTTGTCCGTGATAATGGCACTGGTGTCAATGTTATCGTTATTCAGAGATTCAACCATGAAACGACCGGCGTCATCGTTGCCGACCTTCCCGATAAAGTTAGTCTGTGCGCCAGCCCGGGCAGCAGCAACCGCCTGGTTCGCACCCTTCCCACCAGCAGCACTCGTCTTGTTTTCAGTAGACAGCGTTTCCCCTGGTTGGGGCATCCGTGCAACTCGTAGCGTCGTATCAACGTTGAGACTTCCCAGAACCGTAACTTTGTTTGACATAATTAACCTTCACTCCTTAAGCAGAATCGTTTGTAAAACGTTTTACGTATTGCCGACACACTGGGCAACCCGTTTTGAATAACCCTAGCGTATCATGTTTCGAAAAGGCTTACAAGAACTAAATGAAATTTATTTCACCGGTCCCGTGCTTTCACGGTCCCGAAGTTCAACTGGCAAATTGACCAGTTGCTCTGGTTGGCGTTGGTCCTGGATTCGATTGATCAACAGCGTCGTTGCCTGCTGCCCCATCGTCACAACTGGTTGATGAATCGTACTCAACTTAGGAACGACGTACTCATCCAAGTCAATGTCATCGTAACCCAGCACCGAAATATCCTCGGGAACCCTGAGTCCCTGTTCGTGTAACCCACGAATCAGGCCCAGAGCCGTCTCATCGTTAATCGCAAAGACTGCCGTTGGTTTCTGAGCTAAGACCGCCGAGGTAGCCTGATAGCCCCCTAATTTTGTCATGGCTGCCGTCACAACCGCCGTGCTGGCCAATTGTACACCCAACTCAGCCAATTGCTTACGAAATCCATCCAGCCGAATCAGCAAGTTTTGGGTGGGGTGCTCAGGCATCACGACAGCAATGCGTTGATGTCCCAATGCCACTAAATGTTGTGCGGCTAACTGTCCCCCCTGTTGATCATCAATTCGGACCCGGTCAACGCTGGGACCGCCGTTCTGATCAATCAACAGGTAAGGGATCCCATTTTTCTTTAGGATATTATCAATGGCTTCGCCCGTGATGGAGGCACTCGCAATAATCAGGCCATCCACCGCACGTTTGATCAATTCCTGGAGGTAATAACTTTCTAGCTTTTCATCATGGTTAGCGCCAAAAATCAACGGGATGAAGTGCCGGTCCCGACTGGTCTGTTGCACACCGCGAATGAACATACTGAAGAAAGGGTTCCCCAGGTTTGGCACCAACACACCAATCGTCTGTGCGGACTTCATGATTAAATTACGGGCGTTGAAATCCGGTACGTAGCCCATCTCTTCTTGTAGTTGATGGACCCGCCGACGCGTATCCAGGCTAAAACGTTCGCCCTTGCCATTCAGAATCTGTGAAACTGTCGTGACCGAGACGCCCGCCGCTTCTGCAAGGTCCCGAATCGTTACTTTACGTGTCATAGCAACCTCCATCATTTCCTTTAAACCTGTACCCATTATACCCCACGCCTGGACAAATTATGTGACCAATTTTGATTAATCATCTAATGCGTCAGATTCTCTCAATCCGTCGTCTCCGGCGGTCAAAGCGAGGGCCAGATGTGGGGACCAGAGAAAGCCAAGGAACGGTCTTTCTCCTCGACTTGAAGCCTCGGTAAATCGCCGAGGCCCCAAGCTCGTCCCACGATATCACTTGGCCGACCCACCAAGTGATATCGTCTGCACTGCTGCCCCCCGCTGTGGCCGCCTCCGACTACATTGGTGAATGAATTTTTAAAACCCGATTAGACAAAAAAATGGCTATCAAGTTGCGACAGCCATTTCGAATATTCCAATTTAAATTAAGCTTTTAAAATTTTATCGATAGCCGCTAATTGCTCTGGATCGAATTCTAAGTTTTGAACCGCCTTGATATTTTCCAGCAAGTGTTCAGGCTTAGATGCCCCAGTAATCACGCTAGTAATCACTGGGTTGTGCAACAGCCACGCCAATGCCATATGCGACAACTTTTGACCCCGACTCTGTGCAATCTGATTCAAACCTAATAGCTTTTGATAAAGCTTGTCGCGGCCCTGCTTCAAGATGTATTCACTAGACCAGTGAATGTCAACGTCTTCAGGAATCCCATCCAAGTATTTGTCAGTCAATAAGCCCTCACATAAGGGACCGTACGCAATCGCACCGGCATTGTTTTCCCGTAACCGATCGAATAACCCGTCGTCTGCAGCGGACTGATTCAACATGTTGTAAGAAACTTGGTCGACCACAAATGGTGTATGCAAGTCTTTAAAGATTTTGATCATTGCTAGAGCTTGTGGCGCCGTGTAGTTCGAAATACCAACATACAAAGTCTTGCCCTGCTTCACCAAATTATCCAAAGCAACCGCCGTTTCCTCTGGATCCGTCTCTGGGTCAAAACGGTGACTGTAGAAAATGTCAACGTAGTCCAAACCCATGGCTTGAAGTGACCGATCTAATGAGGCGGTCAATGCCTTACGCGAACTCATTTGTCCGTAAGGTCCTGGCCACATGTGGAAGCCCGCCTTACTACTGATGATCAATTCATCACGATAGGGCTTCAATTCTCGTTCCAGAACTTGACCAAACAGCCGCTCTGCCTCGTAAGAACCAGGACCATAGTTGGCGGCTAAATCAAAGCTAAAGATACCGGCGTCAAACGCCTTGAGGATGATGTCGCGGGTGTCACCGTAATTCGCGTTCTCCCCAAAACTATGCCACATGCCAAAAGAAATAGCCGGTAACTGAAAACCCGTGTTACCAGCCCGCCGAATCGGCATTTTTTCATAACGATGTTCATCTGCAAGAAACATTTTGCCACTTTCCTTTCCTCTTATACCTAGTCTAAAGTATAGAGAATTGGTGTGGACCAGTCAATCCATGACGTTACTGTTGATCGTCATTTAACTTGACCGCTTGTGACACGTGACCACCGGTAGCTGCCAACAAACTCTTGGCCTCGGCGATGGTTCCCTTCGTTTCAATCAGCACGATGGCTAAAGGAACGTTGTTACCCGCCCGATCTAAGGCCCGTTCTGCAGCTATCATGGACGTCTGAGTGGCTTCAGCAATGATCTTCTTGGCCCGTTCAAACGTCTTGCCATTGGTTGGCACCACGTTGATCATCAGGTTTTGATAGACCTTCCCGGACTTAACCATGATTCCCGTGGACAGCATGTTCAGCACCATCTTTTCTGCGGTCCCCGCCTTTAAAAGCGTGGCCCCCGTGATGATTTCAGGACCAACGACCGGCGTAATTGGGTAGTCCGCCAGCTCAGCCAAGGGACTACCTTCAATGCAGGAAAAACCAATGCCTAAGGCACCTTGTTTCTGTGCATAGTCCAGGGCAGCTAGTGTGTATGGCGTTTGGCCGGAAGCAGCGCTCGCCACCACTACGTCCTGCGCCGTTAAATTGACTGCTGCTAAATCGTCGTGGGCTAGTTCCGGCGAATCTTCAGCCGATTGCACCGTATGCGTCAGTGCGTCAGCTCCACCGGCAATCAAGCCAAAAGTCTGTTCAGCCGTCAACCCATAAGTTGGTTGTAGTTCAGTGGCATCGATCACGCCTAACCGACCAGAAGTCCCGGCACCAATATAAATCAACCGGCCACCTTGATCAAACTTGGGGTAGGCAGCGTCAATCGCCGCCGCAATTTGAGGCAATTCCTTCTGTACCGCCCTAGCTACCCGGTGGTCCTCCCGGTTAATCGTTGCTACCATTTCTAACGTGGATTCCCGATCAATGTGCGTCGACCGGTGATTACGTTGCTCTGTTAGTAAGTCGTCAAATTGCATAGTGTTCTGCCTCCAGCTCCGTGAATTGTCTTATGTATTCGCTTTCATAAGTCTTACTCTAGGTATAACATGTTTCATACGCAATTTCAATTCTCAATTAAAATCAGCCGGGAGTTTCGCTGGTCACCAGTCAAAATTGAGAGACACTTCACCTACAGCAAAAGTTTTCTGAAACGGCGCGATTATCTTGGCTCATTTACCGTTTAGCCACCTGGTTTTTCAAATTGAGGGGACGGCTTGAATCCAAAATAAAAAAAACGTACGGAATTTTCATTCCGTACGCCTACTGACATGACTATTTTTTCAATTCCATCCATTGGTACCCACGACTCATCCCCGCTGGGTTCCAAACATAACCCGAAACCTTAGGATTCCACATCTCAACCGTAGCTGGTTGATACAGAGGTACCAGGCCTTGTTGCGTCATCAGCCGCTTTTCAGCTCTAACTAAGTCTTGGTAACGAGCAGTTGGATTGTTGGCATCCTGATTCTCAGACTTTTTAACATCGCTATCGTACTTGGCGTCGGAAAAACCACCATTGTTATTGGTGTTACCAGTACTCATCAACGATAAGAAGTTGATTGGATCAGCAAAGTCGGCGCCCCAACTTGAAATAACTAAATCAAAGTTCCCCGCATTCGACCGACTTAACCGAGTCTTGTACGGCAACGTATTAATAGAAACCTTCACGTTCGGTAGCTTCTGCAACTCTGCTTGAATGTACTGGGCAACCGTCTTCGTGACACTGGTATCATCAGCCATCAGCGTTAAGTCCAATTGCTTCGTACCAGATGCCTTCAGACCGGCCTTCATCAATTTTTTGGCCGCGGTCAAGTTGTAAGCAACCCCATCCTTGACGTAAGCATCCTTAGCAAAGTCAGCCTTAGTCTTAGGGTTCTGCGTCAAATTCTCGGACACAAAGCCCAGTGGTGCCTTGGACCCATCCCGCAACACGCTCTTTGCCAATTGTTTCTTATCAATTGCTAATGACAGAGCTTGACGAACTTTCAGATTTTTCAGCGCCTTGACCCGCTTTTGATTCATTTGCATGTAATAGGTCGTTCCGCCGACAAAGGTTTTCATGTCACTGTTGTTCTTCAGGTTCGCAACCTGTGTCCCATCCAAAGTCGTGGCATCCAGTTCCTTCTTTTGATACAAGTTCAAGCCCGTCGATGGGTCAGCCACAACCTGGAAGTTTAACTTCTTTAAAGTAATGGCCTTTTTGTCCCAAAATTGCGGATTCTTTACCAACGTCCAGCTCTGATCGGTCCCCTGCCATTTAGTCATGACAAATGGGCCATCGTAAGCTGTCTTGTCACTGGAATGACCGTAGTCGCTACCATACTTCTCCACGACACTCTGTTCCTGTGGGAAGAAGGTTGGAAAGGCCAACAACAATTTAAAGTAGGCCACTGGTTTGCTCAAAGTTACCTGTAATGTTGACTTATTCAGAGCTTTCACACCCAGTTGGCTAGGCGCCAATTTGCCACTTTGAACGGCGCTGTAGTTTTTAATTCCTGCCATCAGGTAGGCGTATTCAGCCGCTGTCTTAGGTGCGGCCGTCCGCCGCCAAGAATAAACGAAGTCCTGGGCAGTGACCGCCTTACCGTCGTTCCAGTGGTTATTCTTCCGCAGGTTAAAGACGTAGGTCTTCCCACCGTTTGAAACCGTGGTCTTCGTCGCCAATGCATTAATTAATTTTTCCTTTTTACCTAACCGATACAAGCCCTCTTGGGTGTGGTATAGCTGGGTCAAACTGGTCGAGTCCGCCGCTTTAGATACATCCAGCGTGGTGACCTCGGATTTAGTCGAGAGCTTGACGTCTTGCTTAGCCGCCAATTGTCCCGAATTGTTTGAAGACGTTGACTTACCACAGGCAGCCAATCCCCCGGCTACCAATAGTGTCGCTCCGATTAAAAGTCCTAACTGTTTTCCCTTCAAAACGTTCGCTCCTCAATCCAATTTAGTTGCATGTAACCATTTTAACCGTCCTGCCCGTTCAAATAAAGCGCCAAGTCTCAAAAGCCGCAATTCTTCTCCCTTAGCGGCATTAAATTGAATGCCCAGAGGTAAGCTGCCGGCCGTAATTGCGGTCGGCAGACTAATGGCCGGTTCACCAGTAAGATTGGCCTGTTGCGTAAATGGTGAGCGCGTTAGTGCGGGTAGCCATTGGTCATAGATCAACTGTTTCTGCGCAGCCGCAGACAATCCCACAATATCAGCCATTTTGGCTGCATTTTCAGGCGAGACCAGTGAATCTCCCACCTTAGGCGCTGGCCAAGCTGTCGTCGGCGTCAGCACCACCGGATATTTCGCATGTAATTGGGCCATCTGCCAAGCAGCCTGGTCCCATTTGCCCAGTGCTAAGCTGTAATCAGCGGCAGTCGTTTTCAGCCCCGTCTGATAAAGGGCCCAGGTCAGCAGCTCCATGTCATTGGCCTGCAGCGGCCGTCCAAGCCCCGCGGCCAGTTCACTCATAAAGGCTGCGGTCTCACCTGCATTCATGGTGTAGTAGCTTTCCATGAGCGCAACGCCATCGATCGGGTTAGGCACCTCTTCCACGTCAAATCCTTGCTCCGTTAGAAAACTAACGGCCGCCATTACCGCTTGGACAGCATCGGAACTGACTGGCGTCCCCACCGGTGACTCAGTGGTATAACCAATCACGCTAGGTTGAACCGGTTGTTCTAACTGAGCGGTGAAACTTGGCCGAACTAAGGGCGTTTGAAAGACTGCGGCGGGCTGTAAGACCTGCAAGCTGTCCAGTAGAGCTGCCGTGTCCTTAATGGAGCGAGTCAGTCCAAAATCAATCGCCGCCCCCTGCCAAGACCGCCAGTCGCCGGGCCCCACGGGAACTCGACCACGCGTGGGCTTTAACCCAATCGTACCGGACCAGGAAGACGGAATCCGAATTGAACCGCCCCCATCACTCCCAGCCGCGATGGGGACCAGACCAGCCGCAACGGCAGCGCCAGCCCCACCAGAGGAACCACCCGGTTGGTAGTCTAGATTCCAGGGATTATGAGCATCCCCATATAGTTGTGAATCCGTAATATTTTTAAAGCCAAATTCAGGATAATTGGTCTGACCAATCACAATAAAACCGGCTCGTCGTAAAGCTTCAACAAAAAAACTGGTTTGTGAAGCCACGTTAGCTTTCAATAATTGAGAGCCACTGGTACTTGGCAGGCCCTGCAACTGTTGGCCCAACCCCTTCAATAGTAAAGGAACTCCCAGGAAGGGTTGACCGGTATCAACTTGTTCAGCGGCTTCCTGTAACGCCTGTTCCTTACGCGTAGAAATAACCGCGTTCAACTGCGGATTCTGCCGATTGATTTCTGTAAACGCTGCTTCAACTAACTCCTGACTAGTGACCTCACCGTCACGCACCCGTTGGCCCCACGTTAATGCGGGTGTACCAATCCAATCGTTCAGTCCCAAACGGACCGCCTCCTCAGTTTCAATGTAAAAATAAATTCATTACGCTTGGTGCTAGTTGGATTAGCTTGCCACTCTGGTTGGCCCAGAATCGGCTGTCGTTAACTAACAAGAACTAAAGGATTAACAATTGATTATTTTAAGCACAGTTGTTTAGCCGAGAGGTTGGATTCTAAAATGCTCAGCCGTGTCGTTGGCCTTAGTGCGTGTGTTTTTCTCGGACTGAGGCCAAGGTCAGTTTTGAAGACCGCTGTTTGACTTCAAAATGGCCCATGGCGTTCCAGCTTTTTAAAATCTAACCGGTAGACGTCAATTCCAACTAGCACCAAGCGTATTCATTATGACCGCACAAAGTAAGTAAATGTTATATGACAGAAGGCAGTTAGCTAGTGAGCATCAGCGTCGTGCGTCGAAAGATCCTGACCCTGCGTTGTTTTCAAAGTAAAGCTAGCCTACCTTCTAACGCGCATTTCAGCAAAGTAAGCTGAAAGCTAAAAAAAGAGGATGAGACTTCTGCCTCACTCCCCCTTAACGCTTGCTTTAAGTCTATTGTTTTTGTCGCTTAACCACCGGGTGGAACAATGAATCGACTGGTTCTTCATGGTAAATCAAGTCGATAGCCTTCCCGAACAACTCACCCACGGACATCACAACAAACTTGTCGATCTGCTTTCTTTCGGGTAGTTGAATGGAGTCGGTAATGACGACCTTCTTCAACACAGACTTTTCGATTCGCTCTGGCGCATCGCCAGACAGTACGGCATGCGTCGCACAGGCATAAACATCGTCCGCACCAGCTGCCTTCAGCGCATCCGCAGATACCGTGATTCGAATAGCCGTGTCAATAATATCATCAACCAGGATACAGTGCTTACCGCGCACATCCCCAATCACGGCTTCCGGATGAGCCACACTTTCCGTGTCCGTTCGGTTATCAATGATGGCAATCGGTGCACCAAGAATTTCGGCTAACCGCCGGGCCCGACTCACACCGGCATGATCTGGCGCCACGACAACGATATCCTCATCGGCCAAACTCGTGCTGTCTTCAAACCAACTCGTCAACAGTTGGTCACTTTGTAAGTGATCGACTGGAATGTCAAAGAAACCTTGTAACTGTGCTGCATGGAGGTCCAGGGCAATCACCCGGTTGACCCCATCCATCTGCATCAGTGACGCAATTAATTTGGCCGTAATTGGTTCCCGTGAACGAGCTTTACGGTCAGCCCGTGAATATCCGTAGTATGGAATAACCACGTTGATCTTGGCAGCACTCGCCCGCCGAGCGGCATCTACCATGATCAAGAGTTCCATCAAATTGGTGTTAACGGGATCGGATACGGATTGAATCAAGAAGAGCTCGTCGCCCCGAATACTTTCATCGATACTGATCTGAATTTCGCCATCACTAAAGTGCTTAATTGTTGCTTTACCTAATTCAACGCCTGCCGCCTTTGCAATCTTTTCAGCAAGCGGCCGATTAGAATTTAACGCAAAGACTTTCATTCTGCCAGCTTCGACGTGTTCTGCCATAACAGCCTCCCAGTGGGTTCACCACAATCTTAGTTTTTACTGTCTACATTATCGCAATCTTTTTTCAGAAACGCAACGCTTGTGCCACCAAATTTAAGCTGATGGCATAAATTGTTGCGGTGTAACGCCTTGCATGCCAATCATCGGGTCCACTTTACCTGCCAAAATCAGCTCAGAAGTCAACCGATAATCTGGTGGCGTGGTCGATGTCTCCTGCTCAGACGCAACCGGTGTGTCTGCCACAGTCACGGTCTCACCGGAACCAGTTGCCTCCGGTTGACGCGATGTCGCCTCCGATTGCTTTGTCGGTTGCGCCTCATCAGGTGCCAATACCGACTGAATCCGAGTTGTCAGGGTCGTATTCCGATTGACCGACAAATTCGTGACACAGGCTTCAAAGGCCCGCGGTTCCCCCAATAAAATAAGCATATCAGCTGCTCGCGTCACCGCCGTGTACAGCAAGTTACGCTGGAGCATCCGGTTGTACTGACTCACCATCGGCAGAATCACCAATTTAAACTCTGACCCCTGCGCCTTGTGAATCGACATGCAGTAAGCCAAGGTCAAACGAATCCAATCGTTCCGAGCGTAGGTGACTTCCGTCTGTTCAAAGGCAATGGTCAGTTGGTCACTTTTAACCTTGCTATTCTTATCACTGGCCAAGTCGATCCCCGTAATCGTCCCAATGTCACCGTTAAACACGTTATTTTCAGGACTATTGACGAGGTGTAAAACTTTATCACCAATCCGAAAATGCTGATTGCGGAATTCAACTTCCTTGGTCCGTTCACTCTTCTTGGGATTTAAAATCTCTTGAAGAATCACATTTAATTGATCAATACCAGCGGCCCCACGGTACATGGGTGCCAGCACCTGAATATCGCTAGCCGAGAAGCCCTTGGCGTGCGCCTTAGCCACAATTTGGTCAATGACCTCGGCCACCTGGTTTGCTCGACAAGGGATAAACGAGCGATCCGGCTGATTCTTAGTGAAATCAGCTGGGAGGGTCCCTCGCTTAATTGCATGGGCCAAGGGGATGATTGACGACCCGTCCCCTTGACGGTAAATGGTATCCAGCTGAATTTTGGCCAATTGATCACTAGCCAGCAGGTCGTGGAAAACCTGACCAGGTCCCACTGAAGGGAGTTGATCTTTATCTCCAACCAGAATCACCTGCATCCCCTCGGGGACCGCCCGGAGCAACGTCTTCATCAGGTAGACGTCCACCATGGACACCTCGTCGATGATTAGCAGGCCACCTTCTAAGTCCTTCGTGGCCGCCTCGTCGGGATTGGCCTCTCGACCAGTCAAGCCCAGTAGTCGGTGAATTGTACTAGCCGGCAAACCGGTCGACTCACTCATCCGTTTAGCTGCTCGTCCAGTCGGCGCCGCTAACAGAATGGGAAATGGCTTATCCTTGTATTCATTGATGTCTAAGGAGACATCATGTAGCCGGGCGTAAAGGTTGACCAATCCCCGAATAATTGTGGTTTTCCCGGTTCCAGGCCCCCCCGTTAGTAACATAATTTTAGCTCGCACAGCCGCAGATAACGCCGCGGTTTGTGAGTCATCGTAAACAATGTCGCCCTGCTTCTCAACGATCCGAATTTGCTTACGAATGGCCTCGTCGTCAAATTTGTCACCTACACCATCAGCGTTGAGCAACCGTTGCAAGTGTTCCGCAATTTGCCACTCGGCATCGTATAGACCCTTGAGATAGATTCGCTGGTCATCACCTACAACTTTTTGTTGTTTGGCCAACTCTAGGAGTTGATCCGCCAACTTTTGTGGGTCCAATCGAACGTTACGCGAATTTTCCAAGAGTCGCAGTGAATTTCCGAGAAGCGGTTTAGCCGTGGTGAAGGTGTCCCCGTTCGACACTGACAGGTCGGCCAGCGTTTGTAACAGTCCCGCCTGCAATCGTTCGGGACGGTCGGCCTCGTAACCCAACTGCGTTGCAATCTGATCGGCTCGTTTGAAACTGACCCCTTGAATGTCTTCCGCCAACTGGTAAGGATTCTCGTGAATGACATCCAACGTTTTCTCTTGATACCGGTTATAAATGGCGGCCGCCAGTGAACTCCCAAAGCCATAGCCGTTCAAACCAATGATGATTTGCTCCATCCCATTGTTGGTCTGTAGCTGGCTAACTAAGGTCGCCACAACTTTAGGAGATAGCTGTAGCGGCGTGAGGATCGAGCTGTCATTGAGAATCGCCTCGATGGCGTTGGTCCCTAGTGCATCCACAATCTTCTCGGCTGTCTTTTTCCCGAGTCCAGGAAAATCGTCGCCACTTAAATAAGCAACCACCCCAGCCCGAGAAGTCGGCGTTTCGTTTTGATAATTTTTCGCTTGAAACTGGACACCGTACTTCGGGTGCTCGACCCGCTTTCCCGTAAAACGGTAGGTAACGTCATCCTTGATGTCCGCGAAGTTCCCGGTCACCACAATTTCATCCTCATGCCAGTCCAAACTGGTCTCAGACACCTTGACCAGCATGACCTTATAGAAACTGTCCTGACTGGCGAAGAAGACCGCACTGACAGTACCGACCACGTAATCGGCTTTCGTCGTGTTCTCACCTGCAAATAAATCTAGTGATTCGGTTGCCATCCGCTCGTCTCCTCCTTACTTGGTGTCGTGGCCGCCCTGAGTTTGAATGAATTTTTCAATATCAGCGAGGCGCTTCTGCCCCTGTTGAAAGTACTGTGGGTCTAATTGTTCTGCTCGCTTAAAGTAATCGGCATAGGGCGTACCCTGAACCATCGCCACTAAACCGCGATCAAATGTGGCTCGGCCATTCTGGTTGTCCAGCGTTAAGACTTGATCATAGTACGTAGCTGCTTGCGTAAAGTTGCCCACTGCCAGGAGGTTTTCTGCGACGACCTGCAGCGTCGCCACATCTTGTGGTTGACTCGTCAACGCCGTCAATGCAAAGGCTAACGCGCGCTTGTGATCCCCATTAGCCATGTAGCTTTGCGCCAACATTAAGTAACCGGCACCTTTCCATTTCGGACCTAATTGGTCAAATTGTTGAATCGCCTTAGTATAATCCTGAGCAGCGTAGTAAACGTTGCCAAGCCCATAGTGAAGTTTCTCCACCGTTTCTGGTTGGGCCCCAAATAGACCGAGCGATTTCATCAATAGTTCCTCCGCCTGGGCAAACGAATTCAAATCAACTAGCGCTGTAGCCAGTTCATAGTAAGCATCGGCATCCCCTGGATTCCGGTCAATTTGTTGAACCAATTTGTGGACCAATTGTTCTGAGCGCTGTTTGCTAGCTGCTCTATCTGTTGTTTGTTTTTCAGTCATTTTCTACCTCTAAATCGTATCGGTTGGCTTGGCCGTTGCTGTCAAAAAGCTGGTGTTGTTCCAGTCAATCAACTCGAAGTTCTGACCGTCACTGGTCTCAAGTACCGTCACACTGGTATTCCGTAGGCCACCCCGTTTCCGTAGGTCAGCTAGTGGCGTGCCTAACAGCGCGTTAATCTCAGCGTTAAGGGCAGCGCCGTGGCTGAATACCAGAACGTTGTCGCTGGGGTTGGAATTAGCTGCCACGATGGCCTGGATACCCGGTGTCATGCGGTCAATGACCTCAGTAAAGGTCTCTCCGCCAACTCGACTGGTGTCATATTGATCGGGATGATTCCGAAAACCATCCAGCTCAGCGGGATATTTAGTCTTCACATCATCGAAGGCCATACCCTCTAACTGACCCAAATGAAATTCTTCTAGTCGACTCATCAGTGTCAGCGGGACGTGTTGATGCAGTTCCCTAACCACGTGTTGCGCCGTGATTCGAGCCCGTTTGATGGGACTTGAATACGCATGTTGAAAAGGAATTCCCTTCAGATAACGGCCAACTTGGACCATTTGCTGGTAGCTTTCAGTTAACAGCGGTGAATCACCGCCGGCCCCCTGAAACCGCCCCTCCAAATTCCACTGTGTTTTACCGTGGCGAATAAAGTATAATTTCACTGATTATTGCCGTCCTTTCCGTCTAGTCACATAACCTATATTATGCCAGTTTTTCATGAGTTTTCAAAGAAACTCCTTCAGAAAAGCCGGAATAATTCCCGCGAACTGCCGTCTACCCCCATTATACCGAAAAAGTCCCACCCAACCGGTCAAACCGGCTCGGTGGGACTTATTAATATTTTGATTATGGTTGTTGGCTAAACGCTTGCACCACCAAGAAAAGTGATGCAACCCTGCTCCCATTTTTCAATGACACCCTCAACACTACATGGCTGACCAATGAACCAGATTAACTGAGCTTCAATTCAGCTTCGTAGCTGGAGGTTGGCAAAGATGGTGTCGGTTGTGTCGATGGCGTTAGCTTGGGTGATTTATCCCAAGCTTAGGCCATGGGACGAGCTGGGAGACTCAATGAACTTCTGAGGCTTCCAGTCGAGGAGCAAGACCGCACTACGGCTTGCTCCGGTCCCCACAACAGACGTCATCTTTGCCAATCGGAGGCATCAATTGCGGACAGTAAATCAAAGACAAACCTAGATCAACTGTAACTCACGATCTTTGTTGTAAGCAGCATCAATGATGGCACTTCCTAAACACTCGTCGCCATTGTAGAAAACAACGGCCTGTCCTGGCGTAATTGCCCGGGCTGGATCGTCAAATTCAACGGTGACCTGCTGGCCATCCTCACTCAAGTGAACGGTCACGCCGGTATCCTTTTGACGGTACCGGAACTTAGCCGTGCAGTGGAACTCTGAACCGCGGTCAATCGTGTTGACCCAGTGAATGTCAGAAGCTGACAAGTGCGTGGCGTACAAGTGAGGATTATGATACCCCTTACCCACGTACAAAATATTCTTCGTCAGGTCCTTACCGATAACGAACCAAGGCTCGTTGTCTTCACCATCGCCACCGATACCTAGGCCGCGACGCTGACCGATCGTGTAGTACATCAAACCAGCGTGGTCACCTTTGACCTCACCGTCGACCGTCATCATTTTACCAGGCTTGGCAGGTAAGTAAGTGTTCAAGAAGTCCTTGAAGTGGCCCTTTTCACCGATAAAGCAGATTCCCATCGAATCCTTCTTATCAGCAGTTGCCAATCCAGCTTCCTTCGCAATCTCACGTACCTGAGGCTTAACCAAATCACCAATTGGGAACATAACCCGATCGAGCTGCTCAGTGGAGAGCTGACTCAAGAAGTAGGTCTGATCCTTATTCTGGTCAACGGCCCGCATCAAGTGAGCGTCACCGTTTTCATCACGCGTCAACTGAGCGTAGTGACCAGTGGCAATGTAGTCTGCCCCTAATTCCAAAGCGTAATCCAAGAAGGCCTTAAACTTGATCTCCTTATTGCAGATCACGTCTGGGTTAGGCGTCCGCCCCTTCTTGTACTCGTCCAAGAAGTACGTGAACACGCGGTCCCAGTACTCCTTTTCAAAGTTGACGGAGTAGTAAGGAATGCCGATTTCTGAGGCAACCTTGGCTACGTCCTTGTAGTCTTCAGTGGCGGTACAAACACCATTCTCGTCTGTATCGTCCCAATTCTTCATGAAGACGCCGATTACGTCGTATCCCTGCTGCTTTAACCGCAAAGCTACGACGGAAGAATCGACCCCGCCACTCATACCAACGACAACGCGTGTGTGACTGTTGTCTTGCATGGTATCACCATCATTTCTATCAGATTCTGGAGAATCTACGATTTGAAGGTCGCATAAATCCAGTATGACCTAGTTTACCCATTCTCAAGCCGTTTTGCAAGCCTGGCGTATCCTTTCACTATTTTGCTCACTATGAAAACGACTGAGTGGGTAATTCGCCCACTGATGGTCTAAAAAAAGCAGCCACTTTCGACTACGCACCGATGACTCAGTTCAAGACTCCCGCAAAGATTCCTGCAACATCGCCGTAGTCAACGGCTGTGGTTCATAGGTCGACAGGTCTGCCTGAGCCACTAATGTTGCTACCTGACTAATAAATTCTTTAATGGGGCCAGCCGCTTGCACACCGTGAAACTTGGCAAAATCGTACTGCCACCATCTGAAATCTAAGAGGTCGTCAATCGTTTTAAAGTCAAACCGGTACTTAATCACCCGGGCCGGCCAGCCGGCCACAACTGCGTAAGGCGGCACGTCACGGGTTACCAGACTCCCCGCCGCAATCACCGCCCCGTCACTCACGACGATACCGCCATTGCCAAAGACCACGTCATCCCCAACCATCACGTCGTTACCAATTACCACTGGCTTCACCGTTGCCTCTGGATTAGCTACCGTCTGAAAGTCCGACCGCTCATTCTCCAAGTGATCCTGATACGCCTGAATATGGCTATCAAAACTCACACTAGACGTTGTGAACCGTTGTAACGGGTGATTGTGGCCCATTTGGCGAACACGGCTACCAATGGACGTGTAGCGACCCACTAGGGTATTCACCGGCAACTGACTCCAAGAATAGCTAAACGCACCCATGGTAAAAAAATGTCGCCCTGAACCAAAGGTGGTAAACGGTTCGATCGCCACGTTCTGGCCCACTCTGATTCTGTCAGCATTGAGACTGAAGCGTTGGTCCGCTGAATTAAAACGCGTATAAACGTGACGGTGCCGCAAGCAGTCAGCTACTTCAGTCTGAAAAGGTAATGTGACTGCCCGTGGCCGCGACTGGAGACTGATTTCTTTTTGAAAAAACGTATTGTGTCGAATCACAGTTGCCATCTACTCATCCTCCCGTTTCGCTGCCGCCTGAATCATTGCTAACGTTAAGGGTGTCGGCACGTAAGGTGTGAGTTGGCCTCGGTTCTCAAGTGTCCGTACTTTTTGAATGAAACTGCCGATCTCTTCCTTAACTTCGATTCCTTGAAACTGCCCAAAGTCATACTGCCACCACTTCAGCCGCATCAACTCGTGAATGGTCGCAAAATCAAACCGAAACTTGATTACTTTTGCTGGCCAACCGCCCACAACTGCGTACGGGGGCACGTCTTTCGTGACCAATGACCCGGCCGCAACGACCGCCCCATCGTTCACAACAATCCCTTTATTACCAAACACACAGCCCTTACCGATCCAGACGTCATTCCCAATCACGACAGGCTTGATGCGGTACATGCCATCCTGACCGACCGTATCAAACGACAACTCGGGATGGTCCGTCAAATAGTCCTTGAACGGCTGATGATAGCTGTCAAACGTGAGGCTCGAGGTCGTAAAGTGGTGTAGCGCGTGATCCACATTCATCACACTCGACCCGACCGCAACCGAAGAATAACGACCCATAACAGTATTCACCGGCAAATTGCTCCAAGAATAACTGAACGCGCCCATGGAATGAATGACGCGTCCTCGGCCAAATGCTGCATAAGGCTCAATAACCGCATGATTCCCCACAATAATCTTATCCTGACCAACTTTAAACCGGGGTTCCTGTGACTTAATTTCCGAATACACCCGTTGCTTTCGGAATAACGTGTTTACCGGTTTAGAATAGAGAATTTCTTGGCGATGTCGATTCTCCTGATAGGTCAATTCTTGCTGAAAAAAGGTGACGCCCGCTATCTCGGTCATAACTGTCTCTCCCGTCGTTACGTGAATTTCAAAGGCTAAATTGGCAAGGCCAAAGGATTAAGTTCTTTCTTCTGATAATCAATAACTTCATCTTAGCGCCTTTAATTATTATCGTCAACGGTTAATATAATGCTTTAAATTACCGGGTGCTATCCAGCTAGGTAGCAGCTCAGATATCACCCCACATTATTGAATGTGTCACTATCGTTGCAACCAAAATCGTGCCGCGCTGACTTCTCGTTCTACAAAAAAAGTGGCCCTCCCTGAGGAAAGCCACCACGTAATTACTTCTTTTGTAAAATCTCACGGTCAATCAAGTTTTGCAGAATAAAGTGATATTGTTCCACATTGCCCTCGGCATGGGCACCCTTGAAAATATTGACCCGCGCGTTGCCAGACGCATTGGTCGTGGACATCTTGAAGCCACTCAAATCCTTAGCAACAATCACCTTTAACATTTGGTTCTTATTGTAGGGTGACGTGGGATCAACGGAGCGTTCGAGTGTGTAGTTCCCCGCGTTGGAGACTTGGAACCCGACGTCCTTCAGTGCGTATGGCTTCACGTTAGGGTGGAGTTCATACGTATCCGTATCACCATCAACCTGCATTGTCTTTTCAAATAACATCCTACTTCACCTCACTGTGGGATAGGCGCTTCACAATGGCGCTCACATTTTTAACAAACGCATCAATCTCTGAACTCGTCGTCTGCTGACCAAATGACAACCGAATCGATTCAGCAATCCGGGGACTGTCCTCACCAAACATAGCAGTCAGCACGTGCGATGGCTCGATTGAACCAGCGGTACATGCGGAACCACCAGAAACGGCGATGCCAGCCAGATCAAGGTTCGTTTGCATCACATAAGTCGAAATACCCTTGATCCAGATATTCAATACGTGTTCCAAGTTTTCACCTTCCAGAGAACCGTTGATATCGAAGTCAACGCCATTGGCGGTCAACCCTTTCACAACCTGTTCCTTGAAGCCGTGGAAACGGACGCGTTTTTCTTCTTTAGCGGCTGGCGTCAAGAGTTCAACGGCCTTGGCAAAGCCGGCAATAGCTGGGACGTTTTCCGTACCGGCCCGCCGCTTTTCCTCTTGGTCGCCACCCTTGATCAGACTAGGGAAGTTGACCCCTTCCCGTTTGTACAGGAAACCAATCATCTTAGGACCATTGATTTTGTGGGCGGACGTCGACAGTAAGTCAATGTGATCTGCCTGCACGTCAATGTCCAACGAACCATACGCCTGAACAGCATCCGTGTGGAACCAAGCTTGATGATCCTTTAAGATCTCACCAATCTCGTGAATCGGCATCCGACTTCCCACTTCATTGTTCCCCATCATGATAGTCACCAGAATGGTGTCATCACGGAGAGCCGCCTTGAAATCGTCCAAACTGATTCGACCCTGTTCATCAACGGGCAGATACGTGACCTCAAACCCTTTTTCCTCCAACGCATGCAGTGGTCGTAACACGGCTTCGTGTTCCACTGCGGTCGAGATGATGTGTTTGCCTAAGGACTGGCGGGTCAACGCCGTCTGAGTAATAGCGGTGTTATCGCCCTCACTTCCGCCACTAGTGAAGATGATCTCTTCATCGTGGGCAGCATTGATGCTGTTGGCAATTACTTGCCGACTATTTTCCATCAGGGTGTGGGCTTGCCGCCCTAACCCATACAACGTCGAGGCGTTGCCGTAGACGTTGGCCATCTTATCCGTCATCTCTGCCAAGACCTCTGGGGCCATTGGTGTCGTGGCGGCGTTGTCCAGGTAGATTTCCTGGACAGCATTACTATTACTTACATGAACCTCTTGCACCCTAAAAACCTCCTGAATAAACCTGAACTAGTCCTGTGCGGCTAGCAGGTCCAGTAACATTTGTGCGGAACGGTGGCCCGCATCAACAATAAAGTCATCAAAATTAACACCAGAATCATTGTCGGCGTTGTCAGACATTGCCCGAACCACCACGTAAGGGACGTCAAATTGGTGAGCAACTTGACCCACAGCGGCCCCTTCCATTTCACCAGATAATGCATCTGGGAAGTGCCCCATGATGTCCTTAATGGTTGCCGGACTGTTTAAGAACTGGTCGCCAGACACGATCAAGCCCAGCTTCGTCTTCAAGCCTGTGTCAGCAGCAGCGGCCACAATCTTTTGACCCCACTCCTTGGAGGCAACAAACCGCGCTGGTTGTTGTGGTAATTGGCCGTATTCGTACCCAAAAGCCCGCGCATCAGCGTCGTGGTAGGCCGTTTCAGTCGAGACCACCACGTCACCAATATTTAGGTCAGGCGCCAAGGCCCCGGCAGAACCAGAGTTGATCACAATATCCACGTTGAACTGAGTAATCAACAGGGCCGTCGTCAAGCCAGCTTCAACCTTACCAATACCGGAACGCACCAACACGACTTGTTGACCGTGAATCGTTCCTTGATAAAATCCCAACCCGTGAACGTCAATCGTTTGACCGTCTTCCAAGGCATCGTGCAGTTCTTTAATTTCTTCTTCCATGGCGCAGAGAATTCCAAATGTCATGTGCTGTGTTCCACTCCTTAAATTTCAACAAAAAATAGTATTACATAAACGATAATGATTAAAACTGATAGCCAAAAAATGGCCCAATTTAAGCGGTGGCCCAACCGTTTTTGCTTACTTTCAGTTGGGTTGACTCGCTGTTCCTCAGGACGTTCATCATTGGCCGGCTCATTGCCATGCCGTCGCGCGTATTCCTTTTCTACCTGAACCCGTTTTCGGTCCCGTTCTTGAAATTCCTGCTCGGCTTGTTCCTGTTCACGACGATAGTCTGCCCGGGTTTTTGGCCGGTCACTAGTTTCTCGCTCGTCTGAATGCATCGCTGTCACCTACTTCTGTAATAGCCAGTAATAGATGGCCGTAATTGTCTTGGCATCGTTGATCTCGCCACTTTCAATCATGGCTTGCGCTTGTTCCTTGGTTACCGTCAGCAATTCCAGGTTTTCACCCTTGTCACGGGGCAACTCGGTTTGAACGGGCTGCAAGTCCGTGGCCAAGAACAGCGTCATGTACTCATCCGAGAACCCAACGCTGGAATAGAAACCGGTAATTCGTTTTAACTGCCCTGGTTGCATCCGAATTTCTTCGTTTAACTCCCGCTTAACGGCGTGTTCAACGTTATCAGCATCCCGGCTGTCCAATTTACCAGCTGGAATTTCCAAGGTCACTGCCGCAACCGGCGCGCGCCACTGCTTTTCCAAAATCATTTGGTTATCCGCCGTCAGGGCTAAAATACCCACCGCACCGGAATGCCGCACGATTTCTCGAAATGCTTGTTTACCATCGGGTAACCGCACTTCTTGACGTTCTAATTTTAAAATGGCACCGTCGTAAATCTCTTCGGTATTCTCAACGTGTTCTTCTAAGTCCATGTTAAGCCTCCTCAGTGGAGCCCGTCACAACGGGTGTTACTTTAGCCGCTTGGAGGCCACGCAACCCTTGGACAACAACAAATTGTACCGTTTGACCAACTTCCAGCTTCTTGAAGCCTTCACCAACGATGGCCGTGTAGTAGACGAAAATGTCGCCGTCTGCGGGTGTCGTAATGAATCCAAAGCCGCGTTGTTCACTGTAACTCTTTACTTTTCCGGTTAACATGGTATCCCTCCCATACATAGCACAAATTATACTCGCTTGCGTTGACGACCGCAAACCGGGGCACTTATTGTGGCATTATATTCGGCATCACAACTAATTTGACACACAAAAGAAGTGCTACGCCAACCACCCCTCCCAATGAACGAGGTGGTTCTCATAGCACTTCTTATTTTTTAGCTAAATTCGAAATTCAGCGTAGTCAGTCGCCTTGCCGGCCGCCAGGTATGGGCTGGAACGGCAGAGCGTCCTCCGGTTGATAGTGATCAACCTCGTAATTACTCGGTAGCCATTACACAACCTAAAACAAATGTTGAACATAGTGATACCTACCGAATGGCCGATAAAAGTTATCCGTTTCGGAGGTTGGCCGGGTCAGCACCAGCCGTGTAGGTGTTAGTTGCCTGTGATTTCCAGGTAACTAACACGGGACGAGCTTGAAGACACGGTGACTTTCCGCGGCTTCAAGTCGAGGAACAAGACCGCTTTCTGGCTTGTTCCGGTCCCCACGGCAGGTGCTGACCCGGTCAACCGGAGACGCCATGACCAGTTCAATCAGCTAACTGATTACTTTTCTTCGAAACCTTCAGTAGCAGTTTCAGGGAAGTTTTGACGAACGATTGCGGCACAACGCGCACAGAAGTGTGGGTAGTCCGTATCGCTGCCAACGTCTTCCTTAACCAACCGACAACGGTCACAAACATCACCAGCAGCTGGCGTTACCTTAACAGCAACGTGATCAAAGCTCAATGCATCAGCTGGTGCTTGGTCTAACGCAGCAACATCTAAGCCAGAAACCAGCAAGATTTGTTGCACGTTGATCGCCAGCTTGTCTAACATTGCTTGCGTTTCATCGTCAACGTATAAGTCGAGGTGGGCTTCGGCAGCCTTCCCAATCAACTTAGCATCCCGAGCTTCTTCCAAAGCCTTCAAGACGTGGCTCCGCAGCTTCATGAAGTGATTCCAGGCTGACTTTTCATCATCCCCGGCAACTTCAGTAGCATCGTCCATGTCCAGGACCTTTGGCATTTCAGCCAATTGAACGAAGTCTTCTGGTTCCTTCAAGAAGTCCCAGATCTCTTCAGCCGTGTGTGGCAAGATTGGTGTAATCAACTTCGTCAACGTAACAGCGATTTGATAGAAGACCGTTTGCATTGACCGACGAGCCTGACTGTCTTCGGCTTCGATGTAGAGAACATCTTTGGCGAAGTCCAGGTAGAAAGCTGACAGATCAGTGATGACAAAGTTCGTGAGTTCCTTGTAGATGTTCAGGAAGTCATAGTCTTCGTAGTGGGCCAAGATGCTCTTGGTGAAGGCGTTCAACTTGTACAACATGTGACGGTCAACCGTCTCTAACTGGTCAAATGCCACGCCGTTGGTCTCAGGATCGAAATCACTGGTGTTAGCCAACAAGTAACGCATCGTGTTCCGTAGCTTCTTGTAGCTGTCAGAGATCTTCACGAAGGCTTCGGTTGACACCCGCACGTCGGCAGATGAATCCACAGAAGTAACCCAGAGACGAACGATGTCGGCCCCCATCTTCTTGATGATTTCATCCGGTGCAATCGTGTTACCAAGGGACTTAGACATCTTGTGACCATCTTTGTCCAACGTGAATCCTTGGGAAACGACTTGCTTGTAAGGGGCTTTGCCGGTTGCGGCAACACTCGTAATTAAACTAGAGTTGAACCAGCCACGGTATTGGTCTGAACCTTCCAGGTACAAATCAGCTGGGAATTCAAGGTTATCCCGTTCAGCTAAGACACCTTGGTGTGAAGAACCTGAATCGAACCAAACGTCCATGATATCAGTTTCCTTAGTGAACTCACCGTTTGGCGAATGTTCACTGGTAAAGCCTTCAGGTAATAAGTCTTTGGCTTCACGCTTGAACCATTCGTTAGACCCAAACTTTTCAAAGATATCAGCAACGTGGCTGACCGTTTCTGGCGTGATGATAGCTTCACCATCTTCACCATAGAAGATAGGCAATGGCACACCCCAGACCCGTTGACGAGAGATAACCCAGTCGCCACGATCTTTGATCATGTTGGCCAAACGACGTTGACCCCAGTCTGGCTTGAACTTAACGTCCTTCAAGTTAGCCAGGATTTCGTCACGAATCTTGTCTACGGACGCAAACCATTGTGGCGTCGCCCGGAAGATAACGGGCTTCTTGGTCCGCCAATCAAATGGGTAACTGTGTTCGTAAGGCATGTACTTGAGCAAAGCATTCGTTTCCTTCAGCTTGTTCAAAGCAATGTCATTGGCATCTTCGTAGAAAACACCATCAAAGTCGGGACCAGCTTCAGCGGTCATAAACCCTTGGTCGTTGACTGGTACAATGACTGGCAAGCCATACTGCATCCCAACGTTAAAGTCATCTTCCCCTAAGCCTGGCGCGGTATGAACCAAACCGGTACCAGTCTCATCAGTAACGAAATCACCCAGCATAACCAGTAATTTCCGGTCCATAAATGGGTGTTGCGCCGTAATCTTTTCGAGGTCTTGACCCTTGATAGTTTGTAAGACCTTGACGTCTTCCCAACCAAACAATTTAGCGTCTTCGTCAATCAACGTGCTAGCTAAAACAAATTTACGGTCTTCACCAGCTGGTTGAACAACTTGGTATTCCAACCCTGCGTCAATGGTAATCCCTTCAGAAGCGGGCACCGTCCAAGGCGTCGTCGTCCAGACAACCAAGTACGTGTCGTTATCCAAAACACCCTTGCCGTCAACGACCTTCAACCCATAGTAAGCAGAAGGTGACGTCACATCGTGGTATTCAACTTCGGCTTCAGCCATGGCTGATTCAGAGGACCATGACCAGTAAACTGGCTTCTTCCCCTTGTAGATCAGACCACGCTTAGCCATTTCACCGAAGACCCGAACTTCTTGGGCTTCGAATTCTGGATTCAACGTCAAGTATGGCTTATCCCATTCGCCGGCAACCCCTAGACGCTTGAAACCTTCGCGTTGTTGGTCAACTTGCTTCAAAGCGTATTCACGACAAAGGTCACGGAAGTCCGCGGTTGACATCTTCTTCCGGTCGTAGCCGGCCTTGGTCAATTGTTGTTCAATTGGCAAACCATGAGTATCCCAACCAGGAACGTAAGGTGCCCGGAACCCATTCATTGATTTGTAGCGAATGATGATATCCTTTGAAATTTTGTTTAACGCGTGACCCATGTGAATGGGACCGTTAGCGTATGGAGGCCCATCGTGCAAAATAAAGCTGGGCTTCCCTTCATTTAATTTTTGACGGGCTTCGTAAACTTTGTTATCGGCCCAGGCCTTTTGCCGGTCAACTTCTTTGACTGGTAAGTTCCCGCGCATCTTAAACTTAGTCTTACCCAAGTTCAGTGTGTCTTTCACTCGCATACCGTTTTCCTCCTTGATTTTTGTTACTCGGTTGGTGAACCGGTGAGCTCAAACTGCTTGGCAGTCTCAGCTCTCCGGTCAACCCGACCGTTAGTTTCCCTCACCATCTTTTGGGTAGTGGTGAGTGTTTTTCGCCTTACCGGTCGCCAGCCAGGTGCCGGAACGCTGTGCGCGCGTTTGGGAGCCAAAGTACGGTCTCCCAAGCCGGCGTTGCCTAACCACGGAAAACCACCGTGATAAGGCAATTCCACGGCTGAGCCCCTGGCTGGCTCCCTCTCGGCTAACATTCACCACTCACCCAATATTCTTCACCCGTCTTTGTTTACATGTGTTAAACCGGCTCAGAATATTGTGCTTGATTACTGACAATAAAACCTTGTTCACAACCAGCCACTTCACCCCATGAAAATCCGTTTAGCCCAATTCAGCTAACCAAATCTTCAACACCACAACTACCTTAACGCAAGACAAACAAAAAACGACCCGTCGCAAGGGACGAAGTCGTTCGTGGTACCACCCAAATTCGGCAGACAACGGTGACGTTGCCTACCCTCAGATGCCGTTATCGGGGCGATCCGCCATAGCTTACTACGCGTTCAGCTGTGGAACTTGGGAGAATGATACCTGTTAAAAAGAGCGGGTTGTTAGCCTTCCACCATCGCTAACTCGCTAGTACCATCTTTTTAATCGGCTCGTTTCTCTGGCCGTATTTATCTAGTTTTTATCGTATTGTTGTTGGTCATTGTCCGGGAAAATGACAACCGTTTCGCCGTTGTCATCGCCGGAATCCGTGACAGGTGCCTCCGCAACCGGAGCTTCTTCGGCTGGTTGCGATGCTACTGAGTTTACGCCCTGGGCAGCTTCATTGTCAAGTCGGTCACCAACGACCTTCTTGATTTCTTCGTAGCTGGACATGGAGCCTTCCTTCAGCAAACGATCCCAATCGTTGGATTTAACCACTTCTAACTGGCTTTCCAGCATAACTTGGAGCCGTTGCCGGAAGACCCGGGTACTCTTCTTCAAGTCATCGGTCTCAACCGCCAACTTCTTGGCCCGTTGGGAAGCTTCCGCCATAATCTGGTTACCCTTGTTCGTGGCTTCGGAAACGATATCGGAGCTTTGTTTTTGGGCTTCGCGGATAATAATTTCAGATTCCTTTTGTGAGTTGGCCTTGACCTTGTCAGCAGCCTCTTGAGCAACCAGAATGGATTGGTTCAAGGAATCCTTCAAGTCATTGAAATACTTGAGTTTCCCGTTCGCAGCATCCAGTTGTTCCTCTAATTCTTTGTTGTGATTCAACGTGATTTGGTAATCCTTGATTACCTGATCTAAGAAATCATTGACCTCATCAACGTTGTAACCACGCATCTTCGTACCAAACTCTTTATTATGAATATCTAATGGACTAAGTACCATCGCACTGTTCCCTCCGCATCTATTTCTTCAGTACCGCTAGGGTGACCCGAATTTTTTCCTTTTTGGTGCGGCCACCAACTTCATCCAATCGGATTCGGCCGAAGCCACGCACGGAAACAATATCGGCCACGTCTAATTCATAGTCGGGCTTCATTGTTTCCGCCCAGTTCAATCTGACACGCCCAGCCTCAATCAGTTCCTTGGCCCGGTGCCGTGACAAATGGAAGCCCGTCCCCACGATGTTGTCCAACCGCAGCGATGAGAGCGATGCGCCCTCAGATTCCCACTCATTCAACGGTGCCACCAAGGTATCCCAGGTCGTCGTCACTAACCGGGATTTTACCCGACCAATGTGATCGACCTGACCAATCAAATAATCCGCCATAGAGCGTTCGGTAATGACTTGCCAGACCTCACCATCCGTCAGAATATCACCCAAGATCTCTCGTTCAATTCCGGCCCCTAACAACGTTCCCAGAATTTGGCTGTGATGAAGGGTCGCAAATTTTACGGGATAATCAACTCGCATTAAAGTGACTTCAAAGTCCTTCTCAGCCGGTTCGTAGTAATCCGGGTAAAATAGTGCGCGCTGCATCTCAGCGTGTTCATGACCCCCACTAAACGCCACGTGCATGTCCGCACGTCGCGCCAGAGTGGTCGCAATGTAAACTTGTCGGGGGTTCAAAAAGTGAGTGAGAACTGGACGGTATTCGTCTTGAACTTGCTGGATCCAGCCGCCGATTGCATCAATGAACGGCCCCTCATCAGGCCGAAAATGCTGCAAGACATTCTCATCCACAGTCGTTTCTCCCTTCAGGTTAAGTGAACAATACGCGCAGGACAACCATTTCGATTGCCTGAATTCCGTATTGCACCAGCGATAAGACGATGATGGCCACAACGGGTCCAAAACCGATCGGTCCTAACGCCACAAAATTAAAGTATTTCAAGAATGGTTCCACCAATCGCACAATGATTTGGCCAATGCGCGACTGATAACCACCCGGTAGCCAGCTGAGTAACGCGTAGATTACAATCAGTAAGATGTAAGCCGACACGACCCAGTTCAGCGCTTTAAAAAGATAAAGTACAAGTGTTAGCACAACGTCGCTCCTTTACTGCTTAAACTGCGTTCCTAAGTTAGCTGCGACGTCTCCGCTGACCTCAAAATTATGAGGGGTGCACAGAAAAATCTGTTCACCGATGCGCTTGATCTCACCGCCTACGGCAAACGCGGTCCCGTTCAGGAAATCCACGATTCGCTGTGCTTGCGTTTCATCGACCCGCGCAAAGTTTACCAGAACGGCATCACCGTTAGTAAGCTGTTTGGCAATCGACTTCGCATCTGAGTAAATCCGCGGTTCGCAGATGGCGATGTGACTGATATTTGGTTTCGCTGTCCGCATGGCAACCACCTTTCGACTATCGTTCGGTCGACTTGGGGCAGCTGATGTTGGCTTAGCTACCGGGGTTGGGTCCTCTTGATAGTCTTCGTCATAATCATCGTTCATTCCGAAAAACTTACTAAGACTAAACTTCTCCGCCATGGTTGGCCACTCCTCTCACAACGAATTTTTTGACGAAATTACTTGCGCCGCCGCTTGAAGAATGGTGGCGTGTCTTCGCCCTTGTTATCATCACTAGCTGAGCTCTCAGTTGATGAGCTCGGGTTAAAGATGTTGAAATCAGGCTTATCAACACCGGCAAATTCATCATGCCCAGTTGCTTGGCTTTCTGGTGCTGGCCGGTGAGCTGGTTCGCGAATGTCCCAGTTTCCAAATGGATCCTTCTCAGTTTCCTGAGCTGGTTCATTCGATTGGCTGGCTTGCCGTGGTTGACTAGCTTCACGCCGAGCAACCCGACTGTGTTGTGCAGCTTCGCGTTCTTCCTTCTTCTTGTCGATCCCGGTAGCAATTACCGTGACCCGAACTTCATCGCCAAGGTCTTCATCGATAGACGTCCCAAAGATGATGTTGACATCGCTGGTAGCAGCGTCAGACACGATTTGTGAAGCAGCTTGGGCTTCAAACAAGGACAAGTCTGGTCCACCGGTAATGTTCAACAGAACCTGTTCGGCGCCATCGATGGAAACTTCCAACAATGGTGAAGAAATGGCCTTCTTGGTGGCATCTTCCGTCCGGTTTTCACCGTTAGCGGAACCGATACCCATCAAAGCAGCTCCTTGGTCCTTCATAACCGTCTTCACATCAGCGAAGTCCAAGTTAACGTAACCAGGGCTCGTAATCAGGTCAGAGATCCCTTGAACCCCTTGACGTAACACGTTGTCGGCTTCTTGGAAGGCTTCCATCATTGGCGTCTTCTTGTCCACGATTTCTAACAAGCGGTTGTTGGCAATGACGATCAACGTATCCACGTTTTCCTTCATTTCTGCAACCCCTTCGGCAGCAAAACGACCGCGCCGTGGGCCTTCAAAACTAAATGGTCGCGTGACGACTCCAACGGTCAAAGCGCCACTTTCCTTAGCGATTTTAGCCACGATTGGCGCAGCACCGTTACCAGTACCACCACCCATGCCGGCAGTCACGAAGACCATATCGGCGCCTTCTAAGGCTTCGGTGATAGCTTCTTCGCTTTCTTCAGCAGCCTTGGCACCAACCTCAGGGTTAGCACCGGCACCCAAACCCTTGGTCAGCTTCGGCCCGAGTTGGATCTTAGTTTCAGCCTTTGAGGCTTCCAGGGCCTGCACATCCGTGTTGGCCACGATAAATTCGACACCTTTGACGTCTTCAGCGATCATGCGGTTAACGGCGTTGTTACCACCGCCACCAACACCGATCACCTTAATGATTGCGCCATTATTTTGCGCAGAATCTAGTGAGTATTCCATTTGTGTATTCCTCCATCTCGCGTTAGTCGAAGAAGTCGCTGAAGAATTTTTTGAACCCTTCTGTCCGATTTTTCTTCTTCTTTGGTTTTGGTTGCTTACCCTGACTCGAACGTGCCGGATTGGCTACAGATGACTCTTCAGCCTGTTCACGGTGACGAATCTCGTCGGTTTCATCGGCTAGTTGGGTGGAGCCCGTCAAGGCACTCTTGATGAGCAAATCAATCTCACTCAGCCCCCCAAAGTATTTCACTAAGGCCAACGCCAACGTAAATGACGGGTGGCGCAGTCCCATTTGATCTGGCACGTAGACCCGAACGTTAGTATCGAATTCTGCAGTTGCCAGTTCAGTGATTCCTGGTAAGGCAGCCACCCCACCAGTCAAAACGATACCCCCAGGTAATTCGAGAGCCTGAACCTTATCGAGGTTCGTCCGGAGACGGCCAAAGATTTGGTCCAACCGGGCCTCGACAATTTCTGCTAAGTATTTTTCTGAAATGGGCGTTGGCTGACTCTGACCGACCACGTCGACCGGAAATTCATCCTCGTCACTTGCCTGAGCGGAATCGGCGTAACCGTAATCACGCTTCAACTTCTCCGCACTATCTAGTGACGTATTCAACACAACCGAAATATCCTTCGTGATGAATTGGCCACCCTCTTGATCAACGTCAATGTATTTGAGTTGGTGATCATGAATCACAGCAGCGGTCGCTTGGCCACCACCTAAATCGATCAGGACAGTCCCAAAGTCTTGTTCACCATCGTTCATGACCATCATCCCTTGAGCCATTGGGTTGATCACCGTCCCGCGAATGCTCAAGCCGGCTTGTTCAACGGCCTTGCGGGTATTATGCATAATGGTCTTGGGACCAGTAAAGAGCGTCCCCCGAAGTTCTAAGCGAACCCCGACCATGCCTCTAGGATCTTTGATACCATCAAAACCGTCCACGATAAACTCGTCGGCGAGGATCTCAACCACTTCACGTTCCGGTGGCAAGTTTTGAATCAAAGCCGCTTGGGCAACGTTCCGTACGTCTCGGCCAGTAATTTCCCGAGACTGATCATCAATGGCAATCATGCCACTGCAAGGTTCAATTTTTAACATATTTGCGGGTATTCCCACAATCACATCGTGAATTTCAATGCTGGCCTTCTCTTCGGCTTGCCGAACGGCCCGTTGAATTGCTTCAGCGGCTTTGTCAATATCCACGATGACACCGCGGCTAACACCGTTCGAACGTTCGTTTCCCACACCAATAACGTTCATTTGCCCTTTAACATTCTCAGCAACAATGACTTTTATTGAGGTGGTTCCTATATCGAGGCCAACGTACATCCCTGAATTATCCATAGAAAAAGGAACCTCCTAAGTTAATCTATCTATAACACTGCATGAATTCGCTTTTTCCCTAATTATTTTACAGTTTACCACATTTACTAGGGGTTAAAAAAGCCTTTATGACGCTTTTTCTTTGCTGCAATCAAAATGAAATTATTTTTTAAAGGCGTATGAGTAAGCGCCCACTTCCAAATTGACCACACCCTTGTGTTTCATCTTGGCCGCAATGCTTGGATAATAGGCCATTTTCTTGGCAAAACTCGGGATGCTAGCGTAGACCTCATTGCCGTCATTCATGAAAAGATGGATGCGGTTGGGGTTGTCTTTGGTTGGGGAATCTTGAATCTCACTGATACTACTTTTGATTTCATTATCTAACTTTGCATACTGCAGAATCATTCGGTGCAGCTTCTGGGTCCGTTTAAAGCTCCCGTAGACTGGTGTGCCACTCTTGGGTTGGGTCACGGACTGTTGACTCACAATGCCGTTCTCCAATACTTCATAGTACCGGTCCTGCTTCATCACGTACCCTGCCGTGGCGTACTCCACTACCCGAATTGTCGCGTGATTAGGTTGCCAAAACTGAATTTTAACGGTTTTTAACCGTGAATTCCGTTGGACTGCCCGCCGAGCAAGCTGCTGTTGATGGCCCACCACGTTGTAAATGGAGTCGCCGGGGCGCACCCGCACAGCTTTTTGAACTTGCTTGCTCGTCAGAACATCGGCCCCAGTCACCCGTACCGTCTTAAAATGACTCAACGGTGACACCAGATAGACCATGGCCAGAATCACCACGGTAAACGTGGTGAGCAAAATTGTCATGCGGCGAACGAGCTTGCGGTTACGCTGGTGCTTTAACCGGGGCAGTTTATCCCCGATTCGTTTGGCCCTGTGCACCCACTTAGGTGCCTGGTCCTGCTTACGCTTCCGTTCCGCCTGGACTTGGTACTCTTCCCACGGCGTCATCGAACGCTGTTGTTTAGAATCATCACGGTTTAACCGGAATTTCATGGCTGCACACCTCCCCCATTCACTGGATTTGCGTGCTAGTCACGCTTGAGTTCGAGAACCACGTCCAAGACGCGATCAGCTGCATCAGGAACCCCCAGTTGCTTGGAGGCCGCTGCCATATCCTGACGTAAAGCGTCGTCGTTCATCAGTTGGTCGGCCTTCTTAACTAACGTCTCACCAGTCAAGTCAGCTTCCGTAATAATCTCGGCAGCACCGACCGTGGCCAAGGACTTGGCATTCTTGGTTTGGTGGTCGGCCGTCACGTACGGACTAGGAATCAAAATTGAAGGAATCCCGTCCGCCGTGATTTCCGCCAAGCTAGTTGCGCCAGCCCGTCCAACAATAGCGGCCACCTTTGGTAAGACCTCAGGCATGTTCGGAATATAGGGTTTAACCACCACATTGGCTGCAATCTTCGTATCCTTCAGTTGGTCCATAACGCCATCATAGCGCTTCTGACCCGTGACAAAGACGACCTGGTACTTACGGTCATTAAACGCTGGAATTGCCGCGACGGTCGCTGAATTGATTTTCAGGGCCCCTTGGGACCCCCCGAAGATCAATAAGGTTGGGACGTCGTCTTGCAACTGGTATTCAGACCAGCTAAAGTGACTCACGACCTCAGCGGCCTCTTGTGCCCGGGGATTCCCAGTCTTAACCATCTTGTTGACTGGCAGTTGATCCAAGGCGGCATCAAAGACGTACGCAATCCGGTCAACGTAACGACTGAGGAAGCGGTTGGTTACACCGACCACGCTGTTTTGTTCATGGATCAACGTTGGCACATGTAACCGAGCAGCGGCGTAAACCACGGCTCCGGAAACGTAACCCCCCGTTCCCACAACAACATCAGGCTTGAATTCTCGAATCATTTTCTTAGCGGCGTGCACGCTCTTCAAGAACAAGTAGACCGTCTTGAAGTTTTCTAACGACAGTGAGCGCTTGAAACCTTGAATTCGAGTGGATTTGAACGGAATCCCCTTGGCTGGGACGATGGAACTTTCCAGTCCTCGTTCCGACCCCACGTACATGACTTCAGCGTTTGCGTCGCGTTTCTTTAAAGCCTTGATGAGAGCGAGTGCCGGGTAAATGTGCCCCCCGGTACCGCCACCCGATACCATTAATCGCATTACTTTTCCTCCTGCTGACCAGTGAGCTGCTCAACGGCCTTAATAAAGAGGTCGCCCCGCGTTTCAAAGTTCGGGTATTGATCCCAGCTGGCGTTGGCTGGTGACAGGAGAATGATATCACCCTCATCACTTAAGTCGTAAGCCAATGGAACGGCAGTTTCAACGTTCTCAGTCATTTTAATCGTTTTAATACCAGCTTGCTTGGCCGTATCTTCTAGTAACTTCGCTGTCTGACCAAACAAAATAATTGCTTTGACGTGTTCCTTGAAGGATGGAATCATCTTTTCAAAGGTATATCCCCGATCCAAGCCACCAGCTAACAGAATAACTGGCGCTTTGAAACCCTTCAAAGCCATTTCGGTGGCTTCCATGTCCGTTGCCTTGGAGTCATTGTAGTATTGACGGCCCTCAGCCTCTAACACAAATTGTGTCCGGTGACGAACCCCACCGAAAGACCGCAGGACAGCGACGATAGCCGCCGTGCTAACACCTTTGATCTTAGCTACCGCGATGGCCGCCAGGGCGTTTTCAACGTTGTGGTCGCCAGGCACTTTGATCTCACTGGCAGGCATGATTTTTTCACCCTTAAAGTACAGGTCGCCGTCCTTTTCGTAGGCCCCATCTTCCGTGACATCTTGCCGGGAGAATGGCACCACTTGGGCTGCCGTCAGCTTACTCAAATCACGCCATTCCTGCGTGTCGTAGTTAATGACAAAGTAGTCTTCGGCCGTTTGGTTAGCCGTAATTTTCATTTTGGCGGCAACATAGTTAGCTCGCGTCTTGTGATAGTCCAAATGATTGGAGAAGACGTTGGTCAGGACAGCGATGTGTGGATGGAATTCAGTTGTTCCCACCAACATAAAGCTGGAAACCTCCAAGACCAAGGTATCGTCAGCGGTAACTTCTTGGGCCACCTTGCTGGCTGGGATGCCAATGTTCCCGGCGTAAACCGACTTACCTGCCTGACGGTCATGCGCTAACATCTTTTGAACCATGGTCGTGGTCGTCGTTTTCCCGTTACTCCCGGTCACGGCAACCAGTTCAGCCTCGGCCACCTCACTAGCCAGCTCCATTTCACTGATAATCGGGAGCTTCAACTCCTGAGCCCGTTTAACGGCGGGAACGTCGTAAGTGATCCCAGGGTTTTTGACCATGAGGTCGTAACCAGCGTCCAAGAGGTCAGCGGTTTGTTCACCCGTAATAACGGTGAAACCAGCTGCCTGCAAGTCCTGCGCATCCTGATTTTCGGCCAACGGCTTCACGTCGCTGACGGTCACTTGAGCCCCCAAGCGTTTCAAGAGTTTGGCCGCATTGACCCCACTCTTGGCAAGTCCGAGGACTAATACCTTTTTATCCGTATACGTTGTGATTTGCTTCATGATTACCGTTCGCTCTCCATTCATTTCTGATTATTTTATAAATTTTAAGTCGGTCGACCCCACTTCAACCGGTAACCCGGCCAAAGGACAAACAAAAAGGCCAACTTGACCCGTCAACGAGCAAGTTAGCCCATTAGTCGGTCAGACCTGTTACTTTGCTAAGATGACCCACACACCACTTAACGCGGTTACTAAGCCAATTCCCCAGAAAGTGAAATCAATCTTCCATTCACTCCACCCCTTCATTTCGAAGTGGTGATGAATTGGACTCATCAGGAAAATCCGCTTGCCCGTTAACTTGAATGAGGCAACTTGCAAAATAACACTCGCCGTCTCAATCACAAAGACCAATCCAATCCACAGTAAAGATAATTCGTGGTGCAACAAAATCGACACTGCGGCGAGGGCCCCACCTAGAGCAAGGGAACCCGTGTCACCCATGAAGATTTTGGCTGGTTTGTGATTAAAGATGAGAAAGCCGAGCAGACTGCCAACTACGGCAAAACAAAAGATTGCAATATTCAGTTGCATTTGGTGCCAGGCAACAACCCCGTACGCCAAGAATGCAATGCTAGCTAACCCGCTGACCAGCCCATCCAAACCATCGGACAGGTTGACCGCGTTACTGAATCCAACCAGCCAAATGATAATGAAGATGGCATACCAGCCACTCATGTGCCAGTTACCGATCCCAGGAACGTGCAACGCCATTGGGAGGTGTTCGTGGGCGTAGACCCAAAATAGGATCAATGCCCCGACGATTTGACCGAGCAATTTTTGCCAAGCCTTGAGGCCTTCATTTTGACGGTGGAACAGCTTGATACTGTCATCCCACGCACCCAAAGCCCCATACAGGACCAGGATGAAGACCAAGATCCAAGTAGTCGACAGAACGTGGTGTGGTGCTAACAGCCAGCTGGTTGCTAGCGTCATCACAGCAATGGCGATGATGAATAACAGACCGCCCATCGTGGGTGTTCCGGACTTTTTTTCGTGCCAGGTCGGGCCTTCGTCACGAATCATTTGCCCTTCGTGGCGGGCTCGGAAGTACCGAATCAGTGCTGGCATAAACGCCGCGGTAATTATAAATCCACCCAATAGTGGCAGAATCACATTCATCATTTTCTTACTCAATCCTCATTCTCATTTATTTTGTTTCAACGTTACAGACAGCGTGGCACCGGAACCAACCGTGGTTCCTGCCTTCACGCTTTGCTTCGTGACGTAACCGTCACCGGAGACAGTTAGCTTCAAACCTTCTATCTGAGCTAATTTTACCACATCACCCTTGGACCAGCCTACCAAACTTGGCAGTGAAACGGTCCCACCGGTCGTTAAGAACACGCGCTGAGCTTGATATAGCGTTGTTCCGGTCGAAACCGATTGTTTTTGAACCTTGCCACCGGTTCCTAAAGTAGTCACGGTCGCGCCAGCCTTCTTCAAGGTGGCAGCTGCCTTGGTCACACTCTGACCAGTGACATCTGGCATCTTACTGGTACTGTTAGTTTTGGTCTGGACGTCTTCTTGTAAAGCCCGTGCCATAACTGGTTTCATGATCGAAGCTAGTAGCTGCGAAGCGGTCTTACCGCCCAGATGAGGTTGCTTCATGGTGATGTACATCACGTACTTGGGATTGCTGGCAGGGACCATGGCGGCAACGGAGTACAGGTAGTTATCGTCTCCGGAAAGGTACCCGGAACCATTACTGACCTGCGCGGTACCAGTCTTAACGGCCACCCGCTCGCCACTCATTTTGTAGTCACTCCCGATACCATAACTCTTGTACACGACGTCTTCCATGTGCTTGCGAACAGCCTGCGCCGTTGATGACGCAATGGGATGACCAACCGACTTAGGTGAGTACTTGGCGACCGTTTTGTTGGTATTCGGGTCCGTAACCTTGCTGATCACGTAAGGCTTCATCATTTTACCATTGTTGCTGACCGCCGTTAAGCCTTGTAGCATTTGGAAAACGGTAACTTGAATCCCTTGTCCAAACGACGTATCAGCCTGTTCAATTGGTCGCTTGAACGCGATGCTTCCGGACATTTCACCCGGCAAACCCGAATTGGTGCTCTTCAGGAACTTAAAGCGATCAATGTATTTCTTCCAGGTCTTGGCACCCATTTGTTGTTCCAGATGGGCCATGGCCACGTTACTGGAGAGAGCAAACCCCTTGTTGTAGGTAATGGTCCCCCACCCGGAGGTGTTCCAGTCAGGAACAGTTTGATTTCCGATAGCGTATTTCCCAGATTGATACGTCGCGTTCCCATTGTAGTGACCACTATCAATGGAGGAAGCCAGCGTAAAGATCTTCATGGTGGAGCCGGGCTCATAAGCATCCTGGACCAAGGTGTTCCGCCAAATTTGGTTCAACCCTTCCTTGGTGGAAGCATTGAACGTTGGTCGTTGCGTAGCGGCCAGAATGGCCCCAGTTTTAGCGTTCATTAACACAGCGTTCATCGAGTTGGCCTTGATCTGACCCTGAACGCTACTCATTTCGGTTTCCAATAAGGTCTGAAGGCGGGTGTCCAACGTGGTGTACACATTGTCACCATTCTTAGCCTTCTTGTACTTTTGCTTCGTCCCGGGTAATTGGTACCCGTACATATCTTTTTTAATCTTTTGCGACCCATTAGTCCCGGTCAGTTGCTTGTTGAACGCCTGCTCGAGCCCCATGCTCCCTACTAAGGACGTCTGGCCATTCTTATCCGTTTTTTGCTCAGCCAACCCTACCAAGTGAGAGGCAAAGATGCCGTTAGGATAGAGACGGGCCTCTTGTTGGACGAAGTTGACCCCGGTCAGGTGAGCCTTTTGAATCTTCTGCTTAGTCGTCAACGAAATGTTTTGACCCGCGGTCCCAAATTCAACCTGGAACGGATGGCCCTGGCTAGGATTCAACGTAGCTAACACCTTTTTCCGACTGATAGTCAGGTACTTTGACAATACCGTTGCCATTTTTTCTTTGTTGGTGGCGTACAGTTTCTGACCGTTTAACCCCACCTGGCGCTTGTCCAGCACCACGTAGATCGAATATACACTGGTATCCTCGGCAATGGCCTGACCGTTAGCATCGTAAATAGTCCCCCGTTTAGCCTTGAGGGTCTCGTTGGCCGTATATAGCTTCTGGGCTTGCGCGCTCAAATTAACGTTCTGCACCCGTTTGCCGATGGCGATATACGAAAAGCGACCAACGATGATCACAAACACCAAAAGGAAAATGAAAAACAGAAACTGGCCAAAATGCTTCCGGTTTCTGCGTGGTTGCTTATTTATCGTTTGTCGCTCTTGGGAATCTTTCATTATCTGTTAACATTCCTTATTCTAGCATTTTCTAAATTGAGACCTTGTTTTTTGGCAATTTTATCAAGCCGACTCCGACTCTGCAACTCATTTATTTGTTGCTGGTCGTTTGTGTTGTGGTTTTGATAAGTGGTCACTTGGCTGTTAACACTTTGTAAGTTGTGTTGCGCATTGGAGAGAGAAATCTTTGAAGACACGACCAGTACCATCATGCACGCCAGCATGAGGCCCAGGACGGTCATTAAGCATTTTTCGAATTTAGAAACCGGCAGCTTGTTGCCCCGTGGATTTTGTTGGGGCGCACTTTGCGGTTGAGCCCGCCGCTGCGGTTGTTCTATGTTTGGGCGTTGTTGGGGTTCCTGCGTGAGTGGAACGGCTTCAGCTAAACTATTTTGCGCCATAAATAATCATCTTCCTATGTCGATATTTATTGTTTGGTTTAACTACTTAATTTTTTCTAAAATTCGTAGCTTTGCACTATGTGCCCGGTGATTCTCCGCCAATTCCTCCTCTGAGGGAAGAATTGGTTTGCGATTAACTAACTTGTAATCCGGTTGTAGATTGTCAGGAATTACAGGAATCCCGTGCGGAAGTTCCGGTAAGGACGATTGTTCACGGAACATGGTCTTAACCAGCCGATCCTCTAGGGACTGGAAAGTAATGACGCTGATTCGCCCGTTCAGATCGATCAGGGAAACAGCTTGTTCCAAGGAATCTTCCAAAGCCCCTAGCTCGTCGTTAACGGCGATTCGAATGGCTTGGAAAACCTTCTTAGCGGGATGACCACCGTGCCGACGAGCGGCTGCGGGAATCCCTTCCTTGATGATCTCAACTAACTGGCCCGTCGTGTCGATGGGGGCCGTAGCGCGGTGCCGTTCAATGGCCCGGGCAATTGGCTTCGCAAATTTCTCTTCGCCATAGCGGTGGAAAATCCGCATCAAGTCGTTGAATTCCCACTCGTTGACCACAATCCACGCCGTGAGCTTTTGGCTTTGATCCATCCGCATGTCCAACGGGGCGTCGTGCTGGTAACTAAACCCGCGGTCGGCTTCGTCGAACTGTGGTGAGGAGACCCCTAAGTCATACAGAATACCGTCGACCTTGGTAATCCCCCGTTGTGCAAGTTCTTCTTTAATTTGGCGAAAGTTACTCTTGATAAAAGTTAACTTGCCTTCGTCTAAGTACTTTTTTAAATGTTCCTCGTTATACGTAATTGCGGTCTGATCCTGGTCAAACGCGTACAGGTGACCAGTTGTCAGCTGTTCCAGGATGCGTTGGCTATGACCACCACCGCCGAGAGTGCAATCAACGTAGACTCCCGTGGGGTCGATATTCAAGCCAGCGACCGCCTCTTTAAGTAAAACTGTAACGTGATGAAAGTCCTCCATGAACACTCTCCTTTCCTGGTTCTACATCCCAAAATCAATCAAATTTTCGGCAATATCATCGAAATCTTCTTCTGCTGAGGTGGAAAAGTCCTGCCACCGCTCTGCGCTCCAAATTTCAAACCGGTTAGCCACCCCGACAATCACGCACTGTTTAACTAACGCTGCGTGGTCCCGTAATGACTTAGGTAAATTGATTCTTCCCTGTTTGTCGAGCTCACATTCGGTCGCTGCGGAATAGAAGAACCGGACAAAGGCCCGGGCATCCTTCTTATTAACTGGCAAGGCTTTCAATTTTTCTTGCAAGGCAGACCACTCGGTCATCGGGTAGCCGAATAAACAACCATCCATCCCCCGAGTAACCACAAACTGGTCGCCCAGTTGGTCTCGAAATTTGGCGGGAATGATTAACCGGCCTTTGGTGTCAATTGCGTGTTCAAATTCGCCCATAAACATAGCCAATCACTCCCATTTGTAACTATCACCAAGTTTACCACATGCCCCCACTTTCTACCACAACGTTTCCGAATTTTTATAAATTTCCCCACAAAGACCAAAAAAGCCGTGGCGAACAAGTGTTCACCACGGCTTAACGGCCTTCACAGCGCTTACTAAAAATGAGTCAAAAGTCAAAATAATTAATATTTATGCATAAAATCAGCTGATAGCCACAATGAAACAGACCACGAATCCGATAATCCAATAAAGATCTGTCAGCCGCCAAAATGTTCGAAAAAATGTGGGATAAAGCAACTCTTTGTTGTGAATTGCCTGAATAAGTGTCACCATGATGCCAATTGCCATCCAGCCGATCACCAGCCAGGGTAATAAAGCCCCCGCCCCGTGCGGAATCAGGAGCAGTGAACATAGCAGTAGTAACGGCGTCATCAGGTCCCACGTATTCACTTGTGCTGGCCAGTGTTTGCCAAATACCCGCTTCACCAGCCGAATCAGCAGCCAGCCCACTGCTAAAATCGCTAGTTGGGCAACGGGTGAGTCCCAAAACGCCATTTAACTTCCCCCTAATAACTCGTTTTTTCTAATTATAGAGATTTCTTTTGGGAGTTGCAATTCTGTCTTGCACTTAAAAACTAGTACGGCCGCCTCCGGCTGCCAGGGGTGGGATTAAACGATTCTACGGGATTAGGCACACATAATCACTCCTACTTAACCATGATTGCTTAGCGTAGCAGATTGTGTTGACACAAAATCCTCCAGCTAATCTGCCTTCAAACATGAACTTGTACCCTACCATAACTGAGTCTTAATAGACTAGCCCGGCATCTATGATGCACGATACTCTTCTATTCTTAGAAGCTGTCACCTCCACACAATTGTTTCAAACAAAGGTAGTCATCAGTTGGCAGAAACAGAACCCCGTGTCGGTCCTCTTAGACTGGACGGGCTTCCCAGACTTAGAGGACGGCCGACTTTGAAGACTCGGGGTTTGAGGCTTCAAAGCGCCCTGGGGACCACTTTTTGGCCCCAGGTCTGCCCCACCGGGCGGCGTTCCTGCCAACTGATGACGGAATAATTCTGATTAGTATTGTTCCAAAAGCGGTTAATCCATCATGGGTATGAGCAGTTCAATCATATTTGTGACAAGCAGTTGACAAGTTACACTAGCCGGTTGCAATTCTCCCCTTGCCACGGTAAACTAATTGAGTAGAATGCACGCAAAGAGGTGGCTATCCCCGTATGGAAAAAAAGAAAAAATCAACATTTCAAAAAATTACAAACGTATTTGTTTGGATTATGATCATCGCAACCATTGGCTCCTTAATCTTTGGTGCCGTTGCGTCACTGATGCAGTAAATTATGATTTAAAAGACGTCAGCTGTTCTTGATGAACGGTTGACGTCTTTTTTGTGTGGATTTATCTTATACAAAGCTACTAATTATTCATCACCTAAATCGGTGTGACGCACCCATAATTGTCCAAGACGTTGGTTAAGATACTTACTAAATATATAGACCACCGACGCCTTTTTACGACAGACTTCAAATAGAAACTTGAACTCAGCCGTAGGATTTTCAAGTGATTTTCTTGAAAATGGCGACTTGAAGACGTGATTTGCGGCTTCAAGCGAGGGGCAAGACCGCCTTTTGGCTTGTCCCGTCCTTCCCACCGTGTTCCAGTTCAAATTTGGCGAACGGTAAGGCGGCAATTTTCCACTTTGTCCAACTAACCCCCAACACCCAACCCTTGTTGTATCAGACACAGTGCCCCACTCAATCAAAAAAATCTCCCCCATTCACCCATAGCTTAACGCGTTGAGTAGCACCAACCAAAGATAGTGGCGGTGTGGGAGAGATTTTGTAAAGTTATTGTTAATCGTTCTGAGATTGGTCAGCATTGCTATCTGGCTGCTTGTAAACCTGACGTGGCTTACTGCCCTCTTGGGGCCCGATGTAGCCTCGCTGTTCCAGGTCATCCATCATGCGGGCAGCCCGGTTGTAACCAATACGGAAACGCCGTTGCAGTAAAGACGTGCTAGCCTTCTGTTGCTCGACCACAAATTTCAGGGCGTCGTCAAACAGCTCATCATCGCTATCACCAGCATCCTCCTGTTGCATTTCCTCATCAGTTACCATCATGTCCTCGTCGTAATCCGCGGACTGTTGTTGCTTGATGAAATCAACCACGTTAGCCACATCGTCATCCGGAATAAAGGCCCCTTGGACCCGGACCGGTGAGTTGGCATCGACTGGTTGGAAAAGCATATCTCCTCGGCCGAGCAATTTTTCGGCACCGTTCGCGTCCAAAATAGTTCGGGAGTCGATCCCACTAGAAACGGCAAAGGCAATTCGGGACGGCACGTTGGCCTTGATCAGGCCGGTAATGACATCCACGGAAGGCCGTTGCGTAGCCAGAATCATGTGAACTCCTGCCGCCCGACCCATTTGAGCCAGCCGAATAATGGCGTCTTCAACCTCATTCGAGACCGTCATCATCAAATCAGCCAGTTCGTCCACGACCACCACAATGTAAGGCAGCGTTGGCCACGCCTGGTCGTCCTCGGCATTCGCCTTTTGAACAAAGGCGTTATACCCGGAGATCTTCCGTTGGCCAAATTGTGAGAAGAGTTCGTAGCGTCGTTCCATTTCAGCCACGACCTTGTGTAAAGCTCGTGCCGCTTTCTTCGGCTCAGACACTACTGGCGTTAATAAGTGTGGAATCCCATTGTAAACGCTCAATTCCACCTTCTTGGGGTCAATCAGCATCAACTTCAACTGGTCTGGCCGTGCGTTCATCAACATGCTAGTAATGATGCCATTGATCGCCACAGATTTACCACTCCCCGTCGCCCCAGCAATCAGCAGGTGCGGCATCTTCGTGAGATCCATAGTCACCACTTGACCAGTCACGTTACGCCCTAACGGAACCTCCAACGGTTTGTTGGGGTGAGCCGGTTGTGCTTCAACCACGTCTCTAAAGGAAACCGTTGAAACTTCCTTATTTGGGACTTCGATACCAATCAAAGGCTTTCCAGGAATTGGTGCTTGAATCCGAATCCCCTTAGCTGCCAGAGCCAAAGCCAGGTCATCCGCCAAATTAACAATGCGGGAGACTTTAACCCCAATAGCCGGGTGCAATTCGTACTCGGTCACGGACGGTCCCAGGCTAACATTCTTGACCTCGGCGTCCACCCCAAAGCTGTCCAACGTCTGCTTTAAAATCTTAGTGTTGGCATCAATGGCGTTAACTTCCTCGGTCTGGTCGGTCGGTGGTACCTGTTTCAACAGGTCGGCCGTTGGCAACTGATAGTTAGGATCGACCGGCGTGCTGCTAGCCAAAGCTTCAGCAGTCGTATCCGCCGTCTCATCTGGTTCATGAGTTGGCGCCGGCTTAGAATTTTCATTGGCTGCCACGGTAATGTGGTAGCTTGGTTCATCTTTAGTTTTAGCATGGGGTTCCGGCAAGTCCTTGTCGTTCGGATCTGCGGGGAAACTCGGGGCCGGTTTGTCATTAGTTGTGACGGCGGCCGGTCGAGATTTGGCCCGTTGATTGCGGTGTTCCTGAACCTTTTCTCCGCCCCGTTTCAGCGCCACGCCGCTGGCCTGAGCACCCCGATGAAGCGCTGCCCAAGTAGTCTGCAACCAGGATTGAATCGTACTGAAGGGAATCTGGAAAAAGACGATTACCCCACCAGCCATCACCAACCAGGCAGCAATCTGGGAGCCCACTAGGGCAATCAGCCAAGCCACAATGCTCAGCTCAACGGCCCCAATGACCCCACCACCCAGTTGGGCAGTCAGACCACCGGTCCAAAGATCAGACAGACCGTCATGCCAAATTGTACTGATAAATTGACTGTGTTGATCCACCTGTAAAAAGTGGTTGGCGGAGATCCATAGCAACCAACCACCGTAGATCAACCCACTTCCCAACCAGTAATGACGTGCTAGTCGCGGTAATTCTCCCGTTACGGTGAGGGTAGCCCCCAAAGCGGCCACCACGATGAGCCCAAACTGATAGGTGTCCCCCACAGTCAAGCGGACTAGGTTTGCAAAGAGCGTGCCCAGTAAGCCCAAGTTAAACAGTCCTAAAGCTGCTAGGGCAATCAAAACTAACCCAATTACGTTAGCGGTATATAGAAACGGCTGCTTTTTAGCCGAAGTTTTTCGGCGTTTCGTTGGCTGGCGCTTCGTCGTTTTCCGGCGCGTTGTTTTTCGTTTGGTAGCCAACGGTGAGCCTCCTTTCAATTTTTATTTTAATTTATCGTGTGGATAAGTGTGCACCCGTTCCAAATTAGGAAAAGCCTGTTGGCGCATGACTTCGTAAATCACAATGGCGGCACTGTTGGACAGGTTGAGAGCCCGAATGTGTGTGTCGTCTTGCGGAATCCGAATGCACTTTTCACTGTGTTGCCGCATGAATGGTTCTGGCAACCCCGTGGTTTCCTTCCCAAATAGGAAGTAGTGATCATTCTCGTTCACACTATAGTCCGGTTCCGTGTAATCTTGGTCAGCAAACTTGGAGACCAGGTAGAGTTGCGTTGGCTCTGGAATCGTGTCTAAAAAGGCAGGGAGATTCTCATGATACCGGACGTCAACCTTGTCCCAATAGTCCAAGCCGGCCCGTTTTAAGTGGGCGTCGTCGACGGAAAAACCCAGGGGTTTGATTAAGTCTAAAATCGTATCCGTCCCGGCACAGGTCCGGGCAATGTTTCCCGTATTAGCGGGAAATAGCGGTTCAAATAACGCAATATGGTTTGCCATAAAATTCTCTTCTCCGTTCTGTTATCAAACATTCGTTCTGTCCCATCATTATAGCCATTTTCAGTGGGCTTTGACAAGAGAGTAACGGGGGTAAAGGCAGATTTTGTGAATCGCGCTCCGGCGGTCGGGGTGGGGACCAGCTGTGGGGACGCTTCAGCCAAAGACCGGGCTTCTCGCTCGATTTGAAGACCCGTAAACTCATGGGTCTTCAAATTCGCCCATGTCGTAACCTAGCAAAATACGCTAGCTAACGACATTTTCACTGCTGGCCCCCACCCCGACCGCCTCCGCTTTAAATTGCTGACTTCTTACAATAAAGTTTTATCGAATTATGCCATTGACCACTAGCATTAGCTGATTTCAACCTAATGCCTATTCAACTAAAACCTCAAATAGACCAGGTCAGGCTAGCAATTGCCTGCCACAAAAAACCTGTCACTGGATCAAGTCAAAAGGGCCGCGCAATTCCCTCGCCCATCTAAAAAAGGACAAAATAAAAAGCAGTTCCTCGGTGTGGGCACGGCGAGGAACTACTTTAGTGAAGTGCTACTTGTCAGCCGCTAACAGTTATTCACTGATGTCGACCGCCAAACGATTTCTCATAGGTCAATATAACACTCCCCCGTTAGCTGTTCAAGAACTTTACATAAGATTTTTTAACGTTTTACTAAATCCCTTGTGCCGTTAAGAGGGTCACGTCCACGGTGATCTCTGGGAACGGATCAGCCTTAACTGCGGCCAACCGGTCTTCCGATGCTCCCCAGTGCATGGGCGTCATCAACATCAGGTCGCTGAATAGCTCAGCTGGGACCGGTACCTGGTAACGGATCCGTTCAACACTTGAATCTGGATAATGCTGCTGGAACAAGTTCAAGACGTTGCTATTATCGTAGGTCGCGTGGGTACTGCCAGCTGGGAAGATAGCTTGTCGCAACTCAATTAAGTAATCGGCGTTAGGAATCACCTTTAGGAGCTGTCCTCCAGGCGCCAAGACCCGGTTGAACTCATTATAGGCAGACGGCGAGAATAGGTCTAAAATCGCCGTAAATTGGCTGTCAGCGAATGGCATTTGGGCTAGGTCCGCCACACAGAAGAACGCGTTGTTCTCAAGCTGCGTGGCGAGGTTGATTCCTGGCTTAGACAGGTCGAAACCAACAGCCGTGTCCTGCCCATCACGTTGGGCGAGAACGTCGTCTAACGGCGTCCCTTCCCCACAGCCAACGTCCAAAATCGTTTGTGGCGTTGCTGGTAACTTAGACGCAAAGGCATCCGTGATGCCCTTAAACAAACCAGCCTGTAACATCCGCCGGCGAGCAGCTAACATGGCATTGTCATATTCGCTGGCAACTGCGCGCTGCATGAAATACAGTGTCCCCTTCTTAGAAAGGTCAACGTTGTGGCCGTTCGGACAAATGAGGCTGTGACCCTCGACCGTGGCGTACGGTTCTAGACAGACAGGACACCGAAATAGTGTGGGACGAGCGGCTAGAAAAGCCGTCGCTTGATCAATTTTCTTCATTTTCACTGACTCCTTGTTCGACAACGGGTTCTTCATAACCACCCGCAAATTTCTGATACCAATGGAAGATTTCCGTGGCAACGACTCGAATGACGGCGTAGCCTGGAATTCCCAAGACGACCCCGAGCACCCCAAATGCTTTCCCTGCAATTAACAGGATAAAGATAATGGTCAACGGGTGAATCTTGAGGGAACTTCCTAACACAAGTGGCGAGATGATTCGCCCTTCTAACGTTTGTTCAATAATAAAGACGATGAGCACCTTGACCAACATCCAGGGTGAAATGAATGCAGCCACTACAACTGCCGGTACCATGGCCAGGAACGACCCCAGATACGGAATCAGATTCAGTACCCCGGCAACAATGCCTAAGAGTAAGGCAAACCGCAGGCCAACAATCAAGAAACCAAGATAGAAGAGAATGGCCACAATGAACGCCACAATCAACTGACCCCGGACGTAGTTACTGACCTGCCGATTCATTTCGCGCAGAAGCTGAACCACGGAGGCCCGGCGTTTAACCGGTAAGATTTTTGCCAGATAATCAGGCAACTGGTGACCATCTCGCAGGAGATAGAACAGGATAAATGGTGCCGTTACCACAGCAACCACCACGGAGACAACGCGACTCACGATTCCCCCTACCGAGCTGACCGTACTCTTGGCAAATGAGGAGATGGCGGTCGACGAACTAGATGAAAGTTGCTGGTTGAATTGGTCCAGTTGGCTGCGAATGCCATCTAGCCGGTCGTCTTTCAGCCAGGTCATACTGGTCTGCGTAATCTGGTGCCAGTAGTGCGGCCACTCCGTAATGAGTGACGTCATTTGCCGCTGAATCATGGGAATCAGGCTGAGCAGTCCCCAGGCAATCAAAAGGGCCACCAAAATAAAGAGCCCAATGATGGACCAACTGCGGTGAATCCCCCGTTTTTCCAACCAATCCACCATGGGATTTAAGAGATAATACCCCACGCCGGCCAAAATAATCGGTAGTCCCAGAATCTGTCCCACCAAAACAAACGGGGTTGCGAGCCATGGGACTTTACTTAGGACAAGTAAAATGAGTAAAATAAGAAGCGTGATTGTCAGGATGGAAACTAGGCGGTTATTGACGACCCAGCTCCAGAACCACGACCGATGCTGCTTAGATTCCGGTTTCAATAGTTTCACCCCTAAAGAAATAAAATGGTGCGTACATTGTACCATACTGTTCGCCGCTGTATCGCAAGCGGCCAGAGAAAGGATGACGATTTTGCTGTTAGTTGAACCGTTACTAGAAAATTATACTGAATTACCCGCTGCTATTAGAGCGGGTGCCAAACGGGTGGCCCTCGCTGATAACTTGGCGGCTGGTGGCACCACGGTCAGCAAGGGCGTCATGGGTGAAGCCGTACGTTACGCTCATGAGCACCAGGTAGCCCTCGACTTGATCATCGCGCCACGGGGTGGCAAATCACCGTACAACGGCGTAGAAATCAAGATGATGGAGGCTGACTTGTTAGAAGCCCAACAATTAGGAGCGGACGGCGCCATCTTTGGTGCCCTCACCGACCAGAACCAGTTGGACGTTGAAGTCCTCAGTACGCTGATTGCCGCTGCTGGTGGCATGACGTTGACGTTTGATACGGCCTTCGATCAGATCCGACCACAGGACCGCGGTGCGGCACTGGATTGGTTGGGTAGTCAGGGTGTCGACCGCGTCCTGAGCACGGGTAAGTTCAGTGACGACCGTGAAGCCGACTGGATCGCCAGCAAACGCTTGGCCGATGCAGATAGCGTGGTGCTCGTACCGGCTGATGTGACGGCTGATGAAGCAGCCAGTGTGGCTGATGCGTTAGGTGTTAAATTGGTTTATGGGGAAAATGTGCTGTAAGCAATTGACGATGAAATTGGGACGGGAGCATTGCACTCTCTACCCAATTTCATCTTTTTATTTAGAATATTTATTTGCACAGATATCGAATCATGGGGTTTTTATATTTCTTGGTTAGCCTATAACTTAGTATTCGCTGCTGACAAATGCTATTTAATAGTTTAAAATGTTATTATAAAAAATAAACTGGCAGCAAGAGTAATCTCACAGTGCTAGTATTGCTACCTAATAACTTTAACGTAAAGGAAGCATCCGGATGACATCAAAAATCAATGGCATTACTTTTGCTCAGAATGGTTTAGAAGCAATGTACTTGCCTCGTCGTAAGCAATTTAAGGTTAACCAGTCACTGCGAGACATGTTCAATGAGAAACATATTTATACACGGATAATTAAAGACGGCTCTCACCGTTTAAGATATGATTCTCTGATTGAAGTTCCACTAAATGCTCAAATAGAACCTTATACATTATTTCTTGGCGGCCGACGTTTTTTCTCCATGGGTGCGTTTAGCTTGACAGGTAATAATGATTTACCACTTAATACTGTCGTTGGTCGATACTCCTCCATTGCTAGCGGAGTTAGACGAATGCAGGGTAGCCACCCAATCGATCGTTTCACCTCATCAACGCTAACCTATGATATGCATAACAGTGCCTACCAGGACTACCTAGAGGAAGCGGGAAAATCCTTCCAAAATGTTCCTAGCAAGGTCAAAAATGGTGGCCCGATTACCATTGGGAATGATGTTTGGATTGGCGAAAACGTTACCTTTGTTCCTAAAGGTGTTACAGTCGGCAACGGTGCCGTCATTGCTGGTGGTGCGTTAGTCACTAAAGATGTCCCACCGTACGCTGTGGTTGGCGGGGTACCCGCTAAAATTCTCAAATATCGATTCCCACCTGAAATTATTCAACACCTATTAAAACTTCAGTGGTGGCAATATGGCTTTGCTGACTTCGAGGGCATTCGTGGCGATGACAAAATCGAAGATTTCATTCATTCAATGGAGCACCTAATCGACATGGGTGACATTCAACCATTTAATCCCACCCCAATCGGAATCGATGATTTCATTCAGACTGAAGAGGAAGACCCTAAAAAGCCCCAAAGCAACTAGTTTTTTTAGTCTTTACTCTATCAAAAGTACTTAAAAGAGAGGCTACTGATCAGATATCAGTAACCTCTCTTTATAAGTAACCAAATTATTTTTCTTCTAAACGGTCAAAATCCGCCATCGTCACAATTTCAGGTTCATAAGGCTTGAGTTTACCAGCTGCTTGTAGGCTCTCAACCTCGTCCAAAAATTTGTCGATTGGATCATCAACTTTAATATTTGTAAATTGTCCAAAATCATATTGCCACCACTTCAATGCCATTAATCTTTTAATGGTATCTGGGTCAAAACGATATTTAATCACGTGAGCTGGAACACCAACTACCACTGCGTATGGTGGAACGTCTTTGGTAACTACCGAATCAGCACCAATGACGGCACCGTCATTGACCACAATCCCCTTAGAAGAAAAGGTCACATTTTCTCCAATCCAGACATCATTGCCGATGATGATTGGATACTCCCTTGTCACATCACTTCGAACCGGTTCAATATGTGCGTTGAAATCTTCTTTATATGTATTGAGAGCAGCGTTGTGGGGGTCGTAGGTCAGAATTGACGAGGTAAAGCGATTCATTGGATGGTTAGGCCCCATTTCCCTCACTGCACCAGAAATCACCGAATACCGGCCAATAATCGTATGAATTGGTAAATTACTTTGAGAATAACTAAATGCGCCCATCGAAAAAAAATATCCCCCTGAAGCAAAAATAGTGTATGGTTCTACAGACACATTCCGGGCCACATGAAGTCTCTCATTCAATTTGAATCGGATATCTGCAGACATAAAACGGGTAAAAATTTTGTGGTCCTTAAGCATCTTGCCAGTTTCTGGTGCAAAATCAAATCTTTTGCTAAATTGTTCTTTCTCATAAACTAAACCTTTTTGAAAAAAAGTGACGCCTTTTATTTCTGTTGCCATATCATATTCACACCCTTAATTTATTCATTAAAAACTACTTATAACACCTTTGTCAAAAACTGCCTCTAAAATATCAACTGTTTTCAATATACCACTTCTCTCATTAATGATTAAGTTTGATTCAGTCAAACACTTTTCAAAATATTCTTACACATAATTAAAATTGTAACAAAATGTTTGTTCCTGAGATTCATTACAATTTTTTTGTTCAACTAATAGTTTCTTAACTTCAAATGATGTTGGATTTATAAAAAATGGGATGCTGAATTCAGCATCCCATTTTTCAACCATAACCACGTTAAAGTGAAAATAAACATTCTCAATAAACTACTTAACAGTTATCCAAAAGTCCCAACACCCACGACATACTGTTCATTTCCAACCTCAATCCGATAGTAATCATTATTTCGGTTGCTCGTATACTTTACATACTTAATTGGTTAGAGTGTGCGTGAGTCGATGATTCGCACTAACAAATATCTTCTCCTAGGAGAAGATAGACAACAACGAAGCCAAGACATTGCTAATCATCCCATTATCCTTAAGACTCAGATCACATAATCTTGCATATACTAATCTGAAAGCAATTCACGACCTAGAATCTGCAATTTCTGTTTCGAAATTGCAAATCACATTAATCTAATGCCTAAAATTATTGATAGATCTAAAGCAATTGCCATTTTACGCCATACCGATATGCAGCCAAATAGTTATAGAACTTCGGTTTATGACTTATCATTGGTTCAAGCTGTTGCCAATATTCTTGCCGATGCGTAGTCTCTAACGCCAATTCTAAGACACGTTGCCGCGCAAAATCCCTAGTTTGTTGTTCTACCTGATTATCCCAGAAAGTCATTAATTTTTGCGGTTCACTAACAAGCTGATTAAATTCACTGAACTTTCCTGGCAAAAACCGCTCAAAAACATACTTCACTTGAGCTATCGTTGCACGAGGAATATTCATCTTATGCTCGTTCAGGTACATATATCTAGCCAAAATATAACAAGCAATTTCTGCATTCATTTCGTGATGATGAACATGAAAACCAGCAAAAAAATTATTGATTCGAAGTATTTCAGAAGTCTCTCCTTCATTCAAATAACCAGCTTGCAAAAGCCTTGTTCCTGTCAAAATACTAAAACGATTATTCGTTCGAGCACTGCTCATCAAGTAGGGAGCACTGTATTTAGGCGCCACATCATGTGAAATCCAGAATTTGAATAAAACACTACTTGCACTTAGATCACTCTCGCACTCCTGCCAGATAGCCTGACGCTGCTCATCCGAAATACCCGGCAATTCGTATCTCAGTGATTTTTTATAAGCAATATCTTGCTCAACCAACGTAGAAGTATTTGTTCTCAGCCAATGATTAGGTGAAAAATCTTTGTTCTGTGAAAAGCTTTTTAATTCGGCTAGTTCAGTATTAGTAATGCGATCAAAAATATCGGTCTGCTTTGATTTCAAGATTGCCAAAACGTTTTTTGTCGATCTTTCATGTACCACGACGGACTCACTTGTGGGTTCATCGGACCATTTAACCCACCTACTAAATAAGCTTTTTTTGGTGACATTTTTTTCTTTAATCGATTGCTTTAAAAATTCATCTAGAATCAATTGCGCGTTAAACGTAACACCCAAAGCATCGTGTACTAAAAGCTTTTTATGACCGGAATGAAAAAGATCACTAAATTCAATAGGTAGCTCTGTATCTTCGAAAAATCCTTCCGGTTGAAAACTACTAATTCTAAAGTGTATTGCTAATATCCCAAAATAAACTGCATAGAGTCTTTCAAGAAAGCCCGGAAATTTAGTTCCACCATTCTGCGTATACTCCTTTAAATCTACGAGTAACGGGTAAAAATCAACTACCCGATAATAATCCCTGATGATTGGATATTGTCGAATGAACGGATAAATAAAGAATTGAATATTAGCAACCAATCCCCTAGTGAACGAAAATTCTGCAATATCAAAGTTAATTAACTTGCGAACATCTGCGCTATAACCCATGAATGCAAAATCTGAAAACTGAAGAATTCTACCCGTACGTGCTTTAAAGATTGCGATTTGATGTTCAAAGACTTGTGGGAAATTTGGTAGATTCCATTGTTGAACTTTATCAGCCACCCTTGGGAGTGGATCGGGTTCATCAAGCATTGCTAAAAACTTACGTGTACTTGGCAATGCTCGGTCAGTTCTCGTTTTTAAAACGATAGCTTCAGCTGGTATCACATCCAAAGCCGCTTGCATTTGCTTAGCCTGACGCCAGTAGTTCACTGAACCTGACCGCATCCCCGCAACTAAATGATCATTCTGCTCAGATTCTACAATCGCGACGTCATTCTCTATCAGCTTTTCACGGAGCGACTTCAGATTTGCGAACTCATCTTTCCAAGTAGTTACCACGATACCTTGGATGATTCCTTTCTGCCTGGACTTCAATAAAAAATCCATTATCATACTAAAATCAACCTGATCTCTAACTGTTCCACAAACCATTGCCCATACTGTCCGCAAGTGAATCCCCTCCACAAAGATTTAATGATTTAGCATTCCATATAAATATGCTGAATTGTTTATTTTAATCTATTTTTTCGATACACGTACTGCAACGTTTGATTGTCAATCTTCCAGTTGTCTAACTCACTCCCATTTAACTTCAAGCCTAGAAGTAACTTGGAAAACTCATTTTCTGTGACCACACGTGGTTGAAATTTGGTTTCATGATTTTCAGCGTTCATAAATCGGACAGTTAACAACATACCATCCTCATTGGCACTTATTTCGACGAACCCACCAAAAGGTAATGAATGAGGGTATTTTTTAAATTCTCCTTCACTGTTGAAAAAAGCATTCCCAAGACCATAAAAAACTGGATGACCTGAAATCAACTCAATATCCTGCAACGCGTGTGCCCCATGTCCTATGATGATATCTGCCCCTGCGCCAATCATTTTCATTGCTAATTGTTTTTGACGTTCAGCTACCGGTTGAAAATCCGTACCCCAATGTGGTGAAACAACTATCAACCTCTCTGGATTCTGGAGTCGTTCCCAAGCAATTTTACGAAATAGTACTTCACCTAATGGTGATACACCCATCTTGCCAAACAACGAGTAAAACTCGTATTCCCGATAATATCTCTTGTTGTACCAATATGCATTAAAGAGAGAAATCTTGACACCCTGTCCATTTATTCGTACGGGGTTTGTTGCCTTATCAATATCCTGTCCCACACCAATATGAGGAATCTCTGCTTTTTCTAAATATTCGATGGATTGTTCAAATCCATTTTCTCCATAATCCCCACCATGATTATTGGCCATCAAAGCCAATCCTAGATTTGCTTTCTTAAGAGCCTGCAATGTTTTACGAGGCTTACTTCCAAGTACAAATGCCTTTGAATTCAGTAATTTTGAGCTTTCAAGATCATCCACTAAAACTGATTCCAAATTAAAGACATTAAGGCTATTTTTTTGGAGATAGGACTTCATCCCTAAAAAAGTATAGTCATAACCTTTTTCCGAGAGTGGATCCCATTGTTGACGTTTCAAACGCCGCTTAGAATAAAATTCACCTGGATAAACATCTCCCCAAAAGCTGACGACTGGTTGATTGGACTTTAGATTCAATTCCTCGATTGCATAAGCAGACAACTGAGAGCCAGAAATCTCATATACATCTTCAACCAGTTTTGAAAGAATAATGTCGCGCTGATATCCATTCTCTGCACCCAATATCACATACATGTTCGTATGGTCAAATGCAATAGCATCACCATTGTTTGGTCCGAAAAAGTAGCCACCTGTCAATTCACCATTTTTCACTAACATCGTCGAATTGTAAAAGTACTTGCCTGATTGGACACAATCAGTTTGATGCATCAAATCCCTATACGACAATTTCAGCTGTGAGAAGACCACTCCTAAGCAGCGAAGCATTCTAATATCGTATATTTGCCTAACAGAATTCCGAATCCGCCCTGTTTGATTTGCCAGAGCTCCTTCCATTTTATTTATCCAAGGAAGTTCTCGATAAAGCGCACTCATTTTTTTATGAGTTTGTTCGCGCACCATCTGGCAAATCGCGAGTGCCACAGCTGGATTAGACGTAACTAACATCAAGTCAACTAATTGCTGTGCACTCAGCACCTCTTCCTCTTCGAAAAGTTTATGACTTGGGTCATTTTCCTTCACAAATTTTTTTGATAGTTGAGTCATCGTATTAGGTTCGATTTTTTGAATGCTCATCAGATTCAGAAAAACATACAACGTAACCGCATTCCCAATACCAGATTCAACTTGGGTGTTTGAATCCCCAATACTTTTCAAAATCTGATTGTGTTCCAGCAAAATTTTTTGAGCAAACATTGCTTCAATCAACTCCCAACAGCGAATTTCGAATAGCAAATTCGTAGTTTGCCTTGTTTCTTGGTTCTTTCGTCGTAAAAAGACCATTTAAAATATCCCAGTATTTACTCTTCTTCGTTAATTCTAGAGCTAATTCTACTAGTCGACGATAACGGACTTGATGCTTACCATCGTCAACCTTGGATAATTGTTCGTCAAAGAACATTTCTAATTTTGTGGGCTCCTTGGAAGCCAACATAAATGCCTCAGCTCTTCCCGGGAGATAACGGTTCAGTACTGCATAAACCTGTTTTGAAAGCTCAGGTGTCACTTCCTGCTGCTCGTGCCGAACATATGCCCAATAACTCAAGATATAACAACTCACCTTGACGTTGATTGTTCCGTGAAGTCGATGCATGCTCGCCCGAAAATTATTGATACGCACTACTTCTTTTGCAACTTCATCGCTCAGCTTGTGTCCTCTTAATAATCTGGTCAAAGTCAAAATACCATATTGATTACCAGCCTTCGCACAACTCAACAGGTATACTGGCGTATCAGCTGGTGTAAGCTGATGCTTACACCAATATTCAAATAAAAAGTTTGGTACGTTAGTTGATTTTGAACAGGCATTCCAAATTTTCGCTTGCTCCTCAGACGAAACTCCTGGAAAAGTAAATGACATTGGAACACTATAGTTCGATTTTGTAGACTTTACCTCAATCCGCGTTCTACGAAGCCAATGGTGAGCTGAAAAAGCTTCATCTTTTTGAAAAACATCAAGCTCGTCCATTTCCTTTGGAGTAGCTCTCTGCAAATTATCAGGTACAAATGTTGAAAATAATTTAAGTACGTTCTTTGTACTCAAATTGTTTTCAACTCCTGTTTGCTTCACGAAATCTTCAAGTATTTCTTTTGAATTAAAAGATACTCCTAATGCATCATGAACAAGATGACCGTTATGCCCAGTCTTAAAGAAATCAGCAAACTCAATTGGTTGCCCAGTAGACCCCAATTTTTCTGGATTTGGGCTTAATAGTCGAAAATGTGTCAATAGAATTTGGAAAAATGCAGCATATACCCTTTCAAAAAATTGCGGGAATTTTTTTCCTTCATGCAACGTATAATTTTCTAAATCACCAATTAGCGGGCGGAAATTAATCAGATGAAAATAGTCCTTGATCACAGGAAAATCTCTGAAAAATGGATATATGAAAAATTGTGTGTTAGCAACCAAATCCCTTGACAGATAAAATTCGGAAACGTCAAAATTTATCAACTTTTCAATATCATCGTGATATCCCAAAAAAGCATAATCTGTATACTGCATAATTCTACTGGAACGAGCCTGTAAAACTGCAATTTGATGGCCAAACTCAATCGGGAAATTCTTTAATTTAAAGTTATCAGCAGCATTTGACACCTTTGGTAACGGGTTGGCATCAGAGAGTATTGCAACTAAACGCTGGGTTGCTGGTAATGCTCGATCTGTACGGGTTTTTAAAATAACCGTTCCACGAGGAATAACATCTAAGGCAGCCTGCAATTGCGTCGCTTGTCGCCAATAATTTATTGAATTGCTCTTTAATGTTCCTACTCGTGAATCATTAGGCAATGACTCTACCAACTTCACATCATTTAACCTTAGTTTCTCCCGCAATGCCTGCTTCTCACCCAATTCATCCTTCCAGGTTGAAAAGACAATTCCCTCAATCGTCCCCTTTTCTCTCCACGTTAACAACCGATCAATAATCAAACTAAACTCAACTTCATCTCGGAGCGTCCCACAAACAATTGCCCAAACATGTTTCATTTGGCTGCCGCCTCCTTAAAGACCGCCAGTTCCTCTGGCGTTCCCAGCACATGTACAACATCAAACGGAATATCCGTATAAGTTATCTTGGCACCCTCTTGAAGCATGTAATGATACATCGGTGCCACATAAACCTCGCCGTATTCCTGTTTGATAGCTGCTCCGTACCGCTGGTAAATATCAGCAAATTGCTGAAAACTGGCAAAATAGTAGAACCCAACGGAGGCGTGGTCAGAGACCCGCCGCTTTTCCACGACATCAGTGACGTGACCGCTTTCATCTAGTTGCACAAAAGACCAGTGATCCCCCGGAGCCGTGAAGGTCGTCAGATTACCATCGCAACCTGCCAAGTCTGCCTTTAAAATATTGTTCGGTTCTACGTAAGTGTCAATATTGTAGACGGCAACCCCAGCTTCTGGCTTGAGTACGTTCTTAGCAGCCATGACCGTCGATGCCTGGCCAGAGGTCAATTCGTCAATTTCAACTAACTGAAATTAATGAATACCTGCCTGCTGAATCAGATTCTCCAATCTCTCACGATCATACTGCCCTTTTCTAACAACGAAGACGAACTCCTCATCCACAAAGTCTTTCAACGACAGCATGGCCCATTCAAACAGACTCTTACCACGAACTTCAATTTCATGCTTAGGGACTGTATACCCAACTTTTCTGAAGCGGGACCCTTGTCCAGCCATCGTGACCACAATTTGCAATATTACCCCTCCAAAGTCTTTTCCATAAACGGTGCGAACTTAGTGACTCCCACTGCCAACATGGCCTTTTGCCGCTCTGGCTTATCTTTGTGCAGCGGAATCATACTCAAAAATAACAACGATTCAATCAATTGAATTTGCTCATAGGCAGCGGCATCATTCAAATGTTCTTGCAGCATCGATTCAAATAATTGGCCAATCTGTTCTTCATTACCGGAAACACTCAAGCCATAGTCCAAATGACCATCCGTATCCGCCTCGACGTGGAACATGTCCGAAATAATACAGTCATACTTGCCGGAAAAACTATGCATCATCTTAGCGTAATCATACTTAGCGTCACCGTAAATATCAAATTTACCAAACTTGCCTCGGGGGTCAATCAACCGCATCACGTGTTTAGAGTTGTCGTACAAAATATTGGTCATGCAGAAGTCACCGTGGATGACCGCAAAATTCTCACCCTTAAGGACGCCACTTTCTTCGAGCACCTTTGGCAGTGCTTCTATAATCGCGTTGATGCTTGGGTATTGTTCACCATTAATAACCAGCGGCTTGTCAGCAATCTTGGCGTAGAACTCATCTTCTTTAATCAACCGGTGTAACCGATCCACCGTCTTGTTCAAATACATATCCGCAACTGTCTTCTGATATTCATCGTGATCGACTGTCACCTGATACTGGTTCATTTCAGAGCGCAAGAAGAACATTTCATCAATAATTTCTCGCCAAAAACCTAGTTCGAAATTCCCATACAGGAAGAGATTGTGCAGGCTCTCATAGGAAAAATACTCCATCTCAACGAACGGTGCATTATAGTTCAACGAATAATCAAAGATCCGCGGTGCAATATAGGACAACCGCTTGGGCAGCTTCAAGTACCACTTAACTTCACCCAAAAATTTATCAACATCCGTGCTCTCTTTCCGAATAATCCCACGTTTGAAATCAATATTGGTTTTATTAAAGAATCTCGCTTCAACTTGTTTAGCTTCGGCATACTTATCACTATGACCGAAGTCCAACCACTGCTTCGTACCGGCAGTAGTCAGTGGATGCTGTTCATCGTAGATTTTTAAGTTCTCATAGAATGACTTGGCACCTTGCCACTCATCAGCCAAGTGTCGCCCGTCACTGAAGTTGAAAACCCCGACTGCCGCCTGATATTCAGTCTGATCACCTTGCGGAACCATCTTATCTATAAATTTCACATGTTGCTGCTCATCAAAAGTCACGGTGGTCCACCGGCCAGCGTCGGCTACGTGATGCGTGAAAATTGTGTCTGGTCTGGTTAGGTCAGTTGCTTCAACGACCGTGTCCCCAAAAATAACGGTCAGCTCTTGCAGGTCGCCTTTTTTTCGCAACGTCTGCATTGATTGAGCAACAGCTTCACTCAGATTCAATCCGCTGGCCACTTTGATGGGACGAATTGCCAAGTTCTTTTTTTCAATATGACTTTCAACGCTCTCATCACTGGCACTAACCGCAACGTACATCTGATAACCGAGCGGTGCGTACTGCTGAACAGTTCGATCAATAATCAACTGTCCATCAGTCACCGGAATCATAGCCGGATAGATATCCCCAAAGGTCACTTGCATATCATCGGCAACTTTGGCAGCCGAAAGCATAAGCAATGTCTTAGTCAATGTACGTCACGCTCCTTATCTACTAACGCTTCTAATTCTTCGGGAGAACTCTTAAGGAACTCACTCGGCCGAAACGCCCGATCATCAATATAATAACCACCCCGGCCAGCCCAAGGCTTACCAAAAATAATTTCATCATACGGAACATCATACTTGGCTAACCACTTCTCAGTGATGGGTGCCGTATACTTATTGATCTTCCCCAAATTCCCTTCGTAAGTTCTCATCTGACGAGACGTGAATAGAATGATTCGATACCCTAGCTTCTGCCATTCTCGAATTTTATTGATGACACTTGTCTTAGGTGCAACGTCCAAATAACTTTGGTCACTTGTTTTTAAATCACACAAAGTCCCATCAATATCAACGACTAAACTGGTTGTTTTATCCATGTCATATTCCTCCTCAAGTGATGCCTTACCCTCATCAACAGATTATCTAAAACACCATTACACCAGCTCAAAGAAAGAGCTAGCGCTTACAAGTTCATGTTAACACAAATTTACTGTACATACATTATTTTACTATAACTATTTTATTGCCGTCTGGGTTAGTTCTAAGTTACCCGATTGTTGTTCTTGAATTCTCACCAACGTGAGCTTTAATCGTAGTGTTGGTGGAGGGTAGCTGGTTTATTAGGGTTTTGAATAAGTTAGTCAATTTGCCTTACTTCAAAAAATTAAACCACTTATAACTTCTATCAAAATTCAACAAAAACTGCACATATTTATACATGTGTGCAGTTTTTGTATGCTACCAACTATTCACCTGAAGCTTTCAGCCCTATTCTTCCCAAGGATACTTGCCATCCGCATTCTTTGGCGTATGTTTCATCATACGTTCAGTCCGCTTATCCAATCGCTTACGGGTTTTCTTTTTATTTCTAAATCTGACGAATAATACTGCCACTCCCAATACCACATAGATACTCATTCGAACGAAGAATTGGACCTTCTTGTAAGCAAAGAAACTGGTTAGAATTATCATCAAGACTCACTCCTCTTTAGTATTTGTAATTATAGTAGTTAATTAAGCCAGACAGAAAGTGTTCACAGTCATCAATCCGCGTTCTAAAGTGATCATGCCGAGCAAAGAATGCGCCCACAAACTTTTCAGGATAGTAAAAGTACATTGCCAGTTCCGGCTCAAACGTTCCCGTCGCCATTTCGTGTTCGGCCCTTTGACGCCAAACCCGCCGTAACCGAACTAGATCATAGCCTTCCATCAGGTCATCATTGCCAGTTGCTTTAATGGTGTCCGTCATCTTAACGGCTGCATTTAACAACTCCAGTAACGTCGGGTAGGAAGTATCCCGCTTCTCAATAAAGTCTAGATGATCAAAAACATTCTTTAGACCCATCGACATGTAATCCCGATTTGTTGAGAAAATTTGAAGCGCTTCGTTCACAGCGTAAGAAATCCAATGATCATGGTACTGTCCATAATTATTCGCAACCATGAAGTCTAATGTTTCTTTGATCAGTTGCTTAACCGCCTCGTCGCCAGTCAATTCAAACAAGCGAGCCAGTGCAAACGTAATTTCACCTTCGTAATAAATAATTCGAAAAGCATCTTTAACACTCAAATCCACATTCAATACGTGATTGAAGCGTCCTGATTCTTGACGGAACGCTGTGACGCCATTGAACGCCTGCTGAGCGTATTTCAGAAACGAATCATCCGTTGTGATTTCTTGGTACTTGCACAGCGCCAATATCAACATCGCCTGAGCACCAAGCTTGACCTCATCATTGGCCTTCTTATTATGTTCAACAGCAAACAGTGCATCACCTTTAGTAAACGTGAGGTTATCAATCCCCCATTGAAGTGCCAGCTTTGCCTTTGCAACATCCTCATTCTGATTGGTGAAATCAATCGCCTCCAATAAGGCATAGATCGAGGAAAAATGGCGCACGCTGTTGTAATTTGTCAGAACTCGCTGCAATGCTGGGTAGTAACCATAAATAAACTGACCATCATCCTTAATCTGCCTCATCAAAAATTTTTCACCCGCGTGCAGGTAGCTGTTGATCTCCTCTCTTGGATTAGTGAGCTCCCTGACGCCAATCCCCCGACTTTCATCCTCACGCAATGGCCAGATCTTTTCACCATCTGAAAAAATACCTTTAGTAACAAATGTCCAAACATATTGGGTATCTTCAATGCCTTGAGCTGAACGATCATCTCGAGCTTGGAGATACTTTTTAATTTGGTCAAAATCAATCCAAGATTCTGAAGCATTTTTGCCAACTTTATGTTGCTTACTGGGTTTAAAAAACTCGTGACCATTAATTTCCATTTCTAACAGTGCTGTCTTGAAGTCAGCATCAAAACTGACACCCCGACGCCAGTAATTCATGCGAAACATATCATTCAGATTCTGCTTGAGACTGTTTAACTTTTGTCTTTGAACTGCTTCAACAACTTCAATCCGTACCCAAGCATGCTGTGGCGCCGCAGCCAAGATACTCTCAACCTGACTCCAGACACGTTCAATGCTGGTATCCCGAAGAAAATGGATTTTTGCCCGATGACGCCGATCAGATACCGACAAAGCCAGCGTAACCTTTCCAGTCACCCGATCCTTGACACTACCAAGATTGCTAATAGCCACCTGATATTGCTTGATTACTGACTTTTTCATAGATTGAGCCGCCTTTCCTACTAACTTCATTTTAATAATAAGGGTCCCCCCAGTTTGACCCGAAGGGGACCCGCTGAGCATAAATTGATCATACCCACTCTTGGACCATATTGTTGCTTTGCATGGTAATTCTCGAAGAATTATTTACTTAGTCATTCTTCTTTTTTTTACCGCCGAAGTACCACCATGAACCACCAGTTACTGCAGCAATGGCAGCTAAGATTGACCCCCAGAGAGTCCAACCATTGCCATCATTTGCCTGTGATGCCTTATCAGCATCCGCAGTTTGGTTGGTTGCATCAGCAGCTGCACCACTCTTCGAAGCATTTGACTTGTCAGTCGACTTGTTATTATCGTCGCTGGCCTTGTCGTTAGATTTGTCTGCAGAAGAGTCGTTACCATCTTCGTTCGTTCCGTTAGTACTCGTCAGGTCCGTTACAACAGGTTGCGCGTAGCTTGTAGCAGTTGGCGTCACAGCACCATTGTTTCCTGCGTATGCAAGCGTTGTAGTAGCAGCACCACCATTTGAAGTCCCGCCATTAGTACCAGCAGATGCCCCGCCATTGGAATTGCCTGAACCAGTTGTTCCAGATTCACCATTATTGGAGTTGCTGTTACCACTACCGGATCCGGAGCCAGAACCGGAGCCATTACCAGACCCTGAACCAGAACCTGGGCCACCGTCGCCTTCAGAACCGTTTCCATCTCCTGCACCACCATTCGTATCAGAATCGCTGTCAGAATCGGAGTCACTATCTGAGTCGGAGTCGCCAGAACCGGAATTGCCATCAGAATCTGAATCACTGCCAGAGTCTGAGTCGCTGTCGGAGTCGGAGTCGGAGTCTGAATCACTGTCGCTGTCGCTATCGGAATCACTGTCGGAATCAGAATCACTGTCGGAATCAGAGTCGCTGTCGCTATCGGAGTCACTGTCGGAGTCCGAATCACTGTCGGAATCAGAGTCGCTGTCGCTATCGGAGTCACTGTCGGAGTCCGAATCGCTGTCGCTATCGGAATCACTGTCGGAATCGGAGTCGCTGTCGCTATCGGAATCACTGTCGGAGTCTGAATCGCTGTCGCTATCGGAATCACTGTCGGAGTCTGAGTCACTGTCGGAATCGGAGTCGCTGTCGCTATCGGAGTCACTGTCGGAATCGGAGTCACTGTCGGAATCGGAGTCGCTGTCGCTATCGGAATCACTGTCGGAGTCTGAGTCACTGTCGGAATCGGAGTCGCTGTCGCTGTCAGAATCACTGTCGGAATCGGAGTCGCTGTCGCTGTCAGAATCACTGTCGCTATCGGAGTCGCTGTCGGAGTCTGAATCGCTGTCGCTGTCGGAATCACTGTCGGAATCAGAATCACTGTCAGAGTCGGAGTCCGAGTCACTGTCGGAGTCTGAGTCGCTGTCGCTGTCTGAGTCACTGTCGCTATCGGAATCGCTGTCAGAGTCTGAATCGCTGTCGCTATCGGAATCACTGTCGCTATCGGAGTCGCTGTCGGAGTCTGAATCGCTGTCGCTATCAGAATCACTGTCGGAATCAGAATCGCTGTCGCTATCGGAATCACTGTCGGAGTCTGAGTCACTGTCGGAATCGGAATCGGAATCACTGTCAGAGTCTGAGTCACTGTCGGAATCAGAATCACTGTCGCTATCTGAGTCACTGTCAGAGTCTGAATCGCTGTCGCTATCGGAATCAGAATCACTGTCGCTATCGGAATCACTGTCGGAGTCTGAGTCGCTGTCGCTATCGGAATCACTGTCGGAATCAGAATCACTGTCGGAGTCGGAATCGCTGTCGGAATCAGAATCACTGTCGCTATCGGAATCGCTGTCGGAATCAGAATCACTGTCGCTATCGGAGTCGCTGTCGCTATCGGAGTCGCTGTCGGAGTCGGAATCGCTGTCGCTATCGGAATCACTGTCGGAGTCTGAGTCGCTGTCGGAATCAGAATCACTGTCGGAGTCTGAGTCACTGTCGGAATCTGAGTCGCTGTCGGAGTCCGAATCACTGTCGGAATCGGAGTCACTGTCGGAGTCGGAATCGCTGTCGCTATCGGAATCACTGTCGGAGTCCGAATCACTGTCGGAGTCTGAGTCGCTGTCGCTATCTGAGTCGCTGTCGCTATCAGAATCACTGTCGGAATCTGAGTCACTGTCGCTATCGGAATCACTGTCAGAGTCTGAGTCGCTGTCGCTATCTGAGTCACTGTCGGAATCTGAGTCGCTGTCGGAGTCTGAATCGCTGTCGCTATCGGAGTCGCTGTCGGAGTCTGAATCGCTGTCGCTATCGGAGTCGCTGTCGGAGTCCGAGTCACTGTCGGAATCTGAGTCACTGTCGCTATCGGAATCGTTGTCGGAATCAGAATCACTGTCGGAATCTGAGTCACTGTCGGAATCGGAATCACTGTCGCTATCGGAGTCGCTGTCGCTATCGGAATCACTGTCGGAATCTGAATCGCTGTCAGAGTCTGAATCACTGTCGGAGTCCGAGTCGCTGTCGCTATCGGAGTCACTGTCGCTATCGGAGTCACTGTCGGAGTCGGAATCGCTGTCGGAGTCTGAGTCACTGTCGGAATCGGAATCACTGTCAGAGTCTGAGTCACTGTCGGAATCAGAATCACTGTC